>NZ_JBIUAG010000034.1:0-120124 GCF_044547355.1 Kutzneria sp. NPDC052558
CGATAGCGCCTCGATACGCCATCGCCCAGAGGACTCCACACAAAATCCACCCGGAGCCACCAACCCACCGCCCCACCCCACCCCCAACCACACAAAAACCCCACCCACAAAACAGCCCCCACCCCACCCCCAACCACACAAAAACCCCAACCCCTCACCGCAAACCCCACCCCACGGCAACCGCGCGGCGCGGGCACCCGAACCACACCCGCAACCACCAGAAGAGCCGACCAAAAACACACCGGCACCGCGCCCGCAATGAGCCCAAGACCAGCGAGGTGCCGCAGCCGGTGCCCCGTACCGCCCAAAGCCGACCTGCCCGTCGAACCGCTCAATCGAACCGCTCAATCGAACCGCTCAGTCGAACCACTCAACCTAGGACGATGCCGGTGGAAGTGGCGAGAGCAGCGAGGGCGGCGGGTGTGTGAAGGGTGCGCTCGGCGAGGCCGGTGCCGGGGGTTGGGGCGGGGCGGTGGCCGCCGGCGAGGGCGTCGTCGACGGCCATGATGGCTACGAGGCATTCGCGGAGTTGGGCTAGTGGGGTGGGGGTCGGGGGCGGGTCGGCGATGAGGATGAGGCGGCCGCCGTGGTGGGGATGGCCGAGGGAGTTCAGTGCCCAGGCGGCGGCGCGGGGGACGTGGGGGGTGGGGAGCGCGGGAAGCACGGTCAGGGTGGGGACGTCGTCGAGCACGAACAACGCCAGCAGGGGCGGGCCGGTGCCGAGTGCGGGGTCAAGGGTGCCGATTCCTATGCGGCACAAGGTGATTCCTGCGACCGGGCGCGGACGAGGGATAGGATCTGGAAGCGGGAACCGGTGGTGGTCTGGCGGACGCGGATGACGCCGTGCAGGATCAGGCTGCGAAGGACCTGTCCGGTGGCGGCGACGCTGAGACCGGTCGCGGACGCGAGCTCGGGCAGGCTGGCGTCGGGGGTGAAGTCGGCCAGTGTGGACAGTGCGGCCCGGTCGCCGGGGGACAGCAGGGCGAGGTGTGAGTCCACTTGGGACAGTAGGGACGGGTCGAGCAGGGCGGCCGGGTCGGCGCGCAGGATGTCCAGCAGGGTGGGCAGATCGTAGACGGCGTGCCAGGAGGCGACGGCGGCGAGCGCGGGCGGGAGACCGTCGACGGCGGCGCAGACGGCGGCGACGAGGGCGGCCTCGTCCCGCGTCTGACCGCAGCCGGGGCGGATCCGGTCGAGGTGGGTCAGGAGCAGGCGAACCGCCGGCACGGCAGCAATCATGCGAGGATCGCTCACCTCGTCCTCGGGGACGGCCAGCGGTCCGAGCAGGAAGGCGCGCTCACCAGGCAGCGACTCAGGATCGGTGGTGGTGACCAGCACCCGCAGCCGGGCGCACTCCCCCAACAGCCACAGCACGGCGTCGGCACGAGGAGTGCCGCCGTCGAGGACCAGCAACGCATCCCGGTCGGCGATGGCCTCCGCCACCTCGGCCAGGTCGTCGGCGGCAGTCGGGTCGAACAGCGCCCGACTCGCGGTGTCCAGCAGTCGCGCCAGCCAGTCGTCCGATCTGGTCCGGCCCACCGCCGCCGCCGCGCCGGCCGTCGGAGACGTGCACCAAAGCACCGGCAGTCGTGATCGGCTGTGCAGGCCACGGGCGATTTCCACGGCCAGCCGGGTCTTTCCCACGCCGGGCAGCCCGCGCAGCACCACCAGTCGGCTGACGCCACCGGCCAGTTCCGCAGTCACCGCACCGATTTCGCTGTCCCGTCCGATAATGGCGTCGAGCGCCACCGGCGGGACGGCGGTCACGGCGTCGAGGGTGGGGCGCAGCGGTCGGCCGTGGTTGGCCGCCAGCTCCAGCCCCGCTCTGGCTCGTCTGCCCAGCCGTAACGCCTCGGCGATCAGCCGCACGGTGTCGGTGCGCGGCCGGGCGCGGCTCTGCTCCAGGTCCCGGATGGCGCGCTCGCTGATGGTGGACAGGTCGGCCAGCATCCGCTGGGTCAGCCCGGTGTTGGTGCGCAGCCGGCGCAGCAGCGATCCGAACTCCTCCTCGACGCCCCCGGCGACGGCGTACTCGATCATCACGACCCCCACGGGTTGTTTTCGGCGAACGCGTCGGATCCGCGTTCGAAAACGATGTCAACCCATTCCGCTATCCCGCCGACATCCCGCACCTAAGCCGGAAAGCCGCTGGCCAGCGCCCGTGATAGCCAGGCGCGCCGCCATGATAGTCAGGGGATAAACAACGGGATAGCACGCGGATTCGAACGGTTCGTAGCGTCATTGGCATCAGCCCGGAAACGCCCGAACCCCCAGGAGCCGAAGATGATCCGCACGGTCCTCGCCCGCACCGCCGCCGCCACCCTCGCCGCCACCGCCGCGCTGGTCGTCCTGACCGGAATCGCCGACGCCGCGACCCAGCCCGCGCACACCTCGGTCGCCGCCTCGACCTTCGTCGGCGCGGACAGCGACCCGTGGGACTGAGGTGTGCTCAGGAAGCGTCGGCGACTTCCAGCGCGGCGCCGCCGGTCGACCCGGCGAGCCCGCGCAGGGCGCGCTTCGCGGTGACCACGCCGCGATCGTCGCCCAGCTCACCGAAAGCCGACACGGCCCGGGTCAGCAGGTCGGCGGCCAGGCCGGGCTGGTCCAGTCGGGTCAGCACCTCGGCCAGCGCCACCCGGACCGACGCCGCGCCGGCGTGGTCCATGATGTTCTCCCGCCGCGCCAGCGCCTGCTCGTAGTAGAGCCGCGCCAGGTCGTAACGCCGCGCGGCCGCGTTGACCTCGGCCAGGTTGCACAGCAGGTGCCCCTCGCCGATGACGTCCCGGTTCTGCCGCACCATCTCCAGCACCTCGCCGAGCGTGCGGGTCGCCTGGTCGTACTCCCCGGCCTGGGCCTGCAACTGGCCGATCCGGCGTTGGGTGTGCGCGATGCCGCCGCTGTAGTCGACCGACCGGTAGATCGCCATCGCCTCGGTGAGATCCGCGCCGGCCACGTCGCGTTCCCCGCGCTGGGCCAGGATCTGGGCCCGCTGGGTGAGCACCGACGCCCGGCCGACGATGTCCTCGACCCGGCCGAAGTCGACCAGCGCCTGCCCGTACAGCTCCATGGCCCGGTCGCCGTCGCCGTCGTAACGGGCCAGTAGCGCCAGGTCGCGGCGGCACAGGCCGAGTCCGCGCGCGTCGTCGAGCGCGTGGAACAGGCCCAGCGCCTCGGTCAGCGTCTCGCGGGAACGCGGGTACTCGCGCCGGTAGATGTGCAGTGTGCCAAGGGATCCGAGCAACGCCGCGGTGCCGCGGGTGTTGCCGGCGGCCCGGGTCGCGGTCAACGCGTCGTCGTGGGTGCGCTGCCAGTCGGCGAGGTAGCCTCGCATTTCACACAGGGTCGCGGCCGAAACCGCCAAGTCCCAGCACAGTTCGTCCAGGCCCCACTTGGCCGCCTGCGCGATGGCCGCGCACAGGTTGGCCTGCTCGCCCGCCATCCAGTCCAGCGGGTCGGCCAGCACCTGGTCGACGTAGTCGGCGGGCGGCAGCCAGCGGGGACCGGCGCCGTGCAGCACCACGTAGTCCCCGCCGTAGACCTTCCGGTGCGCGCGTTCGGCCAGCGCGAGCCAGCCGCCGACCATCCGCCGCACCGCGCCGGCGTGGTCGGCCGGGTCGACCTCGGCGGCCAGCCGCTCGCCGGCGAACAGCCGCACCATGTCCTGGAACCGGTAGCGGAACTCGCCGGTGGCCTCGACCGCGGCGACGTCCAGCATCTGCACGTCCACCAGCGGTTCGAGCAGGTCGGACGGGAACGGGTGGTCGTCGTCGAGCACCGCCCCGGCCAGCCAGCCCGGCAGGGTGCTGCCGCCGGCCAGGCTGAGCAGCCCGAACAGGCGCCGCGACCGGGGGTCAAGGCCATCGTGGGTCAGCGACAGGCTGGCCCGCACCGTCATCTCGCCGTGGGCCAGCTCGTCCAGCCGGCGCCGCTCGCTGGCCAGCCGGTGCACCATCGACGCCAGCGACCAGTGCGGCCGCGCGGCCAGCCGGGCGGCGATGATCCGCAGCGCCAGCGGCAGCCCGCCGACGGTCCGCACCAGCGCCGACGCCGACTCCACCTCACGGTCCACCCGCTCCGCGCCGACCACCCGGCGCAGCAGCGCCAGCGCGTGCTCGTGGTCGAGCACGTCGAGTTCGAGCTGTCGGGCCCCGGGGACGCCGGTGAGCCGGGTGCGGCTGGTGATCAGCACCGCGCAGCTGCTGCTGCCCGGGAGCAGCGGCGCCACCTGCCGCTCGCTGACCGCGTCGTCCAGCACCACCAGCACACGCCGCTCGGCCAGCAGCGTCCGGTACATCTCGACCCGGCCGGCCAGGCCGTCGGGGATCATCGGGCCGGGGATGCCCAGCGCCAGCAGGAACCGGCCGAGCACGTCGACGGCCCCTTCGGCGTCGCCGCCGGTGCCGCGCAGGTCGCAGTAGAGCTGTCCGTCCGGGTAGTGCCGCTCGGCGACCCGGTGTCCGATGTGGGTGGCCACGGTGCTCTTGCCGACCCCGGGACGGCCGATGACCACCACCACGCCGATGGCCCGGTCGCCGCCGGTGAGCACGGACTCGGCGGTGGCGATCAGCTCGTCGTGGCCGACGAAGTCGGCGGTGTCGGCCGGCAGCTGCCGGGGCCGTTCCATGCGGGGCTGTTCGGGCACGGGTTCGGCCAGGGCCACCACCGGGACCTCCGGCGCCGGCCGTAGTTCGTCGGCTCCGGCGAGGATGGCCGACTCCAGGGACCGCAGCTCCGGCCCCGGCTCCAGGCCGAGCTCGTCGATCAGCAGGGCCCGGCCGCGGCGGTAGACGTCGAGCGACTCGGCCTGCCGGCCGGCCCGGTGCAGGGCGGTCATCAGCAGTCCGCGCAGCCGCTCGCGCAGCGGGTTCTCCTGCACCAGCCGGCCGATCTCGCCGATCAGCTGGTGGTGTCCGCCCAGGTCCAGCTCGAGTTCGAGGTAGTCCTCGGTCGCGCCCAGCCGTTCCTCGTCCAGCCGCAGCGCGCGGGCGCGCAGCGCGCGGTTGGGCAGGCCGTGCAGGCACGGGCCGCGCCAGCGGGCCACCGCGGCGCGCAGCAGGGCGGCGGCCCGCGCGGTCTGTCCTTCGCGGGCCAGCACCCTGGCCTCGCCGACCTCGGCGCTGAAGGCGTGCGCGTCCAGGCTGTCGTCGGGAATCCGCAGGCGGTAGCCGGGTGGACGGGTGTCGATGGTGGCGGGCAGGCCGCCCTGGGTCAGGGTCTTGCGCAGCCGGGACACGCAGATCTGCACCTGGGTGCGGGCCGTGTCCGGCGGCTGGTCGTCCCACAGCACGTCCACGATGTGGTCGGTGCTCACGATGTGGTCGGCCTCGACCAGCAGCAGGGCCAGGATGACCTGCTGACGGCCCGGCGGCACGTGCACCACGCCCGCGGGTCCCTCTATCTCGATCGGGCCCAGGATTCTGAATGCCGCATTCGCCGCATTCCCGTCCGGACCCGGTGTGCCCCCAGTAGCCACCGCGTCATCACCATGCCGTAAATGCCGTCCGAACTTCGATCTTCTCGCAGTCGGGACAATGTATGAGGCCCATGCGGGCTGCGCAAACGCCCTTTCGGGCGGCCCTTGGGCCGGTCGTCGGCGTACCTCCGGCGCATTGCTCCGTTTAACGCCGTGATAGCGCGCTGATTGCCGGCGGGATGGCGGTGGACGGGAGCATGGTCGGGCAGGTGTTCCGACCTTCCACTGGAGCGGGTATGAGCAAGGGAGATCGCCAGCTTCGGCCGAGCGCGGCGACGACAGCCGCGGGGCTCGACCATGTGCGGCTGTCGTACGCCTACCTCGACGAGGGCGAGTGGGACGCCTACACCTCGGTGCTCGACGAGGACATGGCGGTGTACGGCATCGGCGCTGGTCCGGCGCTTGGCCGGGCCGAGGCGGTGCGGGCCGTGGGCGGTCTGGCCGGCCGGCACGAGGTGCACCAGGTGATCGGCAGCGGCAGCTGCGTGGTGGCCATCGGCCGGTACCGCGGCGCCGTCGCGGATGTGGAGTTCGCGGACGTCTTCACCCTCTCCGACCGGGCGCTGCTGCTGAGCCAGCGGCGGTTTCGGTACCTGGAGGAGGTACCCGGGGCGTGACCGTTGTGGTCACGCCCCGGGGCACACCCTCACACCAGGGGGGCGAAGAAGAACGTGTCCCGGCGGGTGAAACGGCCGTCGCCGCTCATCAGGAAGAAGTCGGCGAACCGCAGGTGCACCTCGCGGCCGTCCAGCAGCTCCCCGTCGAAGTTCCCGTTGACCGCCACCTGCTCGCCGTGGGCGACGACGGTGGTCACGGTGTGCCGGCCGGACCGGATGATCCGCTCGCCGCCGTAGAAGCGCTCCAGCGCGGCGTGCCCGACCATCGGCTCGTAGCCGGGGCGGCAGTAGGTGGCCTCGGGGGTGAACAGGTTGACCAGGCCAGTCACGTCGCCGGCGTCCACCAGCTCGTAGTAGTGCAGGACGATGTCGGTGGCGGTGGCGGTGCCCAGGGTGGCGGTCATGGCTCTTCTCCTCGTTCAGGTGGGGTGTTGGCTCAGCTCAGGCGGGCGGCGAGCACGGGGGCGATCGCGGCCAGCGCGTCGGCGCGGGTCATGGCCCCGTGCGCGCAGTCGATGGAGTGGACCTCGATCGCGCCGATGACGTGAGGCGTCCAGGCGGCCGGGGTTGGGGCGTCGGCGTCCTTGCCGACAGTGGCGACGAACAGCAGCAGGTCGCCGTCGTAGGTGGTGGGCTTGTGCCGGGCGGCCAGCGCGACGTTGTCGGCGAACACGCCGGCGATGGCTCGGGTGGTGTCCCGGTCGAACGCCGCGAGCGGGCTGTCGGGCCGCGCGGCGACGTCGAGGAGTTCGTCCTCGTCGGTGGCCCGCGTGGGGCAGCCGAGCGAGTCGAGCAGCGCGGCCAGGGCCTGGGCGCCGGTGGGCGCTTCGGCCTCGGCCGGGTGGTCGGCCGGGTAGCCGTCCAGCACCGCCAGCAGGGCGACGTCCTGGAGGACGGCGGCGACCGCCTGGGCGACCAGGCCGCCGAATGACCAGCCGAGCAGGTGGTACGGCCCTTCGGGCTGGACTCGGCGGATCTCCGCGGCGTAGCGCCGGGCCAGTGCCTCGACCGATCCGGCCGACGCCGGTTCGGTGAGGCCCGGCGACTGGAGGCCGTACAGCGGACGGTCCTCGATGTGGCGGGCCAGGCCCGAGTAGACCCAGCTGATGCCGGCGGCCGGGTGGATGCAGAACAGCGGCTCCCGGCGGCCGGCCGGCCGGATCGGCAGGACCACGGCGAGAGCCTTCTCGTCGGTGTCGCCGGTGAGCGCGGCGAGTTCGGCCACCGTGGGGGCGGTGAACACGCTGCGCACGCTGAGAGCGGAGCCCAGCCGCCGGTTGATCGCCCCGACGAGCCGGGCCGCGAGCAGGGAATGCCCGCCCAGTTCGAAGAAGTTGTCGTGCACGCCCACCGTCGTCAGGCCGAGGACCTCGGCGAAGTGCTCGCACAGGTCTCGCTCCCGTTGGTTGCGCGGCGGCTGGCCGTCGGGACGGACCGCGACCACGGGCTCCGGCAGGGCGCGCCGGTCGAGCTTGCCGTTGGCGGTTCGGGGCAACTCGTTCATCGGGACGAAGGCGCTCGGCACCATGTGGTGCGGCAGCAGGGCGGCGGTGTGGGCCCGCAGCTCGGACGGGTCGGCGTCGAGCGGCATGACCACGTAGGCGACGAGCCGGTGGTCCCGGGCGATGACCGCGACCTGCGTGACCTCGGGGTGCCGGGCGATCGCCGCTTCGACCTCGCCGGGCTCGACCCGGAAGCCGCGGATCTTGACCTGGTCGTCGCTGCGGCCGACGAACTCCAACTCCCCGGTGCGACGCCAGAATCCGAGGTCGCCGGTGCGGTACATCCGCTCCCCCGGCCCGCTGTGCGGATCGGCGACGAACCGCTGGGCGGTGGCGCCGGTCTGACCGAGATAGCCATGTGCCAGGCCGATTCCGGCCACGTAGATCTCGCCGATGACGCCCGGCGGCACCGGGTTCAGGGCGGCGTCGAGGACATAGGTCCGCTTGTTGGTGATCGACCGTCCAATCGGGACAGTGCTACCCTCAACCGTCTCGACTGCTTGGTACGTCGTGAAGCCCATACTCTCGGCCGGGCCGTAACCGTTGCCCACCCGCAGGCCGGGGAACTGCGCCAGCGCTCGGGCCACGTGGGTCGGGGACGCCGGCTCGCCGCCGGTCACCGCCCACCGCAGGCCCTCGAACGTGTGCGGGTGTTCGTCGAGCAGGAAGTTGAACAGGGTCGCGGACAGCTGGAGCATCGTGACGTCGTGCTCGGCCACCAGCTTCGCGATCGCCGCCGGCTCCGGGCGCTGCCCGGCCTGGAGCACACATGTGGCCCCGTGCAGCAGCGCGCCGAACAGCTCCAGGCCGAACCCGTCCCACGACACCGGAGAGCACTGGAGGAACACCTCGTCCGGCCCGAAGTCCACATAGGACTGCGCCAGATAGGTCCCGACCAGAGCCCGATGTGACGTCACGACGCCCTTCGGACGTCCGGTCGAACCCGAGGTGAACATCACGCACGCCACCGACTCCGGCGACACGGGCAGGCCGAGCGGGGCCACCGAGTGGGCGTCGATCGGGGCCGAGCCAAGGTAGTCCTCGGTGATCACCGTTGCCGGGTTGGTGTCGGCGAGCACGGCGGCGATCCGGTCTTCGGGCAGCTCCGGGTCGATCAGGGTGTAGCCGGCCCCGGCCTTGAGCGCGGCCAGCACCGAGACGACCAGGTCGAGCCCCCGTTCGAGCCGGACCGCGACCAGCGCACCCGGGGTGACCCCGTCGGTCACCAGGCACCGGGCCAGCCGGTTGGACCGCGCGTCGAGTTGGCCGTAGGTGAGCCGTGCGCCCTCGAACACGATGGCGACCGAGTCCGGTGCGGCGGCCGCCCGGGCTTCAAACAGCTCGTGGGCCGTGCGGTGCGGCAGTTCGACCGAGGGCGCGTGCAGCAGTTGCTCGCGCTCGGCGGTCGAGAGCAGGTCGATCTGGCCGACCCGCAGGTCCGGGTGCTCGGCCACGGCGGTGAGCAGCCGGGTCAGCCGGTCGCCCAGCGCCTGGGCGGTGGCGGCGTCGAACAGGTCAGTCGCGAACTCCAGCGCACCGGCGATCCCGGCCGGCGCACCGGTTTCGTCCCAGTGCTCGCCGAGTGCGGCGGTGAGGTCGAACTTGGCCGAGCGGGTGCCGAACGGGTGCTCGGTGACGGCCAGGTCGCCCAGCGCCAGCTCGCCGCGGGCGTTGTTCTGGAGCACCAGCATCACCTGGAACAGCGGGTGCCGGGCCAGGCTGCGGACCGGGTTGATCGTCTCCACCAGCTGCTCGAAAGGCACGTCCTGGTGGGCGAAGGCCGACAGGTCGGCTTCCCGGACGCGGGCCAGCAGCTCGGCGAACGTGGGATCGCCGGAGACGTCGGTGCGCAGCACCAGGCTGTTGACGAAGAAGCCGACCAGGTCGTCCAGCGCGTCATCGGAACGGCCGGCGACCGGGGTGCCGATCGGGACGTCCGGGCCCGCGCCGGATCGCGCCAGCACGGCGGCGAAAGCGGCCTGGAGCACCATGAACAGCGTCGCGCCGTTCGCCCGGGCCAGGCTGAGCAGGCGGGCGTGCGCCTCGGCATCGAGCCTCAACGGCACCAGGTCACCGCGGTACGACGCGGCGGCCGGGCGGGGTCGGTCGGTGAGCAGATCGAGCTCGTCGGGCAGCCCGTCGAGAGCCTTCCGCCAGAACCCGATCTGCTCGGCCAGCAGGCTGTCCGGGTCGTCCTCGGCCCCGAGCAGCTCTCGTTGCCACAGCGCGTAATCCGCATACTGCACGGGCAGCGTGGCCCAGTCCGGGGCCTGCCCGGCCAGCCGCGCGGTGTAGGCGGTGGACAAGTCGCGCGTCAGCGGGCCCATCGACCAGCCGTCACCGGCGATGTGGTGCAGGACCAGCAGCAGCACGTGGTCGTGATCGGTCACCCGGAACAGCCGGGCCCGCAGCGGGAGATCCCTTGTCAGGTCGAAGGATTCGCCGATGGCTGCGTCGACCGCTGCCGTCGGGTCGGCGCCGTCGAGGTCGATCTCGGTGAGGTCCACCGCCGCAGTTGCGATCCGTTGCACCGGCCGGTCGTCGACGGTCGGGAAGACCGTGCGCAGGGCCTCGTGCCGGTCGGCCACGTCGGTGATCGCGGCCCGCAGCGCCGCCGGATCGACCGCGCCGCGCAGGCGCAGGGCGACCGGGACGTTGTAGGTGGCGCCCTCGTCGACCCGGTTGAGGAACCACAGCCGCTGCTGGGCAAAGGAAAGCGGCAGCTCCTCCGGACGATGCTCGGCTGGGCGCAGGGCCGGCCGGGCCCGCCCGCCGAGCCGGCCGACCAGGCCGGCGACGGTGGGTTCGGCGAAGATGTCCCGGATGCCCAGCTCGGCCCCGAGCACCGCGCGGACCCGGCTGATCAGCTTCGCGGCGAGCAGCGAATGTCCGCCCAGGTCGAAGAACCCGTCGTCCACCCCGACCTCGGGCAGCCCGAGCACCTCGGCGAACAGTCCACAGAGGATTTCCTCGGCGGCGGTGCGCGGGGCGCGCCCGGCCGGCGACGTGGTCAGGTCGGGGGCCGGCAGGGCGCGCCGGTCCAGCTTGCCGTTGGCGGTGCGGGGCAGCGCGTCGACCGGCACGAAGGCCGACGGGACAAGGTAATCGGGGAGCTGATCGGCCACCTGGGCCCGCAGCCGGGCCGGGTCGGGGGCCGGCGTGCCGGCGACGTAGGCGACGAGCCGCTTGTCCCCCGGCCGGTCCTCGCGGACCAGCACCGCCACCTGGGCCACCCCGGGCAGCCGGCCGATCACCGTCTCCACGTCGCCGGGCTCGACCCGGAAGCCGCGGATCTTGACCTGGTGGTCGACGCGGCCGAGGAAGTCCAGCACCCCGTCGGCCGACCAGCGGACCAGGTCGCCGGTGCGGTACATGCGTTCGCCGGGCTCGCCGTACGGGTTGGCCACGAACCGGGTCGCGGTCAGGCCGGACTGGTGCAGGTAGCCGTCGGCCATGCCGACGCCGGCCATGTAGAGCTCGCCGGCCACGCCGGGCGGCACCGGCCGCAGGGTGTCGTCGAGCACGTACACCCGCTTGTTGGCGATGGGCCGGCCGACCGGGATCGCGGTCCGCTCGGTGTCGGCCACGACCATCGTGTGGCACAGGGTGAAGATCATGTTCTCCACCGGCGAATACCCGTTCACCAACCGGATCCCCGGATACCGCTTCAACGCCTGGGCAATGTGCGACACCGAGGCAGCCTCACCACCGGTCATCACCTGCCGCACACCAACGAACACACCCGGATACTCATCCAGCAAGAAATTCAACAAACTCGCCGACACATGCACAGTGGTGATCGAATGCTCAGCGATCAACCGAGCGATCACCGCCGGCTCCGGACTCTGCCCCGGCTGCAACACAGCCGTACCACCGAACAACAACGCCCCGAACAACTCCAACGCGAACGCGTCCCACGAAACCGGGGCGCACTGCAACACCACCTCACCCGGACCGAAGTCGGCGAACGACTGGCCGAGGAACGTGCCGACCAGCGCGCGGTGCGGGGCCAGCACGCCCTTGGGGCGACCGGTGGAGCCGGAGGTGAACATGACACACGCGATGTCACCGGGGACAGCGGTGGGCGCGGGGTCGGTCACCGGCCGGCCCGAGAGATCGGCCGCAGCCAGATAGGCCTTGTCGATAACGATTCGCGCGCCGGTCTCGGCGACCAGGGCCGCGATGCGATCGGCCGGGAACGCCGTGTCCAGCATGGCGTACCCGCCGCCGGCCTTGAGCACGGCCAGTACGGCGACGACCAGCTCCACCCCACGGTCGAGGTGCACGCCGACCAGCTCGCCCGGATCGACGCCCTCGGCCAGCAGGTGGTGCGCCAGCCGGTTCGCGGCGGCGTTCAGCTCAGCGTAGGTGATCCGCTCGGACTCGAACACCAGCGCCAGGGCCTCGGGGGTGCGCGCGACCTGGGCCTGGAACACCTCGTGGGTGCAGACCTCAGGTCCGATGTGGACTGTGGTGTCGTTCCACTCGACCAGCATCCGTTGGCGCAGTTCGGGGTCGAGCAGGTCGACCGCGCCGACCGGGGTCTCCGGCGACTCGGCGACCGCGGTGAGCAGCCGGCCCAGGCGATCCACCAGGGCGGCTGCGGTGTTCGGGTCGAACAGGTCGGTGGCGAACTCCAGGGCGCCGGTGATGCCGGCCGGGGCGCCCTGTTCGTCGACTTCCTCGCACAGCCCGAGGGTGAGGTCGAACTTGGCGGCGTCGGTGCCCATCGGTTCCACCGCCGCGTCGAACCCGGCGAACCGGAGGTCGGCGCGGGCGTTGTTCTGGAGCACCAGCATCACCTGGAACAGTGGATGCCGGGCCAAGCTGCGGGCCGGGTTGATCGCCTCAACCAACTGCTCGAACGGCACGTCCTGATGGGCGAACGCGGCCAGGTCGGTCTCCCGGACCCGCTCCAACAGGTCGGTGAAGGTAGGCGCGCCGGAGACGTCGGTGCGCAGCACCAGGGTGTTGACGAAGAACCCGACCAGGTCGTCCAGCGCGTCGTCGGACCGGCCGGCGACGGGAGTGCCGATCGGGATGTCCGTCCCGGCGCCGGATCGCGCCAGCACCGCGGCGAACCCGGCTTGCAGCACCATGAACAGCGTGACCCCATGGGCGCGGGCCAGTGCCAGCAGGCGAGTGTGCAGGTCGGCGTCCAGGGCCAGGGGCACGGTGTCGCCCCCGTGGGACGCGACGGCCGGACGCGGCCGGTCGGTGGGCAGCGGCAACTGCTCGGGGCTGTCGTCCAGCGCGGTCCGCCAGTAGTCGAGCTGCGTGGCGCAGAGCTCGGTGGGCTGGTCGGTGGTGCCGAGCAGATCCCGTTGCCACAGCGCGTAATCCGCGTACTGCACGGGCAGCGGGGACCAGTCCGGGGCCTGCCCAGCCAGCCGGGCGGAGTAGGCGTCGGACAGGTCACGCAGCAGCGGACCCATCGACCAGCCGTCACCGGCGATGTGGTGCAGCACCAGGGCGAACACGTGCTCGTCAGTGCCGAGGGTGAGCAGGGTCGCCCGCAGTGGGAGCTCCCCCGCCAGGTCGAAACCGGCGCGGGCCAACGCGGTCAGGCGTGCCGGCAGCTCCGCCTCGGTCACCTCGCCGGTGTCGACGGCGATCGGTTGCGGGGGCAGAACGTGCTGGTGGCGGACGCCGTCGTGCTCGGGGAACACGGTACGCAGGGCCTCGTGTCGGCCGACGACGTCAGTCAGGGCGGCGGCCAGCGCCGCCGGGTCGACCGTGCCGCGCAGCCGCAGCGCGATCGGCACATTGTAGGCCGGGCTGTCTTCGACGCTGTCCAGGAACAGCAGTCGCTGCTGTGCGTAGGACGGCGGCACAAGCGCCGGCCGCTCGGCCGGGATCAGCGCAGGTCGTTGCGCAGCACCGGTTTCCGCCACAACGCCGGCAAGGCCGGCCACAGTCGGGGCGGCGAACAGGTCACGGACCGAAAGCTCCACCCCGAGGCGGCCGCGGATCCGGCTGATCAGGCGGGTGGCCAGCAGCGAGTGGCCGCCGAGGTCGAAGAACCCGTCGTCGATGCCGACGACGTCGACACCGAGCAGGTCCGCGAACAGCTCGCACAGCACCGACTCGGTCCCGGTTCGCGGGCCCCGGTGCGGGACGCCGCTGCCGCGGTCGGGGGCGGGCAGGGCGCGGCGGTCCAGCTTTCCGTTGGGGGTCAACGGGAACTCGTCCAGCACCAGCACCGCTGCCGGCACCATGTAGTCGGGCAGCACGGCGGCGATGTGCCGCCGCAGCTCGTCGGGGGTCGCTTCGGCAATGGCGTAGCCGACCAGCCGCTTCTCGCCGGGCCGGTCCTCGCGGACCAACACCGCGGCCCGGCCGACCGCCGGGTGGGCGCGCAGCACGGCCTCGATCTCGCCCAGCTCCACCCGGAAGCCGCGGATCTTGACCTGGTCGTCGGCGCGGCCGACGAACTCGACCTCGCCGGCAGTGGTCCAGCGGACCAGGTCGCCGGTGCGGTACATGCGGCCGCCGTCGGCGAAGGGGCAGGCCACGAACCGTTGCGCGGTCAGCTCGGTGCGGTTGACGTAGCCGTGGGCCAGGCCGTCGCCGGCGACGTACAGCTCGCCCACCACACCCGGCGGGACCGGGGCCAGGCGGCCGTCGAGGACGTACACCTGGGTGTTGGCCAGCGGGCCGCCGACCGGCAGCACCGGGTGGTCGGCGTCGGACCCGGTGATCTGGTGGGTGTTGGTGAAGACCATGCTCTCCACCGGGCCGTAGCCGTGCACCATCCGCAGGTTCTGGTTGGCCGCGCGAACGGCCAGCACCTGTCCCAGCGACGGTGCTTCGCCGCCGGTGAGGACCTGG
Organism: Kutzneria sp. NPDC052558; assembly: GCF_044547355.1. Lineage (NCBI taxonomy): Bacteria > Bacillati > Actinomycetota > Actinomycetes > Pseudonocardiales > Pseudonocardiaceae > Kutzneria > Kutzneria sp. NPDC052558. The sequence goes on from NZ_JBIUAG010000034.1 coordinate 14,424, forward strand.
TCGATGGCCGTGAACACGTGCGGATACTCGTCGGCCATGACCGCGAACAGGCCGGCCGACAGCCACAACGTGGTGATGCCGTGCTCGGCGACCAAGCGGGCGATCACCGCCGGATCGGGGGTCTGGCCGGGGGCGAGCACGCAGGTGCCGCCGTGCAGCAGCGCCGGCCACAGCTCCAACGCCAGCCCGTCCCAGGAGACCGGGGCGCACTGCAAGGTGATCACCTGCGGGCCGAGGTCCATATAGGACTGTCCGAGGAAGGTCCGAAGCACCGAGCGGTGCGGGGACAGCACCCCCTTGGGACGGCCGGTCGAGCCGGAGGTGAACAGCACCGACACCGGGTCCTCGGCGGTGACCGGGACAGCCGGGGCCGTGCGAGGGCCGGTGAGGCCAAGGTCGAGCCGCACCGGCTCGACGGTCTCGGGCAGGAACGCCGCGAGGTCGCTGGTGGTGGCCACGATCCGGGCGCCGGCCTCGGCCAGGACGGTCTCGATGCGGTCGGCCGGATGCGACGGGTCCAGCGGCAGGTAGGCGGCCCCGGCCTTGAGCGCGGCCAGGATCGCGATCACCAGGTCGGGACCACGGTGCACGTAGACGCCGACGATCTGGCCCGGCGTGGTGCCTTGAGCGATCAGGTGGTGGGCCAGCTGGTTGGCCCGCTCGTCGACCTCTCGGTACTTGAGACTGGCGCCCTCGAACACCAGGGCGGTGGCGTCGGGCGTGCGATGGGCGTGGCCCTCGAAGACGTGGTGCACGCAGGTGTCGGCCGGGTAGTCGGTGGCGGTGTCGTTCCACTCGACCAACACCTGCCGACGCTCGGCGTCGGTGAGCACGTCCAGCGCGCCGATCCGGGTCGTGGGATTGGCCACGGCGCTGCGCAGCAGGCGGACAAGGCGCGCGGCGATGGCGCGCACGGCCGACTCGTCGAACAGGTCGGTGGCGTATTCGATCTTGCCCGTGATGCTGTCCTGGTGCTCGGTGAACGCGACGGCCAGGTCGAACTTCGCCGACTCGTTGCCGGCGGCGACCGGCGTCGCGGTCACGCCGGGCAGGTCGAAGGTGGCGGCCGCGCCGTCCTGCTGGACCAGCAGCACCTGGAACAGTGGGTGCCGGGCCAGGCTGCGCGCCGGGTTGATCGCCTCCACCAGCTGGTCGAACGGCACCTCCTGGTGCGCGAACGCCGCGAGGTCGGTTTCCCGCACCCGGTTCAGCAGCTCGGCGAACGTGGGGTCGCCGGCGACGTCGGTCCGCAGCACGAGGCTGTTGACGAAGAACCCGACCAGATCGTCGAGCGCCTCGTCGGTGCGGCCGGCGACGACCGTGCCGACCGGGATGTCGGTGCCCGCGCCGAGACGGGACAGCAGGGCGGCGAAAGCCGCCTGTACCACCATGAACACGGTGACGTGGTGAGCACGGGCCACCGCGCGCAGGTTGGCGTGCAGGTCGGCATCGATGGCGAGGTCGACCAGGCCGCCGTCGTGGCTGGCCACGGCTGGGCGCGGCCGGTCGGTCGGCAGTGCGAGCTCCTCGGGCAGCCCGGCCAGGGCGGTCGTCCAGTGGTCGAGACCGTCGCTGCCGGCCAACAGATCCCGCTGCCACACGGCGTAGTCGGTGTAGCGGACCGGCAGCGGCGTCCACTCCGGTTCGACGCCGGCCAGGCGGGCCCGGTAGGCGGTGGCGAGGTCGGTCAGCATCGGACGAAGCGAGCCGCCATCGGTGGCGATGTGGTGCAGCAGCAGGACGAACTCGTGCTCGCACGGGCCAGTCCGGTGCAGGAACGCCCGTACCGGCAGCTCCGTGGCCAGACCGAACCGTTGGGCGGCGATGTCTCCGGGCGGTTCCTCGGCCAGCACCGGGACCGCGTCGGCCAACACCTGCTGATGCGGCACGCCGTCGACCGCCGGGTACACCGTGCGCAGCGGCTCGTGCCGGGCCACCAGGTCGGCCAGCGCCGCCCGCAGGGCGGGGACGTCAACCGGTCCTTCCAGCCGGAACACCAGCGGCACCAGGTAGCTGGCGTCGTGCTGCACGCGGTCGAGGAACCACAGGCGCTGCTGGGCGAACGACAGCGGAACCGGGCCGTCGGGCTCGACCCGCCGCAGCGTTGGCCGTGTGGTCGCCGGACCGGCAAGCTCGTCGAGGCGGCGGGCCAGCCCGGCCACCGTCGGCTCGCGGAACAACGCGGCGACGGTCAGGTCCGCCCCGAGCGCGGCCCGGATGCGGGTGGTCAGCTTGGCGGCGAGCAGGGAATGCCCGCCCAGGGCGAAGAAGTCGTCCTCGACCCCGACCGAGGCCAGCCCGAGGACGTCGGCGAACAGGCCGCACAGCACCTCTTCGCGCGGGCTGCGCGGGGCCCGGCCGGCGCCGGTGATGAGCTCCGGGTCGGGCAGCGCGCGGCGGTCCAGCTTGCCGTTGGCCGTGCGCGGCAGCTCCGTGAGAGTGACGAACGCCGATGGAACCATGTGCTGCGGCAACAGGTGTGCGGTGTGGGCCCGCAGGTCGGCCGCATCCGTGGTGACGACGTAGGCGACCAGTTGCCCGTCTCGGGCGATCACGGCGACCTGGCTGACCGCCGGGTGTCGGGCGATCACCGCCTCGATCTCACCGGGCTCGACCCGGAAGCCCCGGATCTTGACCTGGTCGTCGCTGCGGCCGACGAACTCCAGCTGACCGTCCCGCCGCCAGTATCCGAGGTCGCCGGTGCGATACATCCGCTCCCCCGGGCCACCGAACGGATCCGCGACGAACCGCTGCGCGCTGGCGGCGGCCTGGCCCAGATACCCATACGCCAGGCCGATTCCGGCCACATAGATCTCGCCAGTGACCCCCGGCGGCACCGGGTTCAGCGCGGCGTCGAGGACGTAGGTCCGCTTGTTGGCGATCGGCCGTCCAATCGGGACAGTGCTGCCCTCAACTGTCTCGACAGCCTGATACGTCGTGAAGCCCATGCTCTCGGCCGGGCCGTAACCATTGCCCACCCGCAGACCGGGGAACTGCTCCAGCGCCCTGGTCACGTGCGCCGGGGACGCCGACTCACCGCCGGTCACCGCCCACCGGACCGTGCGGTAGGTGTCGGGGTGTTCGTCCAGCAGGAAGTTGAACAGGGTCGCCGACAGCTGGAGCATCGTCACGCCGTGTTCGGCCACCAGGCCGGCGATGACGGCCGGCTCAGGCCGTTGGCCCGGCTGGAGCACACAGGTCGCGCCGTGCAGCAGCGCCCCGAACAGCTCCAGGCCGAACCCGTCCCACGACACCGGGGAACACTGGAGGAACACCTCGTCCGGCCCAAAGTCCACATAGGACTGCGCCAAGTACGTCCCCACCAGAGCTCGGTGCGATGTCACAACCCCCTTGGGCCGACCGGTCGAACCGGAGGTGAACATCATGCACGCCACCGACTCCGGCGACACAACCAGGTCCAGGTTGTCCACAGAGGCATCGGCTTCGGCGACGTACCCGGCGGTGACCACCAGCGCTGGGTCCACATCGGACAGAACCGCCTGGATGCGGTCCGCCGGCAGTTCCGGGTCGACCAGGGTGTAGCCGGCCCCGGCCTTGAGCGCGGCCAGCAGCGACACGACCAGCTCGGGTCCCCGCTCCAGCCACACCGCGACCAGAGCGCCGGGGGTGACGCCGTCGGCCACCATGCGGCGGGCCACGCGATTGGCCTGGGCGTTGAGCTCGCCGTAGGAGATCCGAATGTCGTTGAACACCAAGGCGGTCGCGTCGGGCCGGGCACCGACCCGGTCCTCGAACAGCTGCACCAGCGAGCCTTCCGGCAGCGGCGCGCTCGTGCCCTGCCAGCCGGCCAGCCGAGCGCGTTCGTCGACGGTGAGCACCGGCAAGGCGCTCACCGGGAGATCAGGCGTGGCAACCAAAGCGCGGACCAGTTCACCGAGGCGAGCCAGCAAACCCTCGGCGGTGGCGCGGTCGAACAGGTCGACGGCGTACTCGATGTCCACGCCCAGACCGGCCGGCGCGCCCTCGGCGTCGTGCCGCTCCGCGAACGACAGCGTGAGGTCGAACTTGGCGCTGCCGGTGCGAACCGGCGCGGCCGTGACCGCGAGGCCGGACAGAACCGGCGCGGCCGATCCGGAATTGGCCAGCACCAGCATCACCTGGAACAGCGGGTGCCGGGCCGGGTCGCGGACCGGGTTCAGCTGTTCCACCAGCCGCTCGAACGGCAGGTCCTGGTGGGCGAACGCGGCCAGGTCGGTGCGCCGCACCCGGTCGAGCAGCTCGACGAAGGTCGGATCGCCGGATACGTCGGTGCGCAGCACCAGGCTGTTGACGAAGAACCCGACCAGGTCGTCCAGCGCCTCATCGGAACGACCGGCCACCACGGTGCCGATCGGCACGTCGGTGCCCGCGCCGTGCCGGGTCAGCAGCGCGGCGACGGCGGCGTGCAGCACCATGAACAGGGTCGACCCGTGCCGGCGGGCCAGTGTCAGCAGATCGGCGTGGAGGCCGGCGTCCCAGGTCAGCGCCAGCGACTCGCCGGCAAAGGTCGGTGTCGCGGGCCGTGCACGGTCGGTCGGCAGGGCCAGCTCCTCCGGCAGGCCGTCAAGCGCGTGCGACCAGAAGGCCAGCTCCTCACCGTTGTTCAACAGTTCTCGTTGCCACAGCGCGTAATCCGCATACTGCACGGGCAGCGCCGCCCAGTCCGGGGCCTGGCCGGCGAGACGGGCCGTATAGGCGGCGGACAGGTCGCGCATCAGCGGCCCCATGGACCAGCCGTCGGCGGCGATATGGTGCACCACAACCAGAAGCGCGTGTTCGGTGTCGCCGGTGCGCAGCAGTTCGGCGTGCACGGGCGGTTCGGCGGCCAAGTCGAAGGTGTGGCTCGCCCCAGACCGCAGGGCGTCGGTCAGCTCGGCGGCGGGCACATCCCGCAGCGCGACCGTGATCCGAGCCTGCTCAGGGGCGAGAATCCGTTGGCACGGCTCGTCTCCGGTCGTCGGGAACACAGTGCGCAGCGCCTCGTGGCGGGCCATGACGTCGTGCAGGGCCTCAGTGAGCGCAGTGGGGTCCAGCTCGCCAGTCATCCGCAGCGCCCACGCGACGTTGTAGGTGGCGCTGGGGCCTTCGAACTGGTCGATGAACCACAGCCGGCTCTGGGCGAACGACAGCGGCACCGGGTCGACGCGGGGCGACGGGGTCAGCGCGGGACGGGCGGCGGCCGCCGTGTCCAGGGCGCGGGCCAGGCCAGCCACGGTCGGGGTGGTGAACAGGTCCCGGACCGACAGCTCCACGCCCAGCGCGGTGCGGACCCGGCTGACCAGACGGGTGGCGAGCAGCGAATGGCCGCCCAGGTCGAAGAAGTCGTCGTCGATGCCGACCCGCTCCACGCCCAGCAGCTCGGCGAACAGCCCGCACAGCACCTCCTCAACCGGGGTGCGGGGACCACGACCGCCGGCGGCCAGGTCGGGGGCCGGCAGGGCGCGGCGGTCCAGCTTGCCGTTCGGGGTCAGTGGCAACGCATCGAGCACCACCACCGCCGACGGCACCATGTACGACGGCAGCGAGGCCGCCACGTGCTCGCGGACCGCCGCCGGCTCCACGGCGCCGACCACGTAGGCGACGAGGCGCTTGTCGCCGGGGCGGTCCTCGCGGACGACCACGGCCGCCTTGCCGACGCCGGGATGGTCGACGACCGCCGCCTCCACCTCACCCAGCTCGATCCGGAAGCCACGGATCTTGACCTGGTCGTCGGCCCGGCCGCAGACCTCGACCACGCCGTCACGGGTCCAACGCGCGAGGTCGCCGGTGCGGTACATCCGCGCACCAGAGCCAAAAGGATCCGCCACGAAGCGTTCGGCGGTCAGCGCGAATCGGTTGGCGTACCCGAGGGCCAGGCCGTCGCCCGCCGCGTACAGCTCGCCCACGACACCCGGCGGCACCGGGCGGAGTTCGCCGTCAAGCACGTACACGCGGGTGTTGGCGATCGGTGCGCCGACCGGCAGCGTGGTGCCGTCGGTGACCTGGTGGCAGTTGGTGAAGACCATGCTCTCCACCGGGCCGTAGCCGTGCACCAGCCGCAGGTGCGGGAACTCGCGGCGGGCGCGGAGGACGTGCGCCACCGACGGGGCCTCGCCACCGGTCATCACCTGGCGCAGCGTGCCGAAAACTTCGGGGTATTCGTCCAGCACGACCGCGAAGAGGCCGGCGGACAACCACATTGTGGTGACGCCGTGCTCGGGCACCAGCCGGGCGATCACCGCCGGGTCGGGCGTCGCGCCGGGGGCCAGCACGCAGGTGCCGCCGTGCAGCAGCGCCGGCCACAGCTCCAGGGACAGGCCGTCCCAGGACACCGGGGCGCACTGGAGGGTCACGATGTCGGCGGTGAAGTCCACATAGGACTGACCGAGGAAAGTGCGGACGGTCGCCCGGTGCGGGGACGCGACGCCCTTGGGGACACCGGAAGAGCCGGAGGTGAACAGGACAGTCGCCACGTCGTCGGCGGTCACCGGCACGGCCGGCCGCGTCGCCGGGGCGGCGGCGCTCGCCGCGATGACCTCGGCGTCCACGACGAGCCGGACGGCAGCCTCGCGCAGGATCGACTCGATCCGGTCGGCCGGATGCGACACGTCGACCGGCACGTAGCCGGCGCCGGACTTCAGCACCCCCACCAGGCCGACGACCAGGTCGAATCCGCGCGGGACCTGCACGGCGACCAGATCGCCCACGCCGATCCCTTGGGCGGCAAGGTGATTGGCCAGCCGGTTGGCCCGCTCGTCCAGCTCCCGGTAGGACATCGGCACGCCGTCGAACACCAGGGCCACATGCGTGGGCGTGCGGTCGGCGCAGCGCTCGAACAGCGCGTGGATCGTGGCGTCGGACGGGTAGTCGGTGGCCGTGTCGTTCCACTCGACGATCATGCGGTCGCGTTCGGCGGCGTCCAGGATCGCCAGCGCCCCGACGCGGGTCGCCGGGTCGGCCACTACCGACGCCAGAACCTCGCCGAGCCGGCCGGCCAGGGCCCGCGCGGTGTCGGCGTCGAACAGATCGGTGGCGAACACGACCGCGCCGCCAATGCCGGCCGGGGCGCCGGCGGCGTCGTGGGTCTCGTGCAGGTTGACGGTCAGGTCGAACTTCGCGGCCCCGATGCCGATGTGCTCGACGGCGGCCTCGATCCCGGGCAGGGCCAGCGTGGCGTCGGCGTTGTTCTGCAACACCAGTATGACCTGGAACAGCGGGTGCCGGGCCAGCGAGCGCGCCGGGTTGACGTGCTCGACGAGGCGGTCGAACGGCAGTTCCTGGTGGGCGAACGCGGACAGGTCGGTCTCGCGGACCCGGGCCAGCAGCTCGGCGAACGTGGGGTCGCCGGACACATCCGTGCGCAGCACGAGGCTGTTGACGAAGAACCCGACGAGGTCGTCCAGCGCCTCGTCCGAGCGGCCGGCCACGACCGTGCCCAGCGGCACGTCGGTGCCCGCGCCGAGGCGGGACAGCAGGGCGGCGAACGCGGCCTGCACCACCATGAACACGGTGACCTGGTGGGCGCGGGCCAGCTGGACTATCCCGGCGTGCAGCTCGGCCGGCAGGGCGACAGGAACAGAGTCGCCGCGATGGCTGGCGGTGGCCGGACGCGGGCGGTCCGTGGGCAGCGCGAGTTCCTCGGGCAGCCCGGCCAACGCGCCGGCCCAGTGGTCGAGCTGGTCGGCGATACTGTTGTCCGCCAACAGTTCCCGCTGCCACACGGCGTAGTCGGCGTACTGGATCGGCAGCGGCGACCATGCGGGCGCGGCACCATCGATCCGCGCGGTGTAGGCGGTGCCGAGATCGCGCAGCAGGATGCCGGTGGACCAGCCGTCGGTGGCGATGTGGTGCATCACCAGCAGCAGCACCGATTCCTCAGTGCCGTCGGCGGTGAACAGCGTCGCGTGCAGGGGCAGGTCCCGGGTGACGTCCTGCACCAGGCGCGCCGCCTCACGGACGGCGTCATCGAGGTCCGCCGCCGACACCGTGATCACGTCGAGTTCGGGCCTGGCGTCGGGCAGGATCAGCTGGTATGGCTCACCATCGGCGGCCGGGTGGATGGTCCGCAGCGCCTCGTGCCGGTCGACGACATCGCCCAGCGCGGCGGTGAGCGCCGGAATGTCGACGCCGCCGCGCAGCCGGATGGCCATCGGCACCGAGTACGTCGCACCAGGGCCGTCCAGGGCGTCGGCGAACCAGAGACGCTGCTGCGCGAACGACAGCGGCAACCGCTCGGTGCGCGGCACCGGGCGCAGCACCGGCCGGGCGGCGGCCGCGGTGTCCAGCCGGCCCGCGATGCCGGCGGCGGTCGGGGCGGCGAACAGGTCCCGCAGGCCCAGCTCCGCGCCGAGCGCGGTGCGGATGCGGCTGATCAGACGGGCGGCGAGCAGGGAATGCCCTCCCAGCGCGAAGAAGTCGTCGTCGACGCCGACCCGGGGCAGGCCCAGGATGTCAGCGAACAGTCCACACAGGATTTCTTCGGAGGCGGTGCGCGGACCCCGGGCGTCGGAGGCGCCGGCGGCGTCCGGGGCGGGCAGCGCGGACCGGTCCAGCTTGCCGCTGGCCGTCATGGGGAACTCGGCCATGGGCACGAAGGCGGCCGGCACCAAGTGCTCGGGCAGCCGTTCCGCGGTGTGCCGCCGCAGGTCAGCCGGCGTCACGGAGCCGATGACGTAGGCGGCGAGCCGCTTGTCCCCCGGCCGGTCCTCGCGGACGACCACGGCCACCCGGACCACGCCCGGGTGGGCGGCGATGGCGGTCTCGATCTCCGCCGGCTCCACCCGGAAACCACGGATCTTGACCTGGTGGTCGCCGCGGCCGAGGAACTCCAGGGTCCCGTCCGGGCGCAGCAGCCCGAGGTCGCCACTGCGGTACATGCGTTCGCCCGGCACGCCATGGGGATTGGCGACGAACCGTTCCGCGGTCAGCCTCGGCTGCCCGAGGTAGCCGTGCGCGATGCCCTCGCCGGACAGGTACAGTTCGCCGACCACGCCCGGCGGCACCGGCCGCAGTTCGGGGTCGAGCAGGTGCAGGTGCTTGCCGGACAGCGGTTTGCCGAGCGGGATCGACGGCTGTTCGGTGTCGGCCACGACCATCGTGTGGCACAGCGTGAAGATCATGTTCTCCACCGGCGAATACCCGTTCACCAACCGCAGCCCCGGATACCGCTTCAACGCCTGAGCAATGTGCGACACCGAGGCAGCCTCACCACCGGTCATCACCTGCCGCACACCATCGAACACACCCGGATACTCATCCAGCAAGAAGTTCAACAAACTCGCCGACACATGCACAGTGGTGATCGAATGCTCAGCGATCAACCGAGCGATCACCGCCGGCTCCGGACTCTGCCCCGGCTGCAACACAGCCGTACCACCAAACAACAACGCACCGAACAACTCCAACGCGAACGCGTCCCACGAAACCGGGGCACACTGCAACACCACCTCACCCGGACCGAACTCGGCGAACGACTGGCCCATCATGGTGGCGACGATGGCCCGGTGCGGGGCGGCGACGCCCTTGGGGCGACCGGTGGAGCCGGAGGTGAACATGACACACGCCAGGTCGTCCGGACCGGCCACGGCAACCGGATTCTCCAGTGACGCCAAGGCAATAGCCTCCGCGTGCTCGGCCAGGTACGCGGCGTCGAGAACCAGCGCCGGCCGGGACTCGGCGATGATCCGCTCCACGCGGGCGGCCGGGAAGCGCGGGTCGATCAGCGTGTAGCCGCCGCCGGCCTTGAGCACGGCCAGCACGGCGATCACCAGGTCCAGATCACGTTCCAGGCGCACGGCGACAAGATCACCGCGAGTGAGGGCCAGGTGGTCGGCGAGCCGGTTCGCCGCCGCGTTGAGCTCGCCGTAGGTCATCCGCGCGTCCTCGTACACCAGCGCCGTGGCGTCCGGGGTACGCGCGGCCTGGGCGGCGAACACCTCGTGCACGCCGAGCATCGGGAAGTTCGGCGTGGTCTCGTTGAGGCTCTCCACCACTCGGCGTTCGGCCTCGGACAACAGGTCCAGCCGAGCCAGCGGTTCGTCCACAGTGGACGCGAACGCCGTCAGCACGCGCACCAGCCGGTCGGCCACCGAACGCACGGCGGCCCGGTCCAGGATCTCCGGCCGGAACAGCAGCCTGACCTCGAACCGCTCCCCCGGCTCGACCACCAGGCTGAGCGGATAGTGGGCCATGTCCCGGAAGGTGATGCCGTCGATCTCCGGCCCGCCGGGGATGGCCAGCCGGTTGTCGGTCGCCGGGAAGTTGTCGAACACCACGGTCGTGTCGAACAGGGCCTGCTCGGCGTCGGCGGCCCGCTGGATGTCGGCCAGGCCCAGGTGGTCGTGGTCGAGCAGGCTCAGCCGCTGCTCCTGCACCGCGCCGGCCACCGCGCGCACGGTCGACGCGCCGTGCAGATCGACCCGCACCGGCACGGTGTTGATGAACAGGCCGATCATCTCGTCCACGCCGGGCAGGTCGGCCGGGCGGCCGCTGACCGTGGACCCGAACACCACGTCCCGACGGCCGGTCAGCTGCCCGACCACCACCGCCCACGCCGTCTGGAACAGCGTGTTGAGGGTGACATCGCAGTCGCGGGCCCGGTCCCGCAGGGCCGCCACCAGCTCGCCGGGCACCTCGGCCGACACCAGTTCCGGCCGGCCCACCGGCACGCCCTCGGTCGGCGGGGCCACCCAGGTCGGCCCCGTCACCCCGGAAAGCACCGAGCCCCAAGCGTTTCGCGCCGCCTCGGCGTCACGGCCGGCCAGCCACCGCAGGTAGTCCTTGAACGGCCGCACCGGGCCCACCGGTCCCCCGCCGTAAAGCTGGAACAGCTCGCGGTACATCAGCGCGGTGGACCAGCCGTCGACCAGGATGTGGTGCGCGGTGCGGATCAGCCGCCAGCTCTGCCGGCCCAGATCGACCAGGGTGAAGCGGATCAGCGACGCGTCGCCGATGTCGAAGCCGCGATCCCAGTCCGCCGTCACGAACTCGTCCGACCGGGCCACGGCCTCGTCGGCAGGCAGGTCGCTGTAGTCGACCTCCGCCCACTGCACCGGCACGTCCCGCCGCACCACCTGGATCGGCTCGCCGGTCTTGCGGGTGCGGAAGCTGGCCCGCAGGGTGGCGTGGCGGCGCAACAGCTCCTCGGCCGCCGCGCGCAGCCGGTCGCGGTCCAGCGGGCCGCGCAGCTCGACGACCGACTGGGTCAGATACAGGCTGCGCGCCTCGCGGTCGTACTGGGCGTGGAAGAGCAGCCCCTCCTGCAACGGGGAGAGCGGGAGGATGTCCTCGATCGCGGACTGGGTCTTCGCCTGCGGTGACTGTGCCACCTGAACCATCTCCTGGGCTGGGTGTCGGGGCGGATCGGGTGGGGTCAGAGGACGCCGAGGTCGGCTTCGACCTCGTCCAGCTCCTCCTGGCTGAAGTCCAGGAGGGACAGGTCGGACGGGGTCAGGCCGCCGGCACCGGGGCGCCGCGTGTGCTCGACGATGGCCGGCAGCACCTGGAACCAGGCCCGGGCCAGGTCCCGCGCGGCGGCCCTGGAGTGCACGCCGGCCGCCCAGGTCCAGGTGGCCCGCAGCACCGGCCCGGCGGCGGTGTCGTAGGTGGCCGCGTTGACCTCGATGCCATGGGCCATCGGCATTCCCGGCTCGGCGTCGTCCAGGCCGACCGGCAGTTCCGGGGCGATGGCGAAGTCGCCGGCCCGGCAGGCGGGGAACCGGCCGAGGTAGTTGAAGCCCAGTTCGGGCCGCTGGTAGACGGCCAGGGTGGCGGCGGACTCCGGGTCCAGCCTGCGCAGCGAGCCGAAGCCGATTCCCTTGTCCGGCACCGAGAACAGCTGTTCCTTGATCCGCTTGAGCGCCGCGCCGACCGATGGGCCGCCGGCCAGCACGTCGGCCGCCGGGGCGTCGCCGGGATCCAACCGGACCGGGAACACGGTGGTGAACCAGCCGACGGTGCGGGACAGGTCGGTGGGCCGGCCCGGCAGCTCCTCGCGGCCGTGCCCCTCGACCTCGACCAGCACCGCGCCCGGCCCGCGCCACTGGGCCACCGCCAGGGCGAGCCCGGTGAGCAGCACGTCGTTGACGGCACAGCCGAACGCGGCCGGCACCGCCGACAGCAGCGCCTCGGTCACGTCGGCGGGCAGTTCCAGGGTGAGCCGGCACTCCTCGGTCTCCACGTCCACGGCCGGGTCGAGCGGCCGGCCGCCGATGCCGGGGCTTGGCGTGCGCAGGGTGTCGCGCCAGTGCGGCAGCTCCGCCCGGCGAGTGGGCACGTCCGCGTGCAGGAGCTCCGACCAGCGGCGGAACGACGTGCCGACGGCAGCCAGCCTGATCTCCCGACCGGCGGCCACGAACCGCCAGGCGGCGGCCAGGTCGTCGAGCAGGATCCGCCAGGAGACGCCGTCCACGGCCATGTGGTTGATCACCACCGCCAGCCGCCCGGCCCGCTCGGCGCCGGCGTCGAACCACACCGCGCGGATCATGACGCCGTCGGCCGGCGACAGCTGGCGGCGGGCGGCGGCCACGTGCTCCAGCGGCCAGTCGCCGGTGACCTCGACTCGGTCGAGGCACTCAGCCGCGAGCACCGAGCCGATCGGGGTGACCTCGATGTCCCAGTCACGGGACACCTTGAGGCGCAAGGCATCGTGGGTGTCGATGAGGGCTTGCAGGATGGCGGTCAGCTGATCCTGACGCAGCCCGGCCGGGGTCTGCACGAGGACGGTCTGGTTGAAGCTGTCGACCGGGCCGCCGCGTTCCCGCAGCCGGCGCATGATCGGCGTCGGCCGCAGCGGGCCGGTGCCGTCGTCGGTCGGCGGCGCCTCGGTCGCGGCGTCGATTTCCTTGGCGTACAACGCCATTGCCTCGGCCGTCCGGTGACGGAGCACGTCACCCGGGGACAGCCGCAGGCCGGCCTGACGAGCCAGCGTGACCAGGCGGATAGCGACGATGCTGTCCCCGCCCAGCCCGACGAAGCTGTCGTCGGCAGCCACATCCGTGACGCCGAGCACCTCGGAGATGAGCCGGCACAGCACCGCCTCGCGCTCAGTGCTCGGCGCACGGCCGGTGCCGGAACCGGAGAACACCGGGGCCGGCAGCGCCCGGCGGTCCAGCTTCCCGTTGGGGGTCAAGGGAAGTGTAGAAAGGATCACGAACGCCGCCGGCACCATGTAGGCCGGCAGGGCAGCGGCGAGATGGTCCCGCAGCGCGTCCTCGTCCACCACGCCGGCCGGCACGACGTAGGCGACGATTCGCTTGTCGCCCGGCCGGTCCTCGCGGACGATCACCGCCGTCTCGTCGACCGTGGCGTGTTCGGTCAGCACGGCCTCGATCTCGCCCAGTTCGATGCGCAGGCCCCGGACCTTGACCTGCGCGTCGGCGCGGCCGACGTAGTCGAGCACGCCGTCCTCGCGCCAGCGCACCAGGTCGCCGGTGCGGTACATCCGCCCGCCACCGAACGGATCCGCGACGAACCGCTCGGCCGTCAGCCCGGGCCGATTGTGGTAGCCGCGGGCCAACTGCGCCCCGGCCAGGTACAGCTCGCCGACCACGCCAACCTCGACCGGCGCGAGGTTGGCGTCCAGGACGTGCAGACGCGTGTTCCACACCGGCGATCCGATCGGCACCGAGGTCGCCCCCGGCTCGGGAACGCAGCGCCAGCGGGTCACGTGCACGGCGGCCTCGGTCGGGCCGTAGACGTTGAGCAGGTCGGCGTCCAGCAGCTCGTGGAACCGCGCCCGCAGCTCCGTCGGCAGCGCCTCGCCGCCGCTGAGCACCTGCCGCAGGCTCGTGCACGCCCGGGCCGCCGGCTCGCGGACGAACGCCTGCAACATCGACGGTACAAAGTGGACGGTCGTGACCCGCTCGCGGCGCATCAACTCGGCCAGGTAAGCGGGATCCCGATGCCCGCCCGGCTTGGCCACCACCAACGCAGCGCCGGCGACCAGCGGCCAGAAGGTCTCCCGCACCGACACGTCGAACCCGGACGGGGCCTTGAGCAGCACCCGGTCGTCCGCGCCGAGCCGGTGCTGGTCCTGCATCCACAGCAGCAGGTTCACGATCGCGCCGTGGCTGACCACCACGCCCTTGGGGCGGCCGGTGGAGCCGGAGGTGTAGATCAGGTACGCCGGGTGCTGCGACGACAAGGACACCGGCTCGGGAACGGGATACGTGCCGTCGTCCGGCTCATCGAGCCGGATCACCGGCGCCACCTCCGGCAACGCCGCGGCGAGTGCCGACACGGTGAGCACCCGCAGCGGCGCGGCGTCGGTGAGCATGTAGCCGATCCGGTCGGCCGGGTAGTCCGGGTCGACCGGCAGGTAGGCCGCGCCGGTCTTGAGCACGGCCAGCTGCGCCACCACCAGCTCCACCGAGCGGGGAACCACGACCGCGACGACCGACTCCGGCCCCGCGCCGGCGGCGACCAGGCGGTGCGCCAGCCGGTCGGCCTTGGCGTGCAACCCGGCGTAGTCGATCTCTGCGCCCTCGAAGACCACGGCTGTGGCCGCGGGGCTGGCGGCGGCCTGCGCCTGGAGCAGCGCGGTGAGCGTGTCGGCGTTCATGGGTCCCATCCCGGTCTCTGGTCTTGGCGAGGGGGTCAGCCGCGGGCGGCCGCGAGGCTGGCCGGGCGCAGGTCGGTCCAGTTCGCCTCCACGTGGTCGAGGCAGGCCTTGCGGGTGTCCGGGCCGTGCGCGGTGCGCCAGCCGGCCGGGACGTCGATGTGCGCGGGCCACAGCGAGTGCTGGTTCTCGGTGTTGACCAGGACCAGGTAGCTGCCGTCCTCGTGCTCGAACGGGTTGGTCATCTCGGTTCGCCTCCCAAACAGTGGTTGAGCTATCGGGTAACGGGGGTCGTGGGCAGGTCGCGGCCGCGGGCCAGCGGGCCGATCAGCCGGACGCAGCGGCCCAGCACGCCCAGGCCGAGCAGCAGCCACAGCGCGGGCCGCACGCCGAGCTCGGCGCCGGCGAGGCCGCCGAGCAGCGCGCCGAGCGGGATCACGCCGAACTGCACGAACCGGGCGCTGGTGTAGACCCGGCCGAGCAGGTCCGGCGGGGTGTGCTTCTGCCGGAAGACGTTGGCGATCACATTGCCGGCCACCGTGCCGGCGGCCGGCACCAGCAGGCCCACCATGAACAACGCCAGCGTCCAGCCGCCGTCGGTGAGCGGGACGAGCAGCCCGAACGGGGTCGTGCCGACGGTGGCGATGAGCAGCCCGCGACCGGTGCCGAACCGGCGGGCCAGCCGGGTGGCGACCAGCGCGCCGAGAATGCCGCCGATGGCGTCCGCGGCGAGCAGGAACCCGACCGCGCTCGGCGGCGTCTGCACCGTGCGGACCAGGAACACCACCAGCAGCGCGTGGGTCCCGGTGAGCACGAAGTTGTCGATCGCCGCGCACGCGGTCAGCACCCGCAGGTAGCGGTCGCGGATCACGAACATCAGGCCTTCACGCACATCGGTCAGCAGCGGCCGGCGTTGCTTGACGACCGGTTTCTCCTCCCTGGCCCGGATCCGCAGCAGGCACACCGCGGACACGGCGAACGAGGCCACGTCGACCAGCAGGCCCGATGCCGCGCCCACCGCCTGCGTGATCACGCCGCCCAGGCCGGGCCCGGCGATGGTGGCGGCCTGGTCGCTGGCCTGGAGCTTGGCGTTGCCCTCGGCCAGGTCCTCCTTGGCCACCACCGACGGCAGAAACGCCTGGTAGGCGGTGGTGAAGAAGACCGTGGCCACCCCGACCAGCAGGGCCACCACCACCAGCTGGGTCATGGTGAGCGTGCCGAACACGGCCACCACCGGCACGCTGAGCAGCAGCAGCGCGGACACCGCGTCGCAGACCAGCATGGTGCGCCGGCGGGGCAGGCGGTCGATCAGCGCGCCGGCCGGCAGCCCGATCAGCAGCCACGGCAGCCAGGCCACCGCGTCGAGCACGCCCATCAGGAAGGTGCTGGCGTGCAGGGAGGTCACGGCGATCAGCGGGACCGCGATCCCGGTGACGGTGGTGCCCAGCCGGCTGGTCGTCTCGCCCACCCACAACATGCGGAAGTCGTGCTGGCGCAGCACTCCGCCGAACCGGCGGGGCTGGGTGGGCCTGGCCTCGGTGAGGGTCATCCGCTGCTCCTCGCTTCGTGCTGACAGCGCACAAAGCTAGGCGGGTCAGGTGGTCGGAACCGGCAGTTCGGCCGGCAGCCCGGCGGCGCTCCGGCCGCCGGCAACCGCCGGTGAGCTGCCGATCGTGCTGCCGCCGGCGACCGGCCGCGGTTCCTACGGTTTGGGCCACAACGACTTCGCCGGACCGGCCGGCGACCGATCCGACGAGGTTCGATCATGGAACTGGCAGACCCGAGATCCCCCGACAACCCGCCGCTCGACGTGCTGGTCAGCGGCCTGGCCTCGGACGCGCACACGTGGAACCTGGTGTACCTGCAACTGTTCCTGGAGGAGCGCGGCCACCGGGTGCGCAACCTCGGCGCGTGCGTGCCCGACGACATGCTGGTCGAGCAGTGCCTGCGGCACGACCCCGACCTGGTGGTGCTCGGCTCGGTCAACGGCCACGGCTGGCAGGACGGCGAGCGGGTGGTCCGCGCGCTGCGGGCCCGCCCGGAGCTGGCCGCGACCGCCGTCGTGATCGGCGGCAAGCTGGGCATCGACGGGCCGCGCGGCGACTCGCAGGCCGACCGGCTGCGGGCCGCCGGCGTCGACGAGGTCTTCGAGGACCACGGCGGCATCGCCCCGTTCCGGTCCTATGTGGACAGACTGGCCGCGCGGGTGCGGGCGTGACCGGGTTCGGCGGCTTCGTGGCCGCCGCCGCCCGCGCGGGCGAGCTGGTGGTGCAGCCGCGGATGGGGTTCGGCGACCCGGCGCGGATGCGCGCCGGCCTGGCCGCCACCCGCGCCGCCGGGGTACGGGCCGTCGGCACGCTCACCCTGGACAGCTTCACCCGGGTCGGCGAGCACGACAGCGTGCGGGCCGCGTTCGCGGAAGGCAAGCAGCTCAACGGGTATCCGATCGTGGACCATCCGCTCGCGGTCACCCGGTCGGTGCTCGATGGGCTGCTCGGCCCGGACTTCCCGGTGCAGGTTCGGCACGGTTCGCCCCGGCCGCAACGGATCGTGGCCGCGCTGATCGCCGCCGGGCTGGACGCCACCGAGGGCGGCCCGATCTCCTACTGCCTGCCCTACAGCCGGGTGCCGGTCGAGGAGTCGGTGCGGGCCTGGACCGAGTCCACCCGGATGCTGGCCGAGTTGCGGTCCACCGGCCGGCGCCCGCACCTGGAGACGTTCGGCGGCTGCATGATGGCCCAGCTGTGCCCGCCGGCGCTGCTGGTGGCGATCAGCCTGCTGGAGGCGGTGTTCTTCCGTCGGCTCGGGGTGGACAGCGTGTCGCTGAGCTACGCCCAGCAGACCCACCCCGGCCAGGACGCCGAGGCGCTGCGGGCCCTGCGGGAGCTGGCCGCGCGGTTCCTGCCCGACACCGACTGGCACGTCGTGGTCTACACCTTCATGGGGTCGTTCCCCCGGACGCCGGGCGGGGCCGCGGCTCTGCTGGCCGAGGCGGCGCGGATGAGCGTGCGGGGCGGGGCCGAACGGCTGATCGTCAAGACCGTCGCCGAAGCCCATCGCATCCCCACCGTCGAGGAAAACGTCGATGCGCTGAGGATTGCCGCGGCCGCCGCGGCCGCGCAGCCCTCGACACGGACAACGCCCGAGGACACCGGAATCGCCGCGCAGGCCACGGCGATCGTGGAAGCGGTGCTGGAGTTGGATGCCGACCTCGGGGCCGGCCTGGCCCGGGCGGTGACCACCGGGCTGCTGGACGTGCCGTACTGCCTGCACCCGGACAACGCCGGCCGGACCCGGGCCACAGTGGACGGCGCCGGCCGCTTGCAATGGACCCGCATCGGCGGCCTGCCGCTGCGCGGGCTGGCCGAGACCGGCGGCGAGCCCAACACCTCCGGCCAACTGCTGCAAGCACTGTCCTATTTGGAACGCAAGTTCGACGACGCCGCGCTGGAGCGCGAGTGCGTGCTCACCTGAATCGCCTACCAGACAAGGAATCCCCGTCATGGATCTGATGCGCACCGACTCCGCCCCCGAGCTGCCCGGCAGCCCGCGTGAGCACCTCACCGCCGAGACCACCCGGGCGGCGCTGCGCGTCCAGCACGTCATGCTGGACGCGGCCCGCGCGTACCTGACCGAGCAGGGCTGCACCGAGGTGCTGCTGCCGATCATCGGCCCGGTCACCGATCCCGGCGCCCGCGGGGCCAAGCAGGTCGACGTCGACTACTACGGCCACCGGTACAAGATGATGACCAGCGCGATCCTCTACAAGCAGGCCGCGCTGACCACGTTCGACCGGATCTTCTGCATCGCGCCCAACGTGCGCCTGGAACCGCTGGAGACCGCCAACACCAGCCGGCACCTGGCCGAGTTCCACCAGATCGACGTCGAGCTGTCCGGCGCGTCGCGCACCGAGGCGATGGCCGTGGCCGAGGGGGCGGTGCGGGCCATGGTGCGCCGGGTGATCGAGACCGCGCGCGCCGAGCTCGATCTGCTCGGCCGGGACCCGGACGCGTTCGCCGACCTGCTGGCCGAGCGCTTCGAGTCCCGCACGCACGCCCAGGCGATCAGCGACCTGGCCGAGATCGGGCACCGGCAGAACCCGGACGCCGAGATCGACTGGCAGGGCGAGGCGCTGCTGTCGGCCAAGTCCAGCCGGCCGTTCTTCGTCACCGACTATCCCAAGGGATCGCGCGGCTTCTACGACCGCGAGAACCCGGAGCAGCCCGGCTACCTGCGCAACTTCGACCTGCTGGCCCCGGAGGGCTACGGCGAGCTGGCCAGCGGCGGCGAGCGCGAGCACGACTACGGCGCGATCATCGCCCGGATGCGGGAGACCGGCGAGAACCCGTCGAAGTACCGCTGGTACCTGGACATGGTCCGCGAGGGCATCCCCGCGTCGGCCGGGTTCGGCCTCGGTCTGCAACGGGTCACCCGCTACATCGCCGGTGTCGACCACGCCTGGCAGACCGTGGCCTTCCCGAAGGTGCCGGGAGTGGTGGCGCCGTGAGCACCCTGCACGCGGGCGGTTTTCCCGAGGACCTGGTGCGCGACCGGGCCCGCCGCGGCGGCGCGGCCGTCTTCCCCGATCAGGCCGACTACGGGCACGCGCTGCTCGGGGCCAGCCCCGAGTCGGCCCCGCCGGACGCGCTGGACGCCGCCCGGATGGTGCCACCGGTGTTCATGCCACGCCGGCTGGAGAAGCTGATCGACCTGGCCCGGGAGCCGCTGCACTCCGACGTGGACCTCGCCACCGAGGTCGGGGGGTTCCGCGCCGCCCTGCCGCTGTACCTGTCGGCGTTCGGCTCCACCCAGGTCGCCAGCGTCAACCTGGGCACGGCCGCCGCCCGGCAGGCCGGCGAACTGGGCATCCCGATGGTCGTCGGGGAGAACGTGGTGCCGGTCAACGGTTATGGCCGGCTCGACGACGCCGGCGGCCGCGGGCTGCGGGACCGGATCGCCGCCTACGCCGACAGCGTCGCCGACGGGGTGGGCGGGGTCGCCGTGCAGCAGAGCACCGAGGACGCCGACGCCGAGGTGTGGAACCTCGTCTACAGCGACCCGTCGGCGCTGCCGCTGCTGGAGTCCGGCCGGCTCGCGTTCGAGCTGAAGGTCGGCCAGGGCGCCAAGCCGGGGCTGGGCGGGATGACCGTGGTCGCCGCCGAGGCCGCCGACCGGTTGGCCGAGCAGTTCGCCCTGGAGCCGGTGTTCGGCGCGGACGCCGACCGGGTGCTGCGCTGCGCGAGCCCCGGCACCTTCACCGATGAGATCCTCCGCCAGCAGATCCGCTTGATGCGCAACAACTTCCCCCGGGCCAAGGCCTGGGTGAAGCTGCACCCCGGCCGCGACATCGCCCACGCCGCCGCGGTGGCCTGGGCCGCCGGCGCGGACGCCGTCACCGTGGACGGCGCCGAGGGCGGCACCGGCTGGGCCCCGACCGCGTTCCTCGGCGGGGTCGGCCTGCCGCTGGCCGAGTGCCTGCGCCGAATCGGCGTGCCGGCCGGCTGTCTGCTCGTGACCGGGCGGGTCTGGGAGGGCCTGCGCGCCGCCAAGTGCCTGGCCGCCGGGGCCCGGGCCACCGGCCTGGGCCGGGCCGCGCTGATCGCCGTGCACGAGGACCCCTCGCGGGGCCTTGTTCGGCTGGTCGAGGCGCTGGCCCTGGAGCTGCGGCTGCTGGTCAGCGCCATGGGCAAGTACCGGCCCGCCGAGCTCGACGCCGAGGACCTGTGGCACCCCAACGCTTCTGAACCGACGTTTCCGCAACTGGAAGGGACCCCGCGATGACCGCCCTGCTCGAACCCACTGCCAAGACCAGCCCCGGCCACGGCGCCGCTTTCACCCCGAGCATGTACTCACTGAGCTACTCCCCCGACCGCGGCTGGCACGACGGCCAGCTGCTGCCGCTGGCCGATCTTTCCCTGCACCCGGCGACCATCGGCCTGCACTACGCCCAGGTGATCTTCGAGGGGATGAAGGCGTTCCGCCAGCCCGACGGCGGCGTCGCGGTGTTCCGTCCGCTGGACAACGCCCGCCGCTTCAACCGGTCCGCCGCCCGCCTGGCCATGCCGGCGCTGCCCGAACAGCTTTACCTCGACGGCGTGGACCAGGTCGTCGCCGCCGACCAGGGCGAGCTGTCCGACGACCCCGACCACAGCATCTACCTGCGGCCGCTGATGTTCGGCACCGACGTCAACCTGATGCTGCGCCCGTCGGAGAACTACCGGTTCCTGGTGATGGCGTTCGTCGCCGGCGGCTTCTTCGGCGACAAGGTCGAGGCGGTGTCGGTGCTGGTCTCCCGCGAGCACACCCGCGCCATGCCCGGCGGCACCGGCGACGTGAAGTGCGCCGCCAACTACGGGCCGTCGTTCGTGGCGCAGCGCGCCGCCCAGGAGGCCGGCTGCGCCCAGGTGGTGTGGCTCGACTCGGCGGAGCACCGCTGGATCGAGGAGATGGGTGGGATGAACCTGTTCTTCGTACGGGGCAACACCATCCTCACCAGTCCGCTCACCGGCACCCTCCTTCCCGGCGTCACCCGCGACTCGCTGCTGCGCATCGCCGCGCGCCTCGGATACGGGGTGGCCGAGACCAAACTGTCGGTGGACCAGTGGCGCGCCGACTGTGCGTCCGGGGCGATCAGCGAGGTGTTCGCCTGCGGCACCGCGGCCGTGGTTACCCCGGTCGGCGCGGTTCGCGACCGCGACGGCGACTTCGCCGTCGGCGACGGCGGGATGGGTCCGGTGACGGCGCGGTTGCGCCGGGCCCTGATGGACGTGCAGCAGGGCCGCTCGGCCGACGTGGACGGGTGGTTGCACCATGTCCGCACCCGCTGATCAGTCCATTGTGGACCGACTGGCCGGCGTCACCACCGCGCACGTGGCCGACGCCTGCGTCCGGGCCGGGGTGCCACCGCGGTTCGGCCCGACCGGAACCCATCCGGTGCGGCCCGGCACCCGGCTCGCCGGCCCCGTCGCCCCGATCCGGTTCGGCGGCAGCGCCCGGCTGCTGCGCTCCGCCATCGACGCCGCCGCCCCCGGCGACGTGCTGGTGGTGGACAACGGCGGCCGGCTCGACGAGGCGTGCGTCGGCGACCTGATGGCGGCCCACGCTCTGGGCGCCGGGCTGGCCGGCATCGTCGTGTGGGGCCTGCACCGGGACACCACCGAGGTCCGGGAGATCGGTCTGCCGGTCTTCAGCCTCGGCTCCATCCCCTGCCGGGCCCAGCGCGCCGTCGTCGATCACCCCGACCCGCTCTCCTCGGCCGTGGTCGGCGCGCACACCGTCAGCCGCCAGGACACCGTGCTGGCCGACGACGACGGCGTGCTGTTCGTGCCCACCGCGGATCTCCGGCGTGTCCTCCCGATCGCCGAAGAGATCCGCGACGACGAACAGCAGCAGACCCAGCACCTCGTGTCCCCGCCCACCCGGCGCTCGTGACAGCCATCACTCGCTGTCCCGGGCAGTGTCGCCGGCCGCTCCCGAGATCGACCTCGGGAGCGGCCGGAAAGGCGCCCACAGATCCAGCGAGGCCCCCAGTGGCCGGCGCCGGCCGTTACGCCCGCTCGGCGTCGACCGTCGTCGCGGGCTGGGCGCCGGCCTTCCGGCGGTCCTCGATCTTGATGTCGCACTTGCCGACCAGGGCGACGCCGGCGCCGACCGTGGTCGCCACCGGGGCGACCAGGGCCGCGACCAGTCCGAGCGCCGCCGGCACCTCCAGCACCACGTCGTCCTTGTTGTTCCGCACGACCACGCGACGGTTGATGCCCTCGCTGACCAGCCCGCGAACGGCGTCGACCACCGAGTCGACGGTGGTGCGGGCGTGCTCGGACTTGGATTCGCTCATGACTCTCCTCGAACTGTGGCTGTCCCCTTGACCCCTCCAGCATGCCTGCCGCCGGGCACTACGCCATCAGGGTTTTCCCCTGAACTCACGACGGCCGCCCGGTGGTCACGCCGTAGGGCGGCCTACATGACGACTCCTCTCATTCCTTCTGCCTGGAACACAGGCCGCCCGAACACCTCGGCCACCAACGGCGCGGCCTCCGCCGGCGCACGGACCTCCAGCCGAAGCTGTCCGTCGACGAAATGCAGGGACATGTCGAAAAAGGCACAGCATCGCTGCTCGGCCGCGGCCAGCTCCGCGACCTCACTGGCCAGCGTGGCCGGCAACTGGATCCGCAAACCGCCGGCAATCACCTCTCGGCCATGCGCATTGCTCAGCACCCGTCGCCACCGCTCCAACCGCTCGGCCCTGTCCCCGCCGGTGAGCGTGCACGCGATCGGTGTGACGTCGTCGCGATCACCCAGGTACCCGCACCCCGGCTCGCAGCGGCCGGGCCGGGGTGGCCCGTCGATCTCGGCCAGCGCCGCCCGCAGCCGCCCGGTGAACGCCGCCGACTCGGCGGCCCGCTGCTCGGCGTCGGCGATCCGGGCCAGCACCATCGGCCGCAGGCTTGCCCGCACGTCCACGCACAGACCTTCCTCCCAGACCCGCAACAGCTCGCGGATCTCCTCCAGCGGCAGGCCGAGCCGCTTGCCCGCGCCGATGAACCCCAGTCGCTCCACCGCGTCCTCGCCGTAGAGCCGATACCCCGACTCCGACCGGCGCGCCGGCAGCAGGCCGGCCTGCTCGTAGAACCGCAGCGTCGTCGGCCGCACCCCGACCCGTTCGGCCAGCTGGGAGATCCGGAGGCTGTCCATGCCGGCACGGTAGACCTTCGACTCGACTCGAAGGTCAAGCCACGCACCTTCTGCCGCTATCATCGTCTCGTGTCGATAATAGCTACGGATGCCGAGGTGGAGCGGGCAGGGCTCGCGCCCGCCGCCGCCCTGTTCCGGTCGTTGGGCGACCCGGGCCGACTGTCGATCCTGCGCCGGCTGGCCGTCGGGCCGGCCCGGGTGGTGGACCTCGTCGACGTGCTCGGGCTGGCCCAGTCGACCGTGTCCAAGCACCTGGCCTGCCTGCGCGACTGCGGCCTGGTCGACTCCGAGCCCGTCGGCCGCGCCTCGCTGTTCCGGCTCACCCAGCCGGCGCTGATCGAGATGTTCGCCGCCGCCGAGACCGTGCTGGCCGCGACCGGCAATGCGGTCGCGCTCTGCCCCAACTACGGCACCTGCACGGAGGACCCGTCATGACGGAGCAGGCGCACGACACCTGCTGCGCCCCGGTCGAACGGGACTCCGACTGGCATCGCGCCGCCGGGCACGCCCGCCTGCTGTCCTGGTTGTCGCTGGCCTACATGGCCGCCGAGGGCGCGATCGCCATCACCGCCGCGATCATCGCCGGCTCCGCCGCCCTGCTGGGCTTCGGCCTCGACTCCGTCATCGAAGGCCTGGCCAGCGTGATCGTCGTCTGGCGCTTCACCGGCGCCCGCACCCTCTCCGCGACCGCCGAGGCCCGCGCGCACAAGGCCGTCGCCGTCACCTTCTTCCTGCTGGCCCCCTACATCGCCTATGACGCGATCACCACCCTCCTGGCCGGCCGGGCCGCCGCCACCAGCCTCCTCGGCATCGCCCTGTCGATCGCCAGCCTCATCGTCATGCCCCTACTCGGCCTGGCCAAGAAACGCCTCGCCGTCCGCCTCGACTCCGCCGCCACCGCCGGCGAGGGCACGCAGAACCTGCTCTGCGCCTACCTCGCCGCCGGCGTCCTGGTCGGCCTGCTCGCCAACACCCTGTTCGGCCTGTGGTGGCTGGACCCGGCAATCGCCCTGGGCATCGCCGCACTGGCCGTCCGCGAAGGCGTCGAGGCCTGGCGCGGCGAGGACTGCTGCTGAACCCAGCGGCCACGACTTCGGCTTCAGGTGGACGTTCGCCGGCGGACCAGCACCGCGCCGTCGCGCGAGGAGATGGCCCGCCACGGGCTCTCTGGGCGGCCGCGGACGAGCCAGATGCCCCGCCATACCGGAAAAGCAGCGAAACAGCGCTCGCGCGGATCATCGCCCGCATCATCCGGGGCCGATCGCGCGCCGTCGTGCAGTGCCCCGGCAGGCAGTGGAAGGCTCCCGGTCATGCCGGCGGCATTTCAGGCGGAGGCTCGGTTCACCCGAACGGCCGAGGGTGACCGGCCGGTGACGGCCGGGCGACGGAGGCGGTCCTACGCTGCGGCCATGTCGAGTCGCCTGCCGATCTGGATCGTGCTGGTTCCGGCGCCGCCGGAGCTCGCTCGGCCCGCCGTGCTGGGCATGTGGACGGCGGATGACGCCGATCCGCCGGCGGAGGGTGTGCTGGCCTTCCACGCAGGCTCGGGCGGGTACTCGGCGGTGTCCACAATGGACCCGATGTTGACCGAGGCCGACCACGAGCTGGGCGTGTGGTTGTCGGCCGGCTACCGGAAGCCGGTGTACGCCCTGCGGCCGCACGACGTCTACGAGGACGCGGTCGAGGGAATCGACGAGTTCCGGGACGGGCGGCCCACCGGGATCCGGGCCGGCGACCCGTACGACTTCGCGGAGGGCCTCGGAGTGCGGCTCCCGCGCCCGGACTGGACGACCGAGGGTTGACGTGCACGCGCACGAGGAGCCGGCGAAATCCGAACAGACTCCTTTCGGCGCGCTGGTGCGGGCCTTCGAGGCCGGCACCGGCGAGGATCTGTCCGACGTCCACGTGCACGACGGCCCGGACGCGGCGGCCGCCGCTCAGCAGCGCCATGCCGCGGCGTTCACCACCGGCGGCGGGATGTTCTTCGCCCGGGGCCGATTCGCGCCGGACACGCCGAAAGGGCGCGGCCTGCTCGCCCACGAGCTGACCCACGTCGTGCAACAGCGCAGGGCAACTGCTGACGGGGGCACGGGTGTCGCCGCCGAGGACGAAGCCCGTTCGGTCACCGAGGCGCTGGCGGCGGGACGGCCGTTACCCGGGATCCGCGCCCACGCCGGCTCGCCCGTGCAGGACCAGGACGAAGACGAGGACTCACCGGACATTCCGGCGCCCGGATCCAGGCAGACCACCACCGCCGGCGATCCCGACGACGGCCCGCTGGCCGACACCGGCGTGCCGGCCGACTTCCCGATCCGCATCGCCGCGGCCGAGCCGGACCAACTGGTCGTCCCCGGGCTCGCCACCCGCGTCCAGATCGCGAACCGCCTGTTCGGCACGCCGGCACGGCAGGCGGACTTCGACGTCGTGCCCTCTACCCAGACCCACGCCGCGCAAGGCGTGCAGGAACAGGCGATCCGCATCCGCGACGGCCGCGGGCTGGCCCCGGGTCCGGCCACCCAGCTCAGGTCGGCGCTGGAGTCGGCGCTGACCGCGGACGTGGACTGGACGGTGCTCACGCTGTCCCAGCGGTTCATCAACGACAGCGACGAGTGGAACCTGGTCGAACGCTGCCTGCGCTGGTCGCAGCGGTCCGCCTTGTACGACACGGCGGGCAGGCAGTACTTCGACCGCTACCTCGACGCGCTGTCCGGCCGCAGTCTCACCTCACCGGGCCTGTTCTCGAACACCACCCACACCGCGCTGGAGTGGCTGCTCATCGAGACCGGCTCGAAGGCAGAGCAGATCCGCAAGGCGATGCAGCTGCGGTCGAGCAGGTCGGCCGGCTACACCGTGACGGACACCCGGCCCGAGTTCGCCGTGGGCGACGTGGTCGGACGGTTCTACTGGGCGTCGGGCAGCGGACTCCAGCTCAGAGTCGCCGGCACCATCGCCGACGAGCCGACGCTGGAGCGGGCCGAGACCGCCACGCGCAACGCTCCGTACCTCGGCCTGCGCATCGTCGTGCCCGGCGGCAACGGCCGTTTCTACGGCTACCGCCTCTTCTACCCGACACTCGACCCGTTGATCGTCCCGCCCGAGGACGACGCGGGCGGCCACTTCTACTGGTACCACCCCGGCACGGTGTTCATCAGGGCCAACGAGTTCCGCCCGGACTTCCCGGCCGGCGACGCCGCGCACCGCGGCCAGATCCTGGCCGCGGCACTGTCCACTCCGGAGCCTCGGCGCGCGCAGGCCGTGCTCGGACTGGACTTCGACGTGCTCGCGCAGGCCACGGTGGAGCAGCGGGTGGCATTGATCGACATCGCGGTCCGCACGCCGGCCGCTGACGCCGCCGCCGGGCTGGTCGCACGCGTGCTGTCCACGACGTCGAGCGCGGATTTCCCGCGGCTGGAGCAGCGTATCTCCGCCGGTCCGCTGTTGAACCTCCTGCTGTCCATGCCGATCGCCGACATCGCGGTGTTCGGCCGGCTGTTCACGGTGCGGGCGCTGGGCGCGATGACCTACGACGCGGCCGGGTTGCAGCGGATCGAGACCTTTCAGCTCGGGGAGGACTCGGCCGGCGTCATCCACGCGGCCTTCGGTGTGCCCGTCCCCGCGCAGGACGGCCGGAACGCGATCGTCTTCCAGGTCCTGGTCAGCCACAGCATGACGGATCCGTTGCGTGAGCAACGCCGCTCACGCCCGTTCCGGCCGACCGAACTGGTGCGCATCGAGGTCGTCGGCGCACGCCCCCAGACGCAGATCGTGACCGCTCTGGAGGCAGCCGGGCTGCTCGGCGGCGGCGCCACGGCGATCGCCGTCCGCCGTATCACCCAGTACCAGCAGGTGCTGATGTGGGCGCAGGCCGGAACCGGGCTGGCGCGAGCCTTCGGCCCCGCGCTCGCCTCGGGACTCGCGCAGGGCGGGTTCCGTGCCGGGCTGGCCGCCCTCGGAGCCGAAGCGGCCACCCAGGGCGGACGCGTCGCCCTCCGCCAGTTCGCCTTCCAGGCCGCGCTGCTGGGCAGCATGCAGGTGGTCGACGCCTACCGCCAGGAACTGGGGCAGACCGCGGCCGGTCGGGATTTCCTTGCCGCCTATGACATCGCGATGGGCGTGCTGGTCGCGCGCGATGTGTACCGGCTGCTGTCCTCGGGTCTGCTCACCGAGGTCGGTCGGCTCGGCCGGCTGGCCGTCGCGGCGGTGGGGCAAGCCGGCGCGCGCGCCCTCGGCCGGGCTGTCCAGGAGTTCGAGGCCCTGACCCTGGCATGGGGCCGGTTACGCCCGGGCGAGCTGGTCGAGGTCGCGCTCGCCGATGGAACGCGTGCGCTCCAGCCACGCGATCCGCAGCGGTTCACCGCCCTTTACATGCAGGCGCGGGCCGAGGTCGCCGGTTCCCGCCTATTGTCCACGCTCACCGCGGCCGGGCAGCGGACCGCGGCCGCCGAGCGGGTGGTGCCCCTGCTGCAACAGATCGCCGCCAGGGACGCGCAGGCCGCCAAGCACGTCACGGCCGTGCTGCGCGCCGCGGCCGAGCTGGCCCCGGCCTCCGTCGACGCCTTCTTGTCGGCGATCGAGCAGGTGCTGCGGGCCCGGCCGGCGTTGGAGGCCGAGCTCACCGGCTTCCTGCGTGCCGCCACCCGGGAGGGCAACCCGATCGCCTACCTCGCCGACGTGCGGTGGCTCGTGTCGCAGCACGCCATCTCCGACGACGCGGTCCGGGTGTTCGCGCAGAAGGCCCCCACCCGGTACGCCGTCGACCTGGCCTGGTTGCGCACCACCGGGTTGACCCCGCAGGACATCAGTCGTCTCGGCGCCGACCCGATCACCAAGTGGAACGAGTTCCGGCGGGCCGCCCTGGCCGCCGCCGACCTGTCGATTCCGCTGGCGGACCGGCGGGAACTGGTGATCAGGGCGTTGACCAAGACCCGAGGGATCGCCGCCGAGCTCGCGGTGGACGAACAGGAGGCCGCCGGCGGCATCGTGCCGGGCCATCGCATCTCCGGCAAGCAGGTGGAGATGGGCGACTCGATCATCGACTTCGAGGTCGCGCCGACCGGTCGCACCGGGCAGACCCGGGGGTTCGAGGTCAAGGGGCACAACCTGAACCGCTGGCGCGAGCTAATGAACGCGTGGGATCGCCGGGCCGCCACCGACCTGACCAACACCGAGCGGGGATTCCTGCGCAATCTGGCCGGCATCGGACGCCAGCTCGCCGACGCGGCGGCGGCCCGTGGTGGCCGAGCTCCCTTCCTGGGCGTCACCTCCCAGCTGAACGCGCCCACCCGGGCCCGCCTGACGGCCTGGCTCGCGACGGAGGCGCCGCCCGGCACCCAGCTGATCTTCGTGGACGAGGCGCGGATCCAAGCCGTGTACAAGCGACTACAGACCGCGTTGCACCTTGAGGTTCCCGCACGCTGAGAAGAACCCGCCGGGGCGGCATGGTCAACGGTCGTCGGGACCGGCCCCGAGGGCGGTCAGACGGCCAGGCCGGCGCCGCCGGAGACGAGGATCTCCTGCCCGGTGACGTAGGCGGCGTCGTCCGAAGCCAGGAACGCGACGGTGCCGGCGATGTCCTCGGGGGTGGCGAGGCGGCCGAGCGGGTTCTTCTCGGCCAGGGCCCTCATCGCCGCGGCGGCGTCGCCGGAGAGCGTGCGGAGGGAAGCGCGGGTCATGGGGGTGTCGGTGAAGCCGGGGCTGACGGCGTTGATCCGGATGCGGCGGGGGGCGAGTTCGAGGGCGAGGGTGGGGATCATGGCCAGGAACGCCCCGTGGGAGCCGGCGGTGACGCTGTTGCCGGTGAGGCTGCGAGTGGCCCCGATGCCGACGGTGACGATGACGGAGGCGCCGTCGGAGAGCAGGGGCAGGGCCTTGACGAGGGTGTGGAACTGGCCCTTGGTGTTGACGGCGAAGACGTCGTCGTAGGCGGCCTCGTCGTAGGTCTCCAGCGTCATGGGACGGCTGACGCCGGCGTTGAGGAACAGGGTGGTGAGGCTGCCGAATCGGGCGCCGACGTCGGCCACGACCTGGTCGGTGTCGGCCAGTGAGCGGGCGTCGGCCTGGAGGACCAGGACCTCGTCGGGCAGCTCGGCCCGGGCCTGGGCGACGCTCTCGGGGCGTTGCCCGGTGACGGCGACGCGGTAGCCGCGCTTGCGCAGAATCTCGGCGGTCGCCTTCCCGATACCGCTGGTGCCGCCGGTGATCAGGGCTGTACGTGCCGACATGGTGATCACTCCACTGTGGTGGTTCGCGTGGCCTGCCTGGACGAGATGGTCCAGTTGGCTGACGCTAACCCGGGTGCGGCCCGGATCCTGGGCCCACTTGGCGTCCGGGAACGGGAACCACTACGCCGTGCGGAACGACCGCACGTGGTCGAGCGCCATGTCGAGGGCGATCTCCATGGGCCTGACGTCCTGTGCGGTCTCGGCGAGAAGGTACCCGCCCTGCAATGCGGCCATCAGACCGGTGGCCAGCCGCTCGGGATCGGCGTCGGGCCTGAGGACACCGCCGTCCCGCATCCGCCGCAGGCCGGCGGCGAGCAGCCCTTCCCACTCGGCGAAAGACGCGGCGAGCGTGGCCCGGGCCTGGTCGTCCTGGTCGGCGAGCTCGCTGGCCATCGAGCCGAGCGCGCAGCCGTAGGCGCCGCTGCGCAACGCGTTGTGCCGCACCAGCGCGTCGCGCCAGCGGACCAGGCCACGCAACGACTTCAAGCGCTGGAGGTGGCCGCGTTCACGGTCGAGGACCTGCGCGGTCCGCGCCGCGACGACGGCGCGGACCAGTTCCGCCTTGTCCTGGAAGTGGTTGTAGAGCTGGGACTTGCTGGTGTTGCTGGCGGCCCGGACATCGTCGAGCGTGGTCGCGTTCACGCCCTTCACGTACATCAGCTCGGCCGCGGCGGCCACGATGCGCGCGCGGGTGGCGGCGCCCCGTGGCGTCAGCCTCCGCGCGTTCTCCGGCCTGCTCACCCGCCCAAGGCTACCCCGTTTGATCACGGCCGCCGCGGAAGTGGACCACCCGGTCCCCCCGAGTGGTTCCCGTTCACGGGGGCCAAGTGGTCCCAGGTTCCGGGTCGAAAACGGATTAGTTTCGGAGTCGTGTTGTCGAGTGAGCAATCCTTGCCGTCCATCGCCCCACGGGAACGCGTGTGGTCGGCCGCGACGGTGGTGACGCGGCTGACGTTGGCCGCCGGGTTCCTCTCGGCCGTCGCCGATCGGTTCGGCTGGTGGGGCCCGCCGAACACCGCGTCGGTCGGGTGGGGCGATTTCGCCGCGTACACCGCCTACACGCATACCCTCTCGCCGTACGTGCCGGACGGGCTCCAAAGCGCCGCCGCATGGGGCGCGACCGCCGCGGAATCGGTGCTGGGCCTGGCCTTGCTGCTCGGCGTCCTCGTGCGCCTTGCGGCCGGGGCCTCGGCGGCGCTGCTGCTCGGATTCGCGCTGTCGATGGGGCTGTTCCTGGGCTGGGAAGCCCCGCTGAGCAACTCCGTCTTCGCCGCCGCGGCCGCCGCCCTGCTGCTGGCCCTCGCGCCCGTGGGCGAGTTCCCCCTCAGTGTGGACCGAATCGTCCATTCTGCCGCTACTTCGTCGACCAACCGCTAGTGGGAGCACTCATGGTTCCATCGCGTATCGCCGGTCCGCTGCTGGCCGTTGCCGTGCTGGCCGGGGCGGCAGCCTGCGGCTCCGCCAACGGGAGCATGCCCGCAGCCAGCACGGCCCCCTCGTCGCCGCCGGAGGTGAATGTTCTGCTCCAGCAGGCCCTTCCCAACGCCGAGGGCAAGACGTTCACCTCGCAGATCGTGGACTTCCCGCCCGGCGCGGCCGCGCCGCCGCACCGGCACGGCCAGGCTTTTGTGTACGCCTACGTGCTGCAAGGCGACGTGCGGAGCCAGGTCGACGACCAGCCGGTGACGACCTTCCACCAAGGCCAGAACTGGTCGGAGCAGCCGGGCGCCCACCACGTCGTGGCCGCCAACGCCAGCACGACCGAACGGGCCAAGCTGCTGGTCGTCTACGTCTCCACCACCGGGGACCAGCTCCAGGCCAACGATCCCCACTCGTGAGTCGTATCGTTGTCCGACATGACCGAACGAGCGTCCGGCCTCGACCTGCATGTCGGCCACCTCGGCCGTAATGTGCGAGCGGGGCTCATGGACGCCTTCCGAGAGGCGATCCGCAGCGGGCGGCTGGCGCCGGGGACGCGGCTGCCCTCCAGCCGGGCGCTGGCCGCCGACCTCGGGCTGGGCCGCAACACCGTGGTCCGGGTGTACTCGGAGCTGATCAACGAAGGCTGGCTCACCGGGGTGCACGGCTCCGGCACCGAAGTGGCGCGGCGCTCGGCCGAGTCGGCGGGCGAACGGGAACGGCCGCGCCCGCCCGCGGCCCACCCGCAGCTGGCGCACAATCTCCGTCCCGGGCAACCGGATCTGTCGTCGTTCCCCCGGGACGAGTGGATCCGGGCGGTGAAGCGGACGGTGAGCACGGCCCCGTTCGAGGCGTTTGGGTACACCGATCCGCATGGCCGGCGTGAACTGCGCGAGGTCGTCGCCCGGTATCTGGCTCGGGCCCGGGGGCTGCGGGCGCGGGCGGACAACGTCGTCGTGTGCAGCGGGGCCGCCGAAGGCCTGCGGCTGGTGGCCGCCGCGCTGGTGAAGGCCGGGGTCACGACCGTCGGCGTCGAGGAGTTCGGTCTACAGACCCAGCGCGAGGCGTTGGTCAAAGCCGGGATCGATGCCGTTCCGATCCCGGTGGATGCCGACGGGGCCGACGTGTCGATGCTCGACGACATGCCGAATCTGGGCGCGGTTCTGCTCACGCCGTCACACCAGTTCCCATTGGGGGTGGCGCTGCATCCCGACCGGCGGGCGGCGGTCGTGGACTGGGCACGGCGTCGGGGCACGCTGATCATCGAGGACGACTACGACGGGGAGTTCCGCTACGACCGCTCGCCCGTGGGCGCGTTGCAGGGACTGGAACACGACCACGTGATCTACCTGGGCACGGCGAGCAAGTCGCTGGCGCCCGGGCTGCGCCTGGGCTGGCTCGTCCTGCCCGACCACCTGGTCGCCCCGATCGCCGCGGAGAAGGGCGAGACCGAGGAGACCGTCGGGTTCGTCAACCAGCTGGCCATGACCGACTTCATCGAGTCGGGGGCGTACGATCGGCACATCCGGGCGATGCGCTCGCAGTACCGCCGGCGGCGCCAGCAGCTGGTCGACCTGCTCGGCCGGCACGCGCCCGCCACGCGGGTGACCGGGATGTCCGCCGGGCTGCACATCGTCCTGCACCGGCCCGGTCGGACCGGCGCCCAGCTGGTGCGGCGCGCGGCCCGTGAACAGGTGACGATCGAGCCCCTGGAGTTCTTCCGGCATCCCGGGTCCACTTCGGACCGTGACGGCGTGGCCGTCGGCTTCGCCGCCTCCTCCCCCAGCGCCTGGTCGGGCGCGCTCGACGCGCTGGTCCGCGCCCTTCGCTGACCGGCCGACTGGTCCCCGTTCGCGGGGGCCAAGTGGTCCCAGGTTCCGGGCCGGTCCCGGGCTAGCCTCGACGAACTGGACCATCAGGTCCAACACGGCCGAGACACATGGCTGGGCATGACTGTGCTGAGCAGCATTGCGGACGACATGGTCCACATCGGGTGGCCGCCGGTCATCGACACGGGAAGGGTTCGGATGAAGGCGATTGTGGTGTCGGATCAGGCCGCGGGAACGGCCGGGATGACGCTGGCGGATCGGCCGCGGCCCGCGGCGGCGGGCAACGACGTGCTGGTCGAGGTGCACGCGTCCGGGTTCACGCCGGGCGAGCTGGTCTGGAGCACGACCTGGACCGACCGCCTCGACCGTGATCGGACGCCGTCGGTCCCCGGGCACGAGCTGGCCGGCGTGGTCAGCGCTCTCGGTTATGGCACCACCGGATTGTCGGTGGGGCAGCGGGTTTTCGGCCTCACGGACTGGACCCGCGACGGCACGCTGGCCGAGTACGTGGCCGTCGAGGCGCGCAACCTCGCGCCGCTGCCGGGCGACATCGACTTCACGGTCGGCGCCAGCCTGCCGATCTCGGGCCTGACCGCGTGGCAGGGGCTGTTCGTGCACGGCCGCGTCCAGGTGGGCCAGAGCGTGCTGGTGCACGGCGCGGCCGGCGGAGTCGGTTCGGTGGTGACGCAGTTGGCCCGCGAGGCCGGCGCGCACGTCATCGGCGCCGGACGCGCCGCCGACCGGCCGACCGCCCTCGACTTCGGCGCACACGAGTTCGTCGACCTCGAGAACGATTCGTTGGAGGATGTCGGCGGCGTCGACCTCGTGTTCGACATCTTCGGCGGCGAGATCCAGAAGCGCTCGGCGGGCCTGGTCCGGGCCGGCCGAACGTTGGTAACCATCGCCGGCCCGCCCGAGGCACGGCCGGCCGACGGCGTGGCGATCGACTTCGTCGTCGAGGCCGACCGCGCCCAGCTGGGTGAGATCGCCCAGCGGGTTCGGGACGGACGGCTGCGCACCCTCATCGGCGACGTCGCGTCCCTTGACGACGCGGTCGCCGCGTTCAACCCGACCGAGCGGGTCAAGGGCAAGACGATCATCCGCGTCCGTCCGTGAGGAGTTCAGATGAAGGCGATCGTGGTGACGGACCGGGCGGCCGGGACGGCCGGCATGAGCCTGGTGGAGCGGCCCGAGCCGGATGCGGTGAAGCTGGCCGGCCTCGAGGGCGCGAGCTACGGCGACGTCGTGGTCGAGGTGCACGCCTCGGGCTTCACCGGGGACGAGCTGGAGTGGCCCTCGACCTGGACCGACCGTCTCGGCCGTGATCGGACGCCGTCGATTCCCGGGCACGAGCTGGCCGGCGTCGTCACCGCTCTCGGTTACGGCACCACCGGATTGTCGGTGGGGCAGCGGGTTTTCGGCCTCACGGACTGGACCCGCGACGGCACGCTGGCCGAGTACACGGTCGTGGAGGCGCGCAACCTCGCGCCCCTGCCGGGCGATGTCGACTTCACCGACGGCGCCGGCGTCGTGATGTCGGGTCTGACCGCGTGGCAAGGCCTGTTCGACCACGGCCGCCTTCGGACCGGGCAGAGCGTCCTGGTGCACGGCGCGGCCGGCGCGGTCGGATCGATGGCGGCCCAGCTCGCGCGTGCGGCCGGCGCGCACGTCATCGGCACCGGACGCGCGGCCGGCCGGCCGGCCGCGCTCGACTTCGGCGCGCATGAATTCGTTGACCTGCAACGTGATTCGCTGGAGGACATCGGCGGCGTCGACCTCGTGTTCGACGTACTCGGCGGCGAAGTCCAGAAGCGCTCGGCGGCGCTGATCCGGGCCGGCGGAACCCTGGTCACCGTCACCGGTCCGCCCGAGGCGCGGCCGGCCGACGGCGTGGCGATCGACTTCGTCGTCGTGCCCGACCGCGCCCAGCTGGGTGAGATCGCCCAGCGGGTGCGGGATGGACGCGTGCGGCCGAACATCGGCGCCGTCGCCACCCTCGACGACGCGGTCGCCGCGTTCGACCCGGCCATGCGGGTCAGGGGCAAGACCGTCATCCGCGTCCGTCCGTGACCACCCATCACAAGGAACAAGGCAGATTCAGGTGAACCTCGACAGGCTCATGACCAAGCACCTCACCAGGTACTTCGACGCCGGCCGGACCATTCCCGAGCAGACCCTGCGGCAGCTGCTCGGGTTCCTGCGCTCCACCCCGACCTCGGTGAACGTGCAGCCCAACCACTTCTACGTGCTGGCCACGCCCGAGGGCAAGCAGCGGCTGGCCGACAACCTGGGCGAACGGTTCCAGGACAACGCCGAGAAGGTCCTCAACGCCTCGCACACCATCATCCTGACCACCCGGGCCGACGTGCCCGACAGCCACCTCGACGCGGTGTTCGCCCAGGAGCGGGCCGACGGCCGGTTCCCCGACCCGGCCAAGCAGCAGCGCTGGGAGTCGATGACCCGAGACTTCCTCAGCTTGCGGGCCTACGGCTACAAGGACCTCAACCACTGGATGGAGAAGCAGACCTACATGGCGGTGGGCCTGACCATGATGGCGGCCGCCGAGCTCGGCGTCGAGGCCACGCCGCTGGAGGGATTCGACCCGACCAGCGTGGACAAGGCGTTCAAGATCCGCGAGGCCGGCCACAGCACGACGGTGCTGCTGGCGCTGGGCTATCCCGACCCGGCACGGGTCTACACCAACCCGATCTCACGGTTCGACGCCGACCGGCTGTTCACCTTCCTCTGACCGCCGCCCGGCGTGAGCAGTATCCGGACATCACGACCGGATGAGGAACGCGTCAACGCCACACGGCGTTGACGCTCTTCACGAGCCATGGCGGCGAAAATCCGACGGCGTCTGGTCGGCGTGCTGACGGAAGAACTTCGTGAACGCCGTGGCATCGGGGAAACCGACCCGCTGACCGACGGCCGCGGCGGGCAGGTCGGTGTGGGTGAGTAGGCGCTTGGCCTCCAGCAGGACCCGCTCCTCGATGAAGCGCTTGGCGCCGCAGCCCACGGCGGCCTGAGTGGCCCGAGTCAGAGTGCGCACGCTGTAGCCGAGTTCGGCGGCATAGTCGGCGACACGGTGGGTGCGGGTGAAGTCCCGTTCGACGGCGGCGTGGAAGCGCC
This sequence comes from Kutzneria sp. NPDC052558, assembly GCF_044547355.1. NCBI lineage: Bacteria > Bacillati > Actinomycetota > Actinomycetes > Pseudonocardiales > Pseudonocardiaceae > Kutzneria > Kutzneria sp. NPDC052558. The sequence goes on from NZ_JBIUAG010000034.1 coordinate 50,255, forward strand.
GAAAGGCGTCGTCGACCGGCCGGGGGACGTCGCCGGACGCCAAGGCCAGCCGGAGCACGAGAACGGCCAGGAGATGCCGTAGCAACTCGACCTGGATCTCCGCCGGCCGCTCGGCCCACTCCACATACGCGGCGTCCACCAGGTCGAGCACGGGCCACGCGCTGTCGTCCCCGACCTCCACGGACGGCAAGGCCGGCACGCGGTCGACGCCGGCGATCTCGGCTGTGGCGCCGTCCAGGAAGCCGGACAGGAACAGCACGACCCGCCCCTTGGCGCGGCGAAGGTCCGAGTCGTACCGGTGCACCTGCCCGGGGCGGACCCACAGCCAGCTGCCGGGGCGCAGCTCGTGCTCGGTGAAGTCCAGCGAGCAGCGCAGGGTCCCGGACCGGACCGCGATCAGCTTGTGGAACTCCGGCCGTTGCAGGCTCCAGGGGTCGACGCCGTGCCCGGCGGCCCGGGCGGCCAGCCCGGCGAAGTCCACCACCTCCACGCCCGGCGGGGCCCCGACGCCGGCCCGGTAGGGCAGCGAGGCGATCTCGGGTTGACCGTTTTTCACCATGTTGTGTCTCCGACTGCCCAGTTGAGTCCGCCTTGATCACCATAGCCTCGACTGGGTTCGACCGAAAAAGTCTAGGAGCTGATGGTGCGACTCATCGTGGGCATGACCGGGGCGACCGGGGCGGTGCTGGGCGTGCGCCTGCTGGAACAGCTGGCCGCGATGCCAGAGGTGGAAACCCATCTGGTGGTCTCCCGCTGGGCTCGCGCCACCCTCGAACTGGAGACCGGCCGCTCGGTGCGGGAGATCGGCGCGCTGGCCGACGTGGTGTACGGCCCTGACGACCAGGCCGCGGCGATCTCGTCCGGCTCGTTCCGGGTCGACGGCATGGTGATCGTGCCGTGCTCGATGAAGACGCTGGCCGCCGTCCGCGCCGGATACGGCCACACCCTGGTCACCCGGGCCGCGGACGTGGTGCTCAAGGAGCACAAGCCGCTGGCGCTGGTGCCCAGGGAGACCCCGCTGAGCGAGATCCACCTGGACAACATGCTGGCCCTGGCCCGGATGGGCGTGCGCATCGTGCCGCCGATGCCGGCCTTCTACCACCGTCCGTCCACAGTGGACGAGATCGTGGACCACATCGTCACCCGCGTGCTCGACCAGTTCGACCTGCCGGCGCCGGCGGCCAGGCGCTGGCAGGGCATGCACGCCGCCCGGGCGTCGAGCGCCTGAACCGGAGGAATCACCATGGCCTACGACGATCTGCGCGGTTTCCTGCGTGCCCTCGACGACGAGGGGCAGCTGCTGCGCATCACCGAGCCGGTGCGGCCCGAACCCGACATCGCCGCCGCGGCCAACGCGGCCGGCCGCATGGGGGACGCCGCGCCCGCGCTGTACTTCGACAACGTCCACGGATTCACCAACGCCCGGATCGCCATGAACGTGCACGGCTCGTGGGCGAATCACGCGCTGGCGCTGGGACTGCCCAAGCAGACCGGGGTCGAGCAGCAGATCCGCGAGTTCGTGCGGCGCTGGGACGAGTTCCCGGTCAAGCCGCAGTGGCGCGACGACCCGCCCTGGGCGCGCAACACCCTCAGCGGGGCGGATGTCGACCTGTTCCGGGTGCTGCCGCTGGTTCGCCTCAACGAGGGCGACGCGGGGTTCTACCTCGACAAGGCCGCGGTCGTGTCCAAGGATCCCGACGACCCGGACCACAGCGGCAAGCAGAACGTCGGCATCTACCGGATCCAGGTCAAGGGCCGGGCCAAGATGGCGCTGCAACCCGTGCCGGTGCACGACATCGCCCTGCACCTGAGCAAGGCCGAGGCGCGGGGCGAGGACCTGCCGGTGGCGATCGCGATCGGCAACGAGCCGGTGATCCCGATCGTCGCGGCCACGCCGATGCGCTACGACGAGAACGAGTACGAGCTGGCCGGCGCGCTGCGCGGGGAACCGGCGCCGGTGGTGGCCGCCCCGTTGACCGGCCTGCCGGTGCCGTGGGGCAGCGAGGTCGTGATCGAAGGTGTGATCGAGGGACGGCGGCGGGAGATCGAGGGTCCGTTCGGCGAGTTCACCGGGCATTACTCGGGCGGGCGGCGGATGCCGGTGATCCGCGTCGATCGGATCTCCTACCGTGACAACCCGATCTTCGAGCACCTCTATCTGGGGATGCCGCCGACGGAGATCGACTACTTGATCGCCGCCAACACCTGCGCCCCGCTGTACCGGCAGCTCAAGGCCGACTTCCCGGAGGTGCGGGCGGTCAACGCCATGTGCACCCACGGTTTGGTGGTGATCGTGTCGACGGCCAAGCGGTACGGCGGTTTCGCCCGGTCGGTGGGGCTGCGCGTGCTGACCACCCCGCACGGCCTGGGCTACGCGACGACCGTGATCGTCGTGGACGAGGACGTGGACCCGTTCACCCTGCCGCAGGTGATGTGGGCGCTGTCGACCAAGATGAATCCCGCCCACGACCTGGTCGTCATCCCGAACTCGCCGGTGATGGAACTCGCGCCGCAGGCCGATGTCCCCGGCGTGGTCGACAAGCTGATCATCGACGCGACCACGCCGGTGTCCCCCGACGACCGGGGCAACTACGGCAACCAGGTGCACGACCTGCCGGAGACGGCCGCGTGGCTGACCCGCCTGCGGCACCTGGCCGCCGGCCGCTGACATCCCAGGAGGATGCCGTCCATGTGTCCACGCTGCGCCCACGACGTCATCGAGTCGCTGCACACCTCACCGGTCCCCGGGGCGTGGGAAGTGCTGCTGTGCCAACGCTGCCAGTACAGCTGGCGGACCAGTGAACCGGCCCGGCGGACCGAGCGGGACGCCTTTCCGGAGAGCTTCCGGATGACGCCGGAGGACATCGCCGCCGCACCGGAGATCCCGTCGATTCCCGTGTTGCGGGGGAAAGGAATGTTGTGATGACCGCACTGGTTGTGGGCGGCGGCGGGCCGGTCGGGACCTCGTGGACCGCGAGCCTGCTGCACGGGCTGATGACCGCCGGGGTCCCGGTGGCCGATTCTTCTGTCGTGGTGGCAGGACTGACCGACTGCCGCGAATGGGCGTTGTGGTGCCAAGTGTCCGGCTCACGACCTTCGTAGCGGGCCGGACGGCGTATATCCCGGCGTGAGGCGCTCGCTTATCGTTTGCTCGCCGTCTCGGGCTGCCGAGCGGGGGGATGAGGCGGCCTGGCTCGTGCTGCCTCGGGACGACGAGGAGCGCGATCGATGCGTGGTGCCGGCAGACCCTGGAGATCGTTCACGGGGTGGCGTGGTCGGTCGGCCGTCGCGGCCGGGTTGGCGGCCGTCATGGCGGTCGGCAACGTGCAGGGTGTCCAGGCGGTGGCGGCCGAAGCGCCGACGCCGCAGGTGGCATCGGGAGGCGCGAGCGACTTCGGGCCGGACGCGGCGAAGTCGGGCGATGTCCTGCTGGACGGGTTCGGCGACGGGTCGGGTTATCACCTCCAGGTCGGCACGGAGAAGACCGGCTTCGCCTGGCGTCAGGTCGCCGTGCTCAAGCCGGCGGGCCTGGACGACCGGTCGTGGACCGGCTACCAGTGCGTCTCGGGTGACGGAAAGTATGCCGCTGTCACGGTTCTGCCGATCTCGGCGGTGAACCTGACTACTGCTCGTGATCACGGCGCGTACGCGTTCGGCGTGGACCTCGGCAGCGGCAAGGTGACCCCGCTGGCCAGCGGGGTGGCGTCGCAGTACCACTCCCCGGGATGCGGCGTCGGCGACGAGGCGACGTTCACCGCGGCGCTCGGCGCCAACGAGGAGAAGACCGATGTCGTCACGGTCGATCTGGCCGTGGGCAAGGTGTTGCGCACCGCGAAGGTCGACGGCCAGCTGACCTCGGCGGTGCCGGCGGAGGCCGGCGTCGTCGGCGTCCTCGGCTCCGCGCTGGTGAAGGTCGGCCAGGACGGCAAGGTTTCGAAGCTGGCGTCGGTCGGCGGCACGCCGTTCGAGGTCCGGGCAGCCGCCGACGGCGGCGTCGATCTCGTCGACCTGCCGGCCGACCACAACGTGCAGGCCCGGGCGATGCACGAGCGTTCCGGCGCCCTGACGGAGATCGCGCACGGCGACCGCGGCACGCTCCAGGTCTTCCCCGGCCGCGCCGGCCACACGGTGATCGTCGGGGCCGCCAACGGCAGCCACGCCGACGGCCGGGTGCTCGCCGACCCCAAGGCCCTGCCGCGCGGCGCGACCGGCGCTTCGCTCGACGGCGATGCCCTGATCGGCGCGGCGGCGGACGCCACAAAGGACACTCCGACACTGCTGTCCACCCGTACCGGCAAGGTCGTCGCCCGGGACCGGGCCACCTCCGGCGGCACGGAAACCTCGGCCGTGTCGGCATTCCAGCCCGACGGCGTGGCCACTGAGCAGTCCACCCAGGCGTCGGCCGGCCAGCCGCAGCCCAAGGGCGACGCCGCCGCCTCCCCACAGGCCTCGCCGAAAACCGCCTCCCCCAACGCCACCGCGGCCCAGACGCCGAAGTGCGCCGTGCCCAGGCTGGCCGAGAACCGTCAGGTCCTGCAACCGTCCCCGGCGCAGATCGACTGGGCCGCGCAGATGGCCGAGCAGAACCTGCTGACCGCCGCCAACGGCTACTCCCGCCCAGCCGGCTTCGACAACCTCGGCCTGGCCGCGTACGCGCCGAACGACAACTTCCCCAAGATCGCGCTGTCCCACCCGGCCTCGGACAGCTGGGACACGGTGCCGCGCTCGGTGTTCGCGGCGATCATGGCCCAGGAGTCCAACTGGAACCAGGCCTCCTGGCACGCCCTGCCGGGCATGGCCTCGGACCCGCTGATCGCCGATTACTACGGCGCCGGCGGCGACATCAAGTCGATCAACTACGCCGGCGCGGACTGCGGCTACGGCGTCGGCCAGGCCACCACCGGCATGGACGCCGCCTCGACCGGGCAGATCCTCAGCGTCAACGGCCAGACCAAGGTCGCCGTGGACTATCAGGAGAACATCGCCTACGCGTTGCAGATCCTGCAAACCACCTGGAACAAGCTCTACGCCGCCGGCATCATCCCCAACGACGGCAGCCCGCGCTACCTGGAGAACTGGTACTTCGCGGCGTGGGCCTACAACTCGGGCATCCAGCCGCGGGACGCCTCCTACGGCAACACCACCGGTTGCACGCCGAGCCCGACCTGCACCGGCCCCGACGGCACCTGGGGCCTGGGCTGGGCCAACAACCCGCTGAACCCGGTGTATCCGCCCAACCGCGCCCCGTACCTGAAGCTGACCTACGCCGACGCGGCCCATCCCGGCAGCTGGCCGTACCAGGAACGGATCATGGGCTGGATGGCGTCGCCGCTGCTGCGCGGCGGCAACCCGGCCTACGCCAAGCCCAGCTATCACGGCGGCAGCACCTGGCCGCAGTTGCCGGCCTTCGCCACCTTCTGCACGCCGGCCGACAACAAGTGCCAGCCGGGTTGGACCAACCCGAACCCGCCTGACGCCGGCTCCTGCACGCTGTCGGACTACGAATGCTGGTGGCACGCGCCGAAGACGTGGATCGCCAACTGCGCCCAGACCTGCGCGACCAGCGACTACGGCACGTCCGGCGGCCACGAGCCCGCGGTGTCCGACCCGTGGCCGCCGTCCTGCCAGGTCGACTTCTCCAAGCTCGGCGGCGGGGGCACGCCGATCATCGTCGACGAGGCCCAGTCCTATCCGGACCTGAACCTCCAGGGCTGCTCGAACCCGAACTGGTCCCAGGGCGGCACTTTCGCCTACAGCTACGGCACGAACGCCAAGGGCGACCCGATCGGCGCGATCGACACCCACCAGCTGGGCGCAGGCCTCGGCGGGCACTCGCTGTTCACGCACACCGAGACCGGCTCGGACCAGACGCTGATCAACACCGGCACCTGGACGCCGAACCTGTCCGGCTCGGCCCAGAACTACAAGATCAAGCTGCACATCCCGTCGATCGGGGCCACCGCGACCAACGTGGTCTACAAGATCTATCCGGGCGGCGGCGTGGCCCCGTGGCAGTACCGGGTGAACCAGGACTGGCAGTCCGAGCAGTGGGTGACCATCGCCACGGTCGCCATGCAGCCCGGCGGGTACGTCCAGCTGACCAACGCGTCGCCGACCACCGGCGGCACCAACGCGATCGACTACTCCGACTTCGACGTCGCGTTCGACGCCATCGCCTTCATCCCGATGGGAGCGGGCGCGGTCGTCGGCGGCCCGCCGACCGTGATCGACGCGCCGCGCGGCAGCAACCCCGCCTTCGTCAACTGCGGCTGCGTGCGCCGCACGGCCGGCGACCCCGTGGACACCTCGACCGGCTACTTCGGCGACACGTTCACCGACCTGTCCACCACCGGCCGCCTGCCGCTGTCGCTGACCCGCTCCTACGCGGAGTCGATCGCCGATCCGGCCGGCCCCAACGGAAAGCTGGCCGTCGACGGGCCGTTCGGCTACGGCTGGACGTTCAACTACAACTCGGCGGCGACCACCGACGCGACCACCGGCAATGTGACGATCACTCAGGAGGACGGCTCGACCGTCACCTTCCTGCCGCAGACCGGCGGCGGCTACGCCCCGTCCGCACCGCGGTACGACGCCACGCTGGCCCGCAACGGCACGACCTACACCTACACCCGGCGCGGCAGCGACATCTTCACCTACGACGTCGCTTCCGGGCGCATGCAGTCGCAAACCGACATCGCCGGCAGCAAGGCCTCTCCCCCGTACGCGCTGACCTTCGGCTACGACGGCGCGGGGCACCTGACCACGATCACCGACCCGGCCTCCCGCCGGTACACGCTGACGTGGACCGGCAACCACATCACCGGTCTCTCGGACACGGCCGGCCGTCAGGTCAGCTACGCCTACGACGCCGGCGGCAACCTCACCGACGTCTACGGGGTGGGCACCACCCGGACGCCGTCGCTCAAGGACGACGACCACATGCAGTACGGCTACCAGGCCGGCACGCATCTGATGACGTCCATGCGCACGCCGAAGAACTTCGGTGTCACCACGAATCCCGCGCCGGTCACGTCGATGACCTACGACGGCAGCGAGCGGGTGCTGACCCAGACCGACCCGATGGGCCACACCACGTCGTTCACCTACGGCCCCAACGGCGGTCTGGCGGCGGGGCAGGTGCTGGTCACCGATCCGGCCGGGCACCAGGATCTGCAGAGCTACGCCAACGGCCTGCTGATGAGCGAGACCAAGGGCTACGGCAGCGCCGACGCCGGCACCTGGACCTACACCTACGACCCGGTCACGCTGGGCGTCACGTCGGTCACCGATCCGCTGGGCAATCTCCAGACCTTCGCCTACGACGACCACGGCAACAAGATCAGCTCGTCGGACGCGCGCGGGTTCGCGACCAACTACCAGTACGACGACCACGGCAACCTGATCGCCACGATCACGCCGCAGGGTGTGCGCACCAGCAACAACATCGACGAGGCCGGGCACATCGCCCTGGCCGGCGGCGGCACGAACGCCGGCGGCTTCGGCTACGGCGACCTCACCAGCGTGACGACGACCCAGCTGGCGGCCTCCAGCGAGATCGTCAACAGCGGCACGGTCGCCCTGCCCACGCGCACGGTTTCCTACTACTACGACGATCCCGCCCATCCCTCCGACCGCACCCGCACGGTCGATGTGGCTGGCAACACCGCGACCGCCACCTACGACGCGTACGGCGACATGGTCACCGCGACCAACGCGCTCGGTGACAAGGCGATGATGGGCTACGACACCAGCACCGGCCGGGTCACCTCCACGGTCTCCCCCGAGGGCGTCGCCGCTGGGGTCACTCCCGGCTGCACGCCGCCGGCGCGGGGCTGTGTCACCACCCAGTACGACATCCACGGCAACGTCACCAAGACCGTGGATCCGTTGGGGCACAGCCAGAGTTCCACCTACGACGTCGACGGCGAGAAGCTCACCGACACCGATGCCAACGGCAACACCACGACAACCGGCTACGACGCGGCCGGCCATGTGGTGAGCCTGACCCGGGCCGACGGCACGTCCGTCAGGACCGACTACAATCCGGACGACACCGTCGCCGACACGGTCAACGCGGCCGGTGGCAAGACCAGCTACACCTACGACGGCCGGGCCCGGGCGATCACTCGCACCAACCCGGACGGCCAGGTGTGGAAGACCGGCTACGACAAGGTCAGCAACCCGGTCACCACCACCGACCCCACCGGCCGCGTCACCACCGACAGCTTCGACGCGGCCGGCCAGCAGATCGGCACCAGCTACTCGGACGGTGTGACGCCGTCGGTGTCGTACCTGCGCAACTCGGTCGGGCAGCAGGTCGCCATGACCGACAGCACCGGCACGTCGACCTGGACCTACGACGCGTTCGGCGATGTCACCAGCACCACCGACGGCAGCGGCGCGGCGCTGAAGTACAGCTACGACCAGGCCGGGCGGCCGACCGGCGTCACCTATCCCGGCGGCGCCGGGCAGCAGGTCACCCGCACGTTCGACGCGGCCAGCCGGCTGACGGGGATCACCGACTGGAACAACAACACCACCAAGTTCGGCTACGGCCGCGACGGCCAACTGCTGACCATCACCTATCCCAACGGCACCACCGTCACCAGCGGCTACGACAACGCCGACACCGTCTCCTCGTCCACGCTGACCGGGGCCGGCGGCGCCGCGCTGGCCTCCCTGGGCTACACCCGGGACCCGGCCAACCAGCTGACCGGGCAGACGCCGACCGGGCTGCCCGACGGGGCGCAGACCTACTCGTACAGCAAGCTGAACCAGCTGTCCTCGGTCACCGCCGGCGGCACGACCACCTCGTTCGCCACCGATCCGGCCGGCAACCCGACCCTGGTCGGCGGGACCCAGCAGACGTTCGACGCCGCCGGACAGCTCTGCTGGACCGTGGCCACGCCGGTCGCCAACCCCAACTGCGCCGGCGCGCCGACCGGGGCCACCGCCTACACCTACGACGGGCTCGGCAACCGCACCAAGGCCGGCACGACCAGCACCTACTCGTACGACCAGGCCAACCGGCTCACCGGCGCCACCACCCCGGCCGGGACCGCGAGCTACGCCTACAACGGCGTCGGCCTGCGCACCAGCAAGACGGTCGGCACGACGACGACCCACTTCACGTGGGACGGCGAGAACCTGATCGGCGACGGCTCGACCAGCTACCTGTACGGGCCCGGCGGCATGCCGATCGAGCAGATCGGCCCGGCCGGCACGTTCTGGTACTTCCACGACCAGGTGGGCAACACCCGGGCCCTGACCGACTCGACCGGCAAGGTCAGCGGCTCGTACGCCTACACCCCGTACGGCAAGGTCACCGGCCACAGCGGCACCGACACGCCGCTGCAGTACGGGCAGGGCTACAGCGATCCCGAAACCGGCTTCGTCTACCTGAAGTCCCGCTACTACGACCCGGCGACCGCGCTGTTCCTCACGGTCGACCCGGCGATCGACAGCACCGGCACGCCGTACAGCTACGCCCTGGGCAATCCCCTCAACGCCAACGATCCCAACGGCATGTGGAGCATCTTCGGGGCCATCGTCGGCGGCCTGGTCGGCGCGGTCGTCGGCGTCGCGCTGGTGGCGTCGGTGGTGGCCACCGGCGGCGCGGACCTGCCGCTGGTCGTGGGCGCGTTCGCGGTCGGGGCCCCCATGATCGTCGGCTACTTCGCCGGCGGCACGCTGGCCCCGCCGACCCCGATGTCGATGCCCAAGATCCGCATCCCCACCGGGACACGGGACGAGCCGACACCGCAGAACAAGCCGACCGAGGGGCCGACCGCGGTCCCGCGGCCGCCGACTCCCCGCAACGACGAGGACGAGACGGTCACCATCTACAAGGCCCCGCAGCGCGGCATGGGCGAGTGCATGTACACGCACGGCTTCCAGCCCTCGCAGTTCCAGTCCGAGGGCAGCAACGGCTTCGCCTACTTCACCCGGGACCGCGCGGTCGCGGAGAAGTACGCCCGCTCGTATGGTGAGGGCATCATCTCGGTGGTCGTGCCCAAGCGCGACTTCGACGCCAAATTCGCGCGGTACGAGTACCCCTACGAGGGCGGGCCGCTGACCGAACTGGAGATTCCCATCAACTCGGTGTCGCAGTTGAACTCCTACCCCCGGTACTGGCGGAAGTGATGAAGCACCTGGACCCTGACTGGGACATGCACAACGAGCTGGGCCTGCCGGAGTTCTCCTTGCCCCGTGGCGAGATCGCGTGGGCGGAGGTGATCTGCCACCACGCCTTCGGGCTGGGGCTCTACCTCCCGGACTTCGACGCGTACGCGCACGTCAACATTCCGGAGGTCGCCGACACGGTGGTGCACGGTCCGGCGGAGTTCCCGGCGATCGGCAGCCGGGTGCGGGCGCGGAGTTTCGGGCCGAGCGGTCGTCCGGGACGGCCGCTGGCCATGTCGCTTCGCGGCGTGGCGCAAGAGGAGTGAGTGAGCGGGGCGGGTCGCATGCGGCCCGCCCCGTTTCACGTCAGAGCCAGCCGGTGCGGACCACCGCGGGCTTGCCATCGGCCGAGACCGGCAGCTCGCCGGCCGGCGGACGACCGAGCTCACCGGCGCGGACCCGTTCGAGCAGCCGGCCGGTGGCCGCCACGATCTCCGGGGCCGCCCGGCGCAGTTCGGCCGCGTCGTCCGGCCCGGCGGTGTCGGCCGGGAAGCCGGCCTCGGACAGCACCCCGTCCAGGTCGGCGAGCTTGTCGGCCAGCCAGCCCAGCGGATCGGCCGACAGCTCGCGGACGAACACCCGGTGGCCCGGATCCCAGTCGGTGAAGGCCGGATGGTGGTGGGTGCGGTCGAAGCTGCCCGGCCGGCCCTCGACCGACTCCAGCAGGTCCACCCGCCACACCGGGTCCTCGACCGCGATCGGATAGGCGGAGTAGATCGTGCCCTTCAGCGGGCCGCTGGCGATGAGCCGCAGTTCCAGCCGCACGCCGCGCTCGGCGCCTTCCTGGCCCTTGATCGGCTCCGGATCGACGAAGAACAGATCCCCGACCACGACGCCGATCCGGTCGAATCCGTACATGTACAGCATCCGCGCCCCTTCCGCGACATGACTGATCCGACCATCACTCTAGAACGGGCTGACCGCCAACTCGGCCAGCAGTTGGACGACCCGACGGTCGATCTCGTCCCGGATCGGCCGCACGTGCTCGACGTCCCGGCCGGCCGGGTCCGCCAACTCCCAGTTCAGGTACCGCTTGCCGGGATACACCGGGCAGGCGTCGCCGCACCCCATCGTGATCACCACATCGGCTTTCCGCACGGCGTCGTCGGTCAACGGCTTGGGAAACTCCTTCGACAGGTCCAATCCCAGCTCAGCCATCGCCGCGACCACCGCCGGGTTGACCGTCTCGGCCGGCGCCGAGCCCGCCGACCGGACCGTGACCCGGCCCTGAGCATGGTGAGCCAGCAACGCCGCGGCCATCTGCGAGCGGCCGGCGTTGTGCACGCACACGAACAACACCTCAGGCAGATCGGTCACTTTCGCTCCCGTGGATAGGACAGCGCGGCGTAGACCGAAAGTCCACTGTGGACAGTCGTCCGTTCACGGGCCGGCCGAGTCCGTGGTCAGGACCGTGGACAGCGCCTGCAATGTCGTGGGCAGGACGCGGTAGTAGATCCAGGTCCCCCGCCGCTCACCGTCGATGACGCCGGCCTCGCGCAACACCTTCAGGTGGTGGGAGATCGTCGGCCCGGTGAGGTCGAACGCGTCGGCCAGGTCGCAGACGCAGGCCTCGCCGCCGGCGTGGGAGGCGATCAGGGACAGCAGCCGCAGCCGCACCGGGTCGCCCAGCGCCTTGAACACCCGGGCCAGGTCCGCCGACCGCTGCTCGGTCAGCGGCTCGCGCGTCAGCGGGGAGCAGCACAACTCCTCGGTCGCCACCAGCGGCAGCTGTTTCGACATACGTCTATCTTGACAGCCCTCTATCTAGAGCGCAATCTACTCAGCGGCTTGATTCGATGACTGTCTATCCAAGGAGCGTGTCATGTCCCGTGTCCAGCTGGCCCTGCGAGTCTCCGACCTGGAGGCCTCGATCGCCTTCTACACCAAGCTGTTCGGCGTCGACCCGGCCAAGCGCCGGCCCGGCTACGCCAACTTCGCCGTCGCCGAGCCGCCCCTGAAGCTCGTGCTGCTGGAGGGCTCCCCCGAGCAGCCGACCGCCCTGGACCACCTGGGCGTCGAGGTCGAGTCCACCGACCAGGTCACCGAAGCCACCGATCGGCTCTCCGCCCTCGGCCTGTTCACCGACGTCGAGGCCGACACCACCTGCTGCTACGCCGTGCAGGACAAGGTCTGGGTCCACGGCCCCGGCCGCGAGCCGTGGGAGGTCTACGTTGTCAAGGCCGACTCCGCCACCTACGGCCTGGACTCCCGCCTCACGCCCGCCGCCTGCTGCGCGGTATCGGAGCCGGAGCCCACGGTCACCAGCCCGGTCTCGTAGGCGATGACGACGAGCTGGGCCCGGTCCCGGGCGGCGAGCTTGGTCATGATGCGGCTGACGTGGGTCTTGGCGGTGAAGGGACTCAGGAACAGGCTGCCGGCGATCTCGTCGTTGGACAGCCCGCGGCCGACCAGGGCCAGCACCTCGCGCTCCCGGTCGGTGAGCCGGTCGAGGCGGTAGTCGGTCACCACCCGGTCGGGGCGGGCCCTCGCGGCGATGTCGGCGATGAGGCGGCGGGTGACGCCGGGCGAGAGCAGGGCGTCCCCGGCGGCCACGATGCGCACGGCCTGCACGAGGTCGGCGGGCTCGGTGTCCTTGACGACAAAGCCGGCGGCGCCGGCCCGCAGCGCCTCGTAGACGTAGTCGTCGGACTCGAACGTGGTCAGGATCAGCACCCGCACCCCGGCCAGGTCCTCGCTGTCGGCGATGCGCCGGGTGGCTTCGAGCCCGTCGACGCCGGGCATGCGGATGTCCATGAGGATCACGTCGGCCCGGGTGGACGCGGCGAGGCGGACGGCCTGGTCGCCGTCGGCGGCCTCCCCGACCACGACGATGTCCTCGGTGTGCTCGAGCAGCGCCCGGAAACCGGCGCGGATGAGGGCCTGGTCGTCGGCCAGCAGCACACGGATCGTCACACGGACTCCAGCGGCAGATGGGCGGTGACCTCGAATCCACCGGTGTGGGCCCGGCCTACCCCGAGCTGCCCACCGGCGGCAGCGGCCCGTTCGCGCATGCCGATCACGCCGTGTCCGGTGGTCGGCCAGCTGGTCGGCGGCCCCCATCCGGTGTCGGTGACGCGCAGGCTCACCTCCCGCCGGCCGTAGGTGATCTCGACGGTGGCGGTGGCCGGCCCGGCGTGGCGGATGGCGTTGGTCAGCGACTCCTGGACGATGCGGTAGGCCGCCAGGTCGACGGCGGGCGGGAGCGCGGCCGGCGGCTCGCCGGTGGTGACGACGGCGGTCGGCAGGCCGGCGGCGATGACCCCGGCGACCAGGGCGTCCAGGCGGGCCAACCCCGGCTGGGGCTGGGTCGAGTCGGGAGCGTCGACCTGCCGGAGCACGGACAGGATCGCCCGCAGCTCCCGCAGCCCGTCCTTGCTGGCGGTCTTGATGGCCCGCAGCGCGCTGACCGCGTTCGGCGGCAGGTCGCTGCCGACGTAGGCGGCGACGCCGGCCTGCACGTTGATGGTCGACATGGTGTGGGCCACGACGTCGTGCAGCTCGCGGGCGATCCGCAGCCGTTCGGCGTCGACCGTGCGCTGGGTCTTCTCCTGGTGCGTCCGCTCGATCAGCTCGGTGCGCACCCGGACCTCCTCGATGTAGCGCCGCCGGTTGGCGCTGGCGATCCCGCCCAGCACCGCGATGGCCACCAGGCCCGTCAGCGCGATGTCGCCGCTGGTGATCGCGACGGCCGGGCCGAGGACGATGGCCACCGCCAGCGCGGCGAGCGTGACCACGCCGAGCAGGACGGCTTCGAGCACCGGCGCCGCCAGCGCCACCGCGTACAGCGCGATGGGCGGGATGATCAGCGCGGCGTCGCTGATGTAGCCCAGGAGCGCGAAGGCCAGCACGCCGACGATCGTGGCCGCCAGCACCGCCCGCGGATGGCGGCGGCGCCAGATCAACGCCATGCCGGCCGCGGCCACCAGAAGATAGGCCCATGCGGGAGCGGGAACGATGACATTCCCGTGATAGAACGGTCCGGCGTCAAAGGACGGATTCGACTCGCTGTAACAGCCCCACACCGTGATGACGGTCACCGCGACCGCCAGGACAATGTCCGCGACCAGCGGTGGCAACCGCCATCGGCTGCCGGGTGCGACGCCTTGGGTGCTCACCCCGCAAGGGTAGTTGGCGAGCGCGGCGGCGGACATCTTACGAGAGAATGACGGCCGTACTCCCCAGGAAGTACGCCGCGACACTTCCTCGGCAGTACCGGCGGCCTTCCCCGGCGCGATGCCGGCGAACGCGTTCCCGGCGACGCTTTCCGCATGAGGATCGCAATTGCTCATCCGGTGCATTCATGCCTACGGCCGGAGCCGACCCGATGAGCCTCTTTATCACCGCCGTCCCCCGCAAGCGGCACAACTCCTCGTCATTGGCGAGAATTCGCGGGTATCTCGCCTCGGACGCCGTTCGGGCCGTTCAGTCGGCGCTCGGACTGTTCTGGGTGATCGACGGGGCGGGACAGCTGCCCCCGTTCGCCTCGGCCCCGACCGTTGTCGCGCTGGCCCAGATCGGCATCGGGGTCGGCCTGCTCTGGCGGCCCACCGTCCGGATCGCGCTCGCCGGCTCCGTGGTGGGTGCGGCGCTGATCTGGTGGCTGGGCGAGTCCTTCGGACTGTTGTTCACCGGGGCGGCCGTGTTGATCGTGCCGGTCGCCCTGGTCGTCTGGCCCAACGGCCGTCCCGGCGGCCTGCTGGGCGATCGGGGCGCCCGCGTGATGTGGGCGGCGCTGTGGATCGGCATGGGCTGGCTCTGGCTGCGCGTCGCCGACGACACCGAGGCCATCGCCCTCGTGGCCGCGGGCTTGTCGGTCCTGATCGGGGCGGCCGTCGGTCTCCGTTGGCACGCAAGGACATTCCTGTGGACCGCCATCGGCCTCAGCGCCGTCACGTGGGTCGTCGGCCAGCTCACGCAAGGCCTCGGCAGCGGCGCCGCGGGCACCAGTCCGATGCTGATTCTCCTGGCCGGCGCGATGTTCACCCTGTTCCCACGGCCGGAGCGGGCCGTTGTATCGGTCGCGGCCGATCCCCCGCTGACCGAGGCCGCGTTGAGCCGGCGCACCGTGCTGACCACCGTCGGCATCGCCGGTGCCGTGGCCGCTGCCGCCGTCATCGCCGATGTCGCCGGGGCCTTCGGCCGTGGCGGTGCCGGCGGCGGGAGTCCGTTCGGCGGGCCGTTCCTGGGCACCCACCACAACGACACTCACGGCAACGACGGTGGCGGCTCACCAGGCGCCGACGACCCGAACTCCGGAATCCAGACGCTGACCAGCGAGGCCCCGCTGCCGGCGCAGTTCAGCGCGACGCTGCCGATTCCCCAGGAACTCCAGCCGACCCGCCGGACCGCCGACACCGACTACTACGAGATCACGCAGTCGGCGGCCACGGCGGAGATCCTGCCCGGCCTGAAGACGCCGATCTGGGGCTACAACGGCACCTTCCCCGGGCCGACCATCGTGCAGAACCCCGGCCGCGACGTTGTGGTCACCCATCGCAACGACCTCCCGGTGCCGACCGTCGTGCACCTGCACGGCGGGGCGATTCCCCATGACAGCGACGGATATCCCACCGACTTCGTGCTGCCGGCCGCGTCCTACGGCGACTTCTCCACCATGCCGGCGATGGGCGACATGCCGTCGATGGCCGACCCGCAGGCGGTCGTCACCCGGCAGACGCGGGACTACACGTACCCGAAGCCGCCGCGGGCGGCGACGCTCTGGTACCACGACCACCGGATGGACTTCACCGGCGCGAGCGTGCACCGCGGCCTGGCCGGCTTCCACATCGCCCGCGACGCCGAGGAGCAGGCTCTCCCGCTGCCGCAAGGGAATCGGGACGTGCCGCTGATGATCGCCGACCGCGCCTTCGCCGCCGACGGATCCTTCCTGTACCCGGCGCTCGACCCGACGATGCGGTCGACTCCCGGCGTGCAGAAGGACGCCGACAACGGCGTGATGGGCGACGTGATCCTGGTCAACGGAGCCCCGTGGCCGGTGCTGAAGGTGGACGCGGCCCGCTACCGCTTCCGGATCCTCAACGCCTCCAACGCCCGCACCTACCAGCTCGCCCTCGACGGCTCGGCCGGTTTCACCCAGATCGGGACCGACCAGGGCCTTTTGGCCGCGCCCCAGCATTTGGACACCATCGCCATCTCGCCGGCGCAGCGGTTCGACGTGGTCATCGACTTCAGCCAGCGCAAGGTCGGCGACCGGATCACCCTGACCAACCAGCTCGGCTCCGGCTCGACCGCCGCGGTGATGCGGTTCGAGGTGGCCCGCACGGCCACCGACACCAGCAGCGTGCCGGCCACGTTGTCCACAATGGACTCGATCGTTCCGAGCTCGGCGAAGTCCACGCGCACCATGAGGTTCCACCGGGCCGGCGCCGACTGGGAGATCAACGGACGGGTCTACGACCCGACCTACTCGGAGGCCGACGTGCAGGCCGGCAGCACCGAGGTGTGGACCGTGACCTCGGACTTCCACCACCCGTTCCACGTGCACAACGCCACCATGCAGGTGGTGTCGCGTGACGGCCAGGCCCCGGGCCCCTACGACGTGGGCTGGAAGGACACCGTCTTCCTCAACAAGGGCGAGAAGGTCCAGATCGCCATCCGGTTCAGCGACTACAAGGGCCGCTACGTCTTCCACTGCCACAACCTCGAACACGAGGACATGGGGATGATGGCCAACTTCACGATCAACTGATCAAGGAAACACCATGCCAGCAAGCATGTTCCGCCAGGCTCGGCGGCCCGATGCGGCGCCGGCGGAAGGGATCGAGGACGACATCGCCCCGGCCGGGACGCAAAGCGGTCCGGCGAGACGGCTGCTGCCCCGAATCGTCGGCGGCCGGACGACCACGGTGATCACCTGGGCCATCGGCCTGGCCGCAGTGCTGGTCCGGGCCCCCGTGGTCAGCGCAGCTCACTGACGGGTCGAGCGGAGATCGCCTGGTGGTAGGTCTTCCCGCGGCTCATGCCCAGCAGTGCGGCGATGGGGCGGCGGGTGAGGGCGGTGGCGATCAGGTCGCCGACGCGGGGTGAGAGCGCTTCGCCGAGCAGCAGCATGTTCGCCGTTCGCGGCAGCACGACGCGTCGCCGGCCGCGTCGGACGGCGGTCACCACCGCGCGGGCGACGTCCTGCGAGGACAGCGGCGTCATGTGCCGGAACGGCGGCGGCATCTCGGCCTCGTCGACGTCCCGCAGCAGGTCGGTGGCGGTGAGCGCCGGGTGGATCGCCGACACCCGGATGCCGCTGCCGGCCACCTCCTGGCGGAGGCTGTCGGAGAAGGCGGAGACGCCGTGCATCACCATCGCGTACGAGCCGAACCGCGCGAAGGCCTTGCGCCCCATCACCGAGGACATGTTGACGATCGCGCCCGAACCCTGCGCCCGCAGCACCGGCAGCACGCGCTGGGTCACGGCGATCATCCCGAAGACACTGGCCCGCAGCGTCTGGTCGAGATCGTCGGCGAAGGTGGCCGACGCGATGTCGCCGACCTTGCCGATGCCGGCGTTGTTCACCAGCACGTCGATCCGCCCGAAGCGGCGCGTCGTGGCGTCCACCAGGGCGGTCACGGCGTCGGGCGAGGTCACGTCGGTCGGCACGGCCAACGCCTCGGGCCCCAGGCCGCGCACCTCCCGTTCGAGCTCGGCCAGCCGCTCGGCCGAGCGGGCCGCGAGCACCAGCCGGGCCCCTTCCCGGGCGAAGGCCAGCGCCACGGCCCGGCCGATGCCCCGGGACGCCCCCGTGACCACAACCACCTTGTCGGCGAAGTAGGTCGTCATCAGCTTCTCCTCACGTTGTATATACACCATACGGGCAGTGGCCCACGCCGGGCGCGTCCCGTTCGATCAGGCGCCCGGCGCGTATCCCATGGCCGCCGCCATCTCCCGGATCGAGTCCACGCCGGCGGCCCCGAGAAACCGCTCGGCGTCGCGCTGTGCCTGTCGCCAGTCGGGCAGCACGGACTCGATCTTGGCCCGGCCGACCGCCGTCAGCGCCACCTCGCGCATGCCCTTCGCGTCGGACGAGACGGCCTCGATCCAGCCGTGGTTGAGCAGCAGGGTGAGATTCCGGCTGACCGTGGACCGCTCCAGCTGCAACACCTCGGCCAGCCGCGACGGCGGGCACGGCCCGGCCTTGCCCAGCGCGGCCAGCAGGTTGACCTGGGCGATGGTGAGCCCGTGCCCGCCGAGCGCGCCGTCGTAGAGGCCGGTGAGGGCCCGGCTGACCAGCCGGATCCGCACCGCAAGGCAGTCGCCCACGATCTCCTCGATGGCAGAGGTGCTCATGCCCCAGTGTTGTATATGCAGCAATGGCCTGTCAAGCTCAGCCGGCCTCGAGCTCCTGGAGCCGGGCGGAGACCGACCGGGCGGGCTCGGCCGCGCCGAAGGTCTGCCACAGGGCCAGGGCCCGGCCCAGGTGAACGCGGGCGGCCTCGCGGTTGTCGTAGCCGATGTCGAGCTCGCCGAGCAGCTGCCAGCAGCTGGCCTCGCCCATGCGGTCCCCGTCCCGCTGGAACCAGGAGGCGGCCCGGGCCAGCACGGCGGCGGTCTGCCGGCTGTCCCGGCGGGCGGCGTGGACCTGGCCCATCCGCAGCAGGGTGTAGGCCAGGCAGCGCTCGTCGCCGAGCCGCTCGAACTTGTCGTGCGCGGACCAGAGGCAGGCCAGGGCGCGGTCGTCGGTGTGCAGGCGGCTCATTTCCCGCAGCACCACGGCTTCCCGGTGCACGTCGCCGGTCTGCCGGGCCAGGTCGAGGGCGCCGGTGAACCAGGTCTCGGCCTCGGCCGAGGAGCCCTGGGCCAGGTGGATGACGGCGATGCCGTTGCGCAGCTGCGCCTCAATGTGCCGGTCACCGGCGGCGATCACCAGGTCCAGCGCCAGCTTGGCCAGCGCGAGGGCCTCGTCGTGGTTGCCGCGGAAGCGTTCGATGGTGCCCAGCGCGCCGGTGGCCAGCGCCTCGCCACGCTGGTCGCGGATCCGTTGGTAGAGCTCCAAAGCACGGTGCACGGCGGGGGCGGCGGTGTCGAACTGGTCCCGGTAGATCTGCACCTGGGCGAGCTCGGTCAGCAGCACGGCCTCGCCCCGCTCGTTGCCGGCGGCGCGCACGGCCCCGAGGGCGATCTCGTGGCCCTTCAACCAGTCCTGGTGCAGGCTGCGCAGGTCGTAGTACGACACCATGGCTGCGGCCAGTTCCCAGGCCAGCTCGTCGAGGCCCCACTCGGCGGCCAGGGCGACGGCGTCAAGGGCGGTGGATCGTTCGGACGCGAACCATCCCAGCGGATCCCGCTCCACGTCGACCGGCACCGCGACGCGGACGGCCGTGCCCGGCGTGGGCCGGAACAGGCTGGGCGGCAGGTGTTCCCCGGCCCGCTCGGCCAGGTACAGCCACGCTCCCAGCAGACGCACGACGGCGGCCCGCCGAACCGGCTCCGGCAGCGCCGCCGCGACCTCCGCGGCATAGGCGTGCAACAGACTGGGCAGCTGATACCGGAGCTGGCCGGTCACGTCGGTGTCGACGACCTGGATCAGGCTGGCGTCCAACAGCAGGTCCATGACCTCGTCGGCCCGGGCCCGGTCGAGCAGCGGACCCAGCACCCACGCCGCCACCGGCCGCGCGCACGACAGGCCCAGCAAGGCGAATCCCAGCACCGCGTCGTCGGGCAGCGACCGCAGGCTCAGCTCGAAGCTGGCGCGCACCCCCGACTCCCCCACCCGCAGCTCGTCCAGCCGCTGCGACTCGTCGTCGAGTCGTTCCCGCAGCACCCGCAGCGGCCACTTGGCCCGGCCGGCCAGCTTGCCGCCGGAGATCCGGATCGCCAGCGGCAGATGGCCGCAGAACCGGAGAATCGCCTCGGCGTCGGCCGGCTCGGCCGCCACCCGCGGCGCGCCGACGATGGCGGTGAACAGCTCCAGCGCCTCGTCGGGCGCGAACACGTCCAGCTCGGCATGCCGGGCCCCGGGCAGGTCGGCGATCGATCTTCGGGTGGTGATCAGCACCGCGCAGCTGCCGGTCGGCGGCAGCAGCGGCCGCACCTGGCCGGCGTCGGCGGCGTCGTCGAGCACGAGCAGCATCCGTCTTCGGCCCAGCAGCGAGCGGTACAGCGCCGACCGCGCGGCCAGCTCGTCGGGCACCCACTCGCCGCGAACGCCCAGCGCCCCGAGCATGTCGGCCAGCAGCATGGCCGGATCCCGGGGCCGGGCCGAGGTGCCGGCGAGATCGAGGTAGAACTGGCCGTCCGGGAACCGGGCCCGGATCGCGTGCGCGGCGTGCACGGCGAGGCTGGACTTGCCGACGCCCGGCCCCCCGACCAGCACCGCGACCGGCGGCGGTCCGGTCTCCACGCCGGCGGACAGTGCGTCGACGAGGACGGCCATGGTGTCGGCGCGGCCGGTGAAGTCGGGGATGTCCGGCGGCAGTTGGTGCACCGGGACCACGACGCCGGTCTGCCGCACCGAGAGCGCGGGATCGGCCCGCACGATCTGCTCGTACAGGCTCTGGATCGCCGAGCCGGGGTCCACGCCCAGCTCCTCGGCCAGCAACCGCCGCAGCTCGGTGTAGACGCCGATGGCCTCGGCCTGCCGGCCCTGCCGGTACAGGGCGAGCATCTGCGTCTGCCGCAATCGTTCCCGCAACGGGTAGCGGGCGACAAAATCGGCCAGCCGGGCCAGCACCGGGCCATGCTCGCCGCGAGCCAGCTCGGCCTCGGCCCAGTCCTCCAGCGCGTCCACCCGGGCCTCGGCCAGCCGGTCCGCCTCGGCGCGGATCATCGGCGCCACCGGCACGTCCTCGTACGGATCGCCGCGCCACAACGCCAACGCCTCGGCCAGATCCCGGGCCGCGCCTTCGGTGTCGCCCGCCCGTAACGCCGCGCGGCCGCGGTCGGCCAGCACGGTGAACCGGCCGGCATCGGTGTCCACGGCGGCGACGCGCAGCCGGTAGCCGGGCGACTGCGTCACCAGCAGGTCCGCGCCGAGCAGTCGGCGCAGCCGGGCGACATAGCCGTAGATCTGGTTGTCCACGGTCTTCGGCGGCCGGTCCCCCCACAGCTGCGCGGCGATTCGGTCGCTGGAGACGAGACGGTCCGGCTCGACCAGCAGCGTGGCCAGCAGCGTCCGCCACTTGGCCGCGCCGATGCGTCGCCATTCGGCGTCGGCGAGGTACTCGACCCGGCCGAGAACCCGAAATCGCATGCGTCCCCTTTACGCCGCCTTTGCCGCCAATCTAGGCGACCCGGCCCGCCACCGGAAACCACTTCGAATACAGATCGGCTACACATCCCGCTGCCACCGTCGTCGGTCGAGGCGAACGGGGAGGCACTGGGGCATGGGGCGACGGAGATCACGCGGTTTCGTGGCGGCCTGGTGGCTGACGGCGAGCGTGCCGGTCAAGATCACCGCAGTTGGCCTGGCGATCGTGCTGCTGACCGGGGTCGCCACCACCGGCCTGATCGGGCCGTTCTCGGGCGGCGACTGGTTCGGCGGCTCGTCCTACGCGCACGGGCCGGAGCAGCGATGGGGATCGGCCACGGCCTCCGACAGGCCCAGCGGACAACCCGGTAACCGCACGTTGCCCAATTCACTACGTGCGCGCTACCCCTCGTTAACCTGGAATCCATCTCAGAATGCGGCTTCGGTGGAAACGCCGCCGGCGACCGAGGCCACCGGATTCGATCCGAAGACGAGCAAGGAGATCCCGGCCGCCCGCGGCGCGTACGACACCACGTACGCCAATCCCGACGGCACGGAAACCACCGAGTTCTCCACGGCGCCGGTGAACTACCGGACGCCCGACGGCTGGCAGCCGATCGACACGCGGCTCACCTCGGACGGCAAGTCGGGCTGGCGCAACACCGCCGACGCCGTCGGCCTGCACTTCGCGCCGACGGCCGCCGCGCCGGATCTCGCCACCGTCACCACCGGCCCCGGCCAGCAGGTGTCCTTCGGCCTCGACGGCGCGGCGGCCGTCACCGGCACGGTCGGCGACAGCGCGATCACCTACCCGGCGGTGCGCCCGCACGTCGACCTCAAGCTGGAGTCGGTGTCCGGCGGCGTCAAGGAAACGCTGGTGCTTGACTCCCCCGACGCACCCACCAGCTACACCTTTCCCTTGCGGCTCAACGGATTGACCCCGCGCCTGGCCAACGGGCAGATCACGCTGGCCGACAGTGCCGGCACCACCAAGGCGGTCGTCCCGGCCGGTGACATGATCGACGCCGGGGCCGCGCGCTCGGCCGGCGTGACCTACCGGCTGGCCGGCGACAAGCTCGAGGTCAGCCTCGACGCGGCCTGGCTGCGCGACCCGGACCGGCAGTTCCCGGTCCAGGTCGACCCGACCGTGAAGATGCCGGTCGACGGCGGCTCCGGCACCGACGCGATGTACGTCCAGGAGGGCGTCGGCTCGGCCAAGGGCGACCAGGACCTGTTGGTGGGCACCGTGGACGGCCACCAGTCGGCGTCCTACGTGAAGTTCAGCGACCTGGTGGGCAAGCTCCAGTACCACACCATCTTCGGCGCGCAGCTGTGGATGGTCGAGTACAACTCCGACTCCTGCAAGCCGCGCGAGATCACCGTCAACCCGGTGACCGGCTCGTGGACCGGCGGCAGCGGCTACAACTGGCCGGGGCCGGCCGTCGGCGGCTCGCTGGCCAGCAAGTCCTTCGCGCACGGCTACATCGCGTTCGGCCACTCCTCCTCGGACTGCCCCACCGCGGGCGAGACGATCAACCTCGGCGCCGCCGGCCGTGACCTGGTGCAGCGCTGGGTCAACGGCGACCAGGCCAACAACGGCCTGTCCATCCGCGGGTCGAGCGATGCCCTGTCCGGCAAGTGGTTCACCGGCACCGGCACCGCCAACCCGCCGCGCCTGTACGTCACGCACAGCCCGTACAACGCGTCGTACTCGATCCCGAACCCGGTGCCGAACCCGGCCGTGCTCCAGAACCAGGACGGCAAGATCAAGGTCGCCGTCACCAACAAGAGCGCCGAGGCCTGGGCCCCGGGCAGCTACTACCTGGCCTACCGCGCCTACAACACCGCCACCGGCGCTTCCGTTGTCCAGCAACGGTCCGCGAACCTCACCAGCACGGTGGCCCGGGGCGGCCGGGTGACGCTGGACGCGACCATCAAGGCGCTGCCGCCGGGCAAGTACTTCCTCGACTTCACCATGGTGCACACCGGCGGCCAGGTGTTCACCGACTACCAGGTGCCGCCGGCCCGGCTGGTGCTCCAGGTCTTCGACATCCCGCCGGTGGTGCAGGAACTCTATCCCCCCAACGGTTTCCAGGCCCCGACGCTGACGCCGCAGCTGTGGGCACGGGCGCTGGACATCGACGCGCCGCCGAGCTCGTCGCTCCAGTTCAAGTTCGAGGTCTGCCTGCGCGACGACGCCGGCAAGCCCACCAACTGCACGCAGTCGGCCTACTCCACCAAGCAGGCCTACACGGTGCCGACCGCAACCCTGAGCTGGACCAAGGCGTACCTGTGGCGGGCCTACGTGAAGGACGCCAGCAACGAGGTCATCTCGCCGTACGCCACGATCCTGACGTCGGTGCCGCAGCCGGACATCACCTCCCGCCTGGCCGGCGCGCCCTACGGCGAGCAGCGGCAGGACTTCGACCCGAACGTCGGCAACTACAGCACCGCCGCGGTCGACGCCTCGGTGGCCACGGTCGGCCCGCAGCTGACCCTGACCCGGACCTACAACAGCCTGGACCCGCGCAAGGACGGCCTGTTCGGGGCCGGCTGGTCCTCGACGTACGACATGAAGCTGGCGCCGGACAACGACGGCTCCGGCAATGTCGTGGTGACCTACCCGGACGGCCAGCAGGTGCGCTTCGGCAAGAACGCCGACGGCAGCTACTCCGCGCCGGCCGGCCGCACCGCGCAGCTCACCCTGGACTCCACGTCGTGGAAGCTGCTGGACAAGTCCGGCACGACCTACCAGTTCTCCACCGCCGGCCGGATCACCCGGCTCACCGACAACGCCGGCCACGCCATCGTGATCACGTACGACACGACCACCGGCAAGCTGTCCAAGGCCCAGGTCTCCAACAGCCAGACCAACACCGCCGGCCGATCGCTGACCTTCGTCTGGACCGGCAACCACGTCACCAGCGTGACGACCGATCCGGTCAACGGCGCGGCGCTGGGCTGGGCCTACAGCTACACCGGCGACACGCTGACCAAGGTCTGCGGGCCCGGAAGTGCTTGCACCAACTACGGTTACGCCGCCGGCTCGCACTACCGCAGCACGGTGCTCGACTCGCACCCGGAGTCGTACTGGCGGCTGGGTGAGCCCGACGGCGCCGCCGCCGGCAGCGAGGTGACGGTCAACGTCGGCAAGGACGCCGCCACCTACTCCAACGTCACGCTCGGCACGGCCGGCGCGCTCGCCGGCACCAGCGACACCGCGGTTTCCTTCAACGGCGCCACTTCCGCGGTGACGCTGCCCAAGGGCACCGTGAAGAAGAGCCGGGACGCGGCCGTCGAGCTGTGGTTCAAGAACTCCCTGACCGGCTCGGGCGGCCCCCTGCTCGGCTACCAGGACAAGGCGTTGGGCACCGCGTCCACCACCGGCGTGCCCGTGCTCTACGTCGGCACGGACGGCAAGCTGCGCGGCCAGTTCGCCACCGGCGCCATCAACCCGATCACCTCCGCCACCGCCGTCAACGACGGCAAGTGGCACCAGGTGGTGTTGTCCTCGATGGGCAGCACGCAGACCCTGTACCTGGACGGAGCGAAGGTCGCGGACCTGACCGGCCAGCAGATCGACGCCTCGCTGCTGACGTTCAACCAGCTCGGCGCGGCCTACGCCAGCACGCCGGCGTCGTGGCCGGCCTGGGGCGCCACCGCCCAGCGCTCCTACACCGGCGCGATCGACGACGTGTCCGTCTACAGTGGACCGCTGGGCGCGGCGGCGGTTGCCGCGCACTACAAGGCCGGCACCGGCGCGGCCGACCAGCTCTCGTCGATCACCCTGCCCAGCGGCAAGACCGCCGCCGCGATCACCTATGACGTGGCCCAGGACCGGGTCAAGGAGTACACCGACGGCAACGGCGGCACCTGGAAGGTCGGCACGCCAACGGTCTACGGCGACGACACCGACCTGCGCCGCAGCGTCGAGGTGCTGGACCCGTCCAACCGGCCGAGCCTGTACGAGTACGACGCCATCGGCGGCTGGCTGCTGCGCTTCGGCCTGCCGCTGGGCATCGAGGCCCGCGACGACGACAACCCCGGCGAGCCGACGGCCACGCCGCCCCCGCCGGTGCAGAGCTGCACCGCGCCGGACCCGAACGACCCGGCCTTCTGCACCACCATTCCCGGCGACTCCGGCGGCCCGGTGTTCGTCCGCTACGACGCCGACGGCGTGAGCATCCGCTCGTACACCTACGACGACAGCGGCATGCTGACCAAGGTCACCGACGAGAACGGCGACGCCACGTCGATGACCTACGACTCCCGCGGCGACGTGATCAGCAGCACCACCTGCCGCGCGGTCAACGACTGCCAGACCACGCGCACCTCGTACCCGGCGACGATCACCAACCCGTACGACCCGCGCTCCTACCTGGCCACCGACACCCGGGACGGCCGGTCCGCGAGCGCGACCGACACCACCTACCGGACCAGCTACACCTACCACTCCACCGGCCAGGTGGCCACGCGCACCGGGCCGGACGGCAGCCTGATCCAGAACAGCTACACCGCCGGCTCCGAGGCCGGCTTCAGCGGCGGCATCGTGCCGGCCGGGCTGCTCGCCTCCACAATGGACGGTCGCGGCAAGTACACCCGGTACGCCTACTACAGCAACGGCGACCTGGCCCAGGTCACCGCGCCGTCCGGGCTGATCACCCAGTACACCTACGACGCGATCGGCCGGAAGGTCACCGAGAAGGAGATCTCCGACAGCTACCCGTCCGGGCTGGTCACGACCTTCGGCTACGACGGCTGGTCCCGCCTGGCCACCGTCACCGAGCCGCAGACCACCGACGCCGTCACGAATGTCAAGCACCAGCGCAAAACCGCCACGACCTACGACGTGGACGGCGACCCGACGCGGGTGGACTACTCGGACGTGCTCGGCGGCGACCCGACCCGAACCACCACCACCGACTACGACGACCACGACCGGCCGGTCCGGACTACCGACGGCGTCGGCAACGAGACCGGCTACGGCTACGACCAGTTCGGCAACCTCACCTCGCAGACCGACCCGAACGGCAACCGCTACGACTTCGCCTACACGGCGCGCAACAGCCTCGCCGAGGTGCGGCTGCGCGACTGGCACAGCGACCCGCCCGGCGCGCCGGCCACCGGCACCGGCGACTACCTGCTGCTGCACGCCTACAGCTACGACTTCGCCGGCCGCCTGGCCAGCGACACCGACGCGATGGGCCGCCGCACCGAGTACACCTACTACGGCGACGGCAAGACGCACCTCGTGGTGCTGAAGGGTTTCCACAACCCTGACGGCTCGACCAAGGACTACGTGCTGGAGGACGACAGCTACGACGCCGCCGGCAACCTGACCAAGCAGGTCACCGACAACGGCGCGACCACCACCCAGCACACGCCGGACCTCAACGGCCGACCTGTGTCCACTGTGGTCGATCCGAACGGGCTGAGCCGCACCACCACGTACAAGTACGACGCCAACGGCAACGTCACCCACACCGAGGTGTCCGGCAAGGCCTCCAACGTGCCGTGGATCATGTCCACCACACCGGCCGCCACCGACTACACCTACGACGACGCCGGCAACCCGCTCACCACGACGGTCACCGACGGCACCACCCCGCGCACCACCTCGTACACCTACGACCAGCGCGGCCTACAGACTTCGGTGACCGACCCGCGCGGCAACGTCGCCGGCGCGAACAAGGCCGCCTACACCACCACGCTCAGCTACGACGAGCTGGGCCGGCAGACCGGCTCCAGCGGGCCGGCGCTCTCGGTGGAGTCCAACGGAAATCCCGCCACCACCCAGGCTCCCACTCGCAAGACCGGTTACGACACCTTCGACGACCAGGTCGAGCTCACCGACGAGCGGACCTACACCAGCCACGCGACCTACGACGCCGCCGGCCGGATGCTCACCCAGAGCAACCCGAGCTACCTCGCCCCGGGCGCCAGCCAGGCGATCACGCCGACGACGAAGTACGAGTACGACGGCAACAACAACATCACCACCGTCACCGATCCGCGCGGCAACGTCACCCGCACCACCTTCGACCAGCTGGACCGAACCTCCACCGTGGACGCGCCGTCGGCGACCAACGACGACCGCTCGATCACCGCCTACACCTACTCCCGCACCGGCAAGGTCCTGTCCACTGTGGATCCGAACGGCGCACGGACCGAGGCCACGTACGACGATCTGGACCGGCAGGTGTCCGGCACCGCCGTGGAGCGCCGGCCCTCCTCGGCCGCCTACACCACGGTGATGAAATACGACGACCAGGGCAACATGCTCCGGTTGACGTCACCCACCGGCGCCGGCACCGTCAACACCTACGACACCGTCGGCGAACTGACCAGCACCACCGACCCGTCCGGCGTCCCGACCCAGTACGGCTACGACTTCGCCGGCCGGCAGGTGCGCGCCACCGACGGCCTCGGCCGCACCAGCCAGACCAGCTACGACCTGTTGGGCCAGGTGGTCGCCTCCGCCGACCTCAAGTCGGACGGCAGCACCCTGCGCACCACGCGCTACGCCTACGACCTGGTCGGCAACCGCACCTCGGTGACGGATCCCTTGCAGGCCACCACGACCTACGCCTACGACGCGGCCAGCCAGCTGGTGAGCCAGGTCGAGCCGGTGGACGCCAAGACGTCCATCACCAGCTCGTTCGGCTACGACGCGGCCGGCAACGTCACCCGGTTCACCGACGGCCGCGGCAACTCCACCATCACCACCTACAACAGCCTCGGCCTGCCCGAGTCGACGATCGAGCCGGCTACCGCGGCCCAGCCCAACGCGGCCGACCGCACCTGGACCGTCGGCTACGACGCCAACGGCAACGCGGTCCGCCAGACCGAGCCCGGCGGCGTGGCGCAGCAGATGACCTTCGACGCGGCCAACCGGCTCACCGACGCGACCGGCAGCGGCGCGGAGGCGACCACCTCGCCCCGCCACCTCGGCTACGACCAGGGCGGTCGGCTGGTGACCTCCGGCTCCGACACCTACACGTACAACGACCGCGGGCAGATCCTCAGCAGCAGCGGGCCTTCCGGCGCCGCGAGCTTCGGCTACGACGGCGACGGCAACCAGACCGCCCGCACGGACGCCGCCGGCACCACCGGCTACAGCTACGTGCACGCCCGCCTCGATTCCGTCACCGACGGATTGACCGGCACCAAACAACAGCTGGGCTACGACGGCGCCGGGCAGGTCAAGACCGTCGGCTACGGCGCCGGCCGCACCCGCACCTACGGCTACGACGACTTCGGCCGCACCAGCACCGATGTCCTGACCAACTCCGCCTCGCAGGCGGTGGCCAGCACCACGTACCACTACGACCTCGACGACCAACTGTCGGACAAGACCGAGCTCGGCGTCACCACCTCCTACAGCTACGACTCGTCCGGGCGGCTGACCAGCGACACCACCAATGGCGTCAAGACCGACTACGGCTGGGACGCCGCCGGCAACCGCACCAAGGCCGGCGCGACCACCGCCACCTACGACGAGCGCAACCGGCTGCTGACCCAGGGCGGCGACAGCTACACCTACACCGCACGCGGAACCCTTGCCTCGCAAACGAATTCCGGCGGCACCGCCAAGTACACCTACGACGGCTTCGACCGCCTCGCCGCCGCGCCGGGCCAGACCTACAGCTACGACAGCATGGACCGGGTCAGCTCCCGCAACGGCACCGCGTTCACCTATGCGGGACAAGGCAACGACCCGGTGTCCGACGGCAGCGAGACCTATGCCCGCGGCCCGGGCGGCGATCTGCTGGCCGTCCAAAGTGGAACGTCCAAGCAGCTGACCTTGAGCGACCGGCACGACGACGTGGTCGGCGCGTTCAACCCGGCCGACACCACCCTGTCCGCCCTGTCCGGCACCACCGCCTACAGCCCGTTCGGCCAGGTCACCGCGCACACCGGCGACACCGGAAACGTTGGCTACCAAGGCGATTGGACCGACCCCGGCACCGGCAAGGTCGACATGGGCGCGCGGTGGTACGACCCGACCAGCGGCGCCTTCACCTCGCGGGACAGCATGTCGCTGGGCGCGCAGCCGTCCGGCAACGCCAACCGCTACCTGTACGCCAACTCCGACCCGGTCAACGCCACCGACCCCACCGGCAACTTCGGCTGGGGCTCCGTGTGGAAGTACGCCAAGAAGGCCGTCGGCCGGGACGACCTGGTCGAAATCGAACTCCAGATGCTGTGGAACGTCATCAAGCCGACACCGCTCGGCGACGACTCCTGCACCGCCATCTACGGCATGGAGTGCGACGCCTACTACCACAGCCTCTACCACGAGTCGGCGCACGACCTGTTCTGCGACACCCATTCCTGGACCAGCCAGTGCGGTGGCGGCGGTTACCCGTACAGTTCGGGCCACGGCGCCGGAAGCCGTCCCAACCCCGTCGGCGGTGGCGGCGGCAACAGCCCCATCGACTGGGCCGAGCGCGCCGCCGAAGCGGCCCGCAAGGCGGCCTACGAACGGGCTCTGCGCATCACCCAGGCGGCCCGCGACGCGGCGGAGAGCGCGGCCAAGCACACCGCGATCGCGGTCGGCAGCGCGGCCACGACGGCGGTGCTGAACCTGCCCGAGGTGGTGTCGTCCGCGCCGACGGCCGCCGCGGCCGTGGTGGACACCATCGAGAACGTGGTGGCCGACAACAAGGTTCAGGCGCAGCGGCTCTGGCAGGCGGCGGTCGACGCCACCGGCGCGGTGGTCGCGGTCGTCTCGGCGGCGTCCCAGGTGAAGACCAAGACCGACTCCCGCCGCGACGAGGGCTGTGAGGAACGGCTGCCCGAACCGAACTACAAGCCGGTGGACACCTCCAACGGCGACCGCGCCACCGGCGTCGAGGCGTGCCTCACGTACAGCGACCTCGGCACCGGCTCCGCCACCAACTCGAAGATCAGGCCGCCCGGCTACTACTGGGGCCGGCGCTACAGCAAGGTCCTCGGCGCGACCGGCAAGCCCGGCAAGTGGATCAACAACTGCCACCTGCTCGGCAAGCAGCTCGGCGGCGACGGCACGAACCTGGAGAACCTGGCCACGTGCAGCCGGACCACCAACGCCAACCGGATCGACCAGAACGACCGGGACTTCTCGCCGAACATGCTGGCGGTGGAGAACGAGGTGACCGCGGCGGTGCGGGAGAAACAGGAAGTCGACTACACCGTCACGCCGCTCTACGACGGCCATCGCACCGTGCCGTACGCGTTCCAGATGGACGCGGTCGGCGTGGTCGTGCCCAAGGGGGTCAAGCCGATCAACCTGCACGAGACGATCCCCAACCAGATCTGGGGCGTGAACAACCAGCGGTACAACGATCTCGGCCGGGTCGTCTACAAGGGACAGCCGGTTCCTCTCGCCGGCGTGAAATAGGAGAATCACGTGCACAGAAAGATGATCGCGGCGTTCGCGGCCGCGGCGTTCGCCCTGGTCGGCGTCACCGCGCCGACGGCGCACGCGGACGCGGCCGGGCGCGGCGGCGACTTCGTGCCGACCACGAGCTCGTCGGTGGTGCTGGACACGCGCAGCGGCACCGGCGGGATCAGCGACCAGGTCGGCGCGGCCGCGACGGTCAGCTTCCCGGTGCTGGGCGTCGGCTCCGTGCCGGCCACCGGCGTGGGCGCGGTGGTGGTCCGGGTCGGGCTGCTCAAGCCGACCGCGACGACCTTCGTGGAGCTGTGGCCCAGCGGCATCACCCGGCCCAACGTGACCACGATCTCGGCGGCCGCCGGCGAGCAGATCTCCAACACCTCCGTCGTCAAGCCGGGCAGCGACGGCAAGCTGTCGCTCTACAACAACGCCGGCAAGACCGACGTCGTCGTCGAGGTGCAGGGCTACTACAAGGCGGAACAGGGGGCCACCGGCGGCGGCTTCGTGCCCGTGCCGCACGCCCGGCTGATCGACACCCGCAGCGGCCTGGGCACCACCACCGGCACCATCGCCGCCGGCGCCACCCGCACGGTGACCATCACCGGCGGCCTGATCCCGGCGGGGTCCGCGGCCGCGCAGGTGAACCTGCTCGTGCCCGGCGCGGCCAACCCGGGCTGGCTGGCCGTCGCGCCGTCCGGCGGCACGGCCAGGCCGATCTTCAACTTCGAGAAGGGCTCCACGCAGTCCGGGGCCGTGCTGTCGCTGCCGGCCAACGGCCAGGTCACCTTCACCAACAAGGGCCCGGACGCGATCAACCTGGTGGTCAACGTCGAGGGCTACTACGTGTCCAGCTCGACCCAGGGCGCGGGCTACCGGTTCGCCAACACCCGGCTGCTCAACACCCGCACCCTCGGCGCGGGCCTGCCGCTGGCCGCCAACGCCACGATCGACGTGCAGGTGGGCGGCACCAACGGGTTGCCGACGCGGGGCATCGCCGGCGCGGCGCTGAACCTGATCGCCACCCCCACCGACGCCGGCTACCTCAAGGCGTGGCCGGTGGGCCAGACCGAGCCGGCGCTGACCGTGATGGACTTCAACGCCGGCGACTGGCGGGCCCACTCGCTGGTGCTCAAGCCGGGCACCGACGGCAAGATCCGGATCCGCAACGGCAGCGACAGCACCATCCACCTGATCGTGGACCTGCAAGGCTGGTACTCCGACCCGCAGGCGCAGGTGCCGGTCGCGCAGAACACGCGGATGACGGCGATGCAGGCCGCGCCGGTGTCCGGGGCCACCGTCGGCACGCTGGAGTACGCCTACGTGGACAACGCGGGCCGGGTCGTCGAGGGCCATCAGTCCGATGTGGACAACTTCAACTCCGTGCAGTGGACGGTGATCTCCGGCAACGAGGCGTTCACCGGGCAGCCGTCGCTGAGCCAGCTGCCCAGCGGCAAGATCCAGGTCGCCGCCCAGTACTCGGACGGCGGTGACGTCTGGGGCAACGCCCAGACCGCGCCCGGCGCGCAGACCTGGTCGGGCTGGGCCGACTTCGGCGGCTCGATGGCCTCGCCGCCGGTCACCGCGAAGCTGGCCGACGGCACGGTCGTCGACTTCGCCGTGGACGCCGACGGCAAGCTGTGGGCGTACCACCAGGCCGGCACGGTGCCGTTCTGGCAGGACCTCGGCGACCAGAACCTGGTGTCGGGCATCTCCGTGGTGCCGGTGCGGGACGGCCTCCAGGTGTTCGGCCTGACCGCGGCCGGGTCGCTGCGTTCGATCGAGTACTACAACGACGGCAACCTCTCGGCGTGGACGAACATCGGCGGCTCGGGCCTGTCCGGGCAGCCGGCCGTCGTGGTCCGCCCCGGCTACCTCGTGCAGGTGTTCGCCCGCTCGGCCGATGGCACCATCGTGTCCAAGCTGGCCAACGCCGACGGCTCCTGGCCGGCGGACTTCCAGCAGATCGGCACGTTCGTCGCGGCCGGCGCGCCGGCGGCGATCATGGACCCGGCCCTTGGCCGGCTCGCCGTGGTGGTGCGCGGCACGGACAACGAGATCTACCACGTGTGGGAGACGCAGACCGGCAGCAACGGGTGGGGCGAGTGGACGAAGACCATCGCCGCCACCGACCCGTCGGCCACCGACCCGAACGTGGCGTCGTACGTCAACTCCAACGGCCAGTCCTGGATGATCACGTTCCGCAACGCCAACGGCGCGGTTCGCTTCTACGACCGGCAGCTGCCCAGCGCCTGAGCGCGCTGTCCGCCGGGCCGGCCCCTGCTCCCCGGGGGCCGGCCCGGCCTGTCATTCTGGGAGTTCCCTTGCGTTACCGGGTGTTGGGCGAGGTCACGGCGCAGGACGGCCCGCTCGGCGGGGCCAAGCCGCGCACCGTGCTGGCCGCCCTTCTCTTGCACGCCAACCACGTCGTCTCGGACCAACGGCTGTGCGACCTGGTCTGGGGCGACAACCCGCCGGCCACCGTCCGCAGCCAACTTCAGATCTACGTCTCCGGCCTGCGCAAACTGCTCGGCCCGGACACCATCCGCCGCCAGCACGGCGGCTATCTCATCGCCGTCCGTCCCGGCGAACTCGACCTCGACGTCTTCGAGAACCTGGTGGAGCAGTCCCGTTTCCGCGAGGCACTGGCCTTGTGGCCGGGCCCGGCGCTGCTCGGCTGCGCGGAGTCCTTTGTGGACATCATGCGGCTCGACGAGCGCCGCCTGGCGGCGTTCGAGCTGCTGTTCGACGCCGAACTGGCCCAGGGCAACGGAATCGCCCTGCTGCCCGAGCTTCGCCGACTCGTCGCCGAACACCCGCACCGCGAACGCCTGGCCGAACAACTGATGCTGGCCCTGCACGGCGCCGGCCGCACCTCGGAGGCCCTGGACGTCTACTCCGCCACCCGGCGCCGTCTCGGCATCGAGCCCGGCGGCCGCCTGCGGGACCTGCACCGCCGACTCCGGCCCGTCGTGCCCGCCCAGTTGCCCCACGCCCGCGAGGACTTCACCGGCCGCCAGGCCGAACTCGCCGTCCTGGACGCCGATCTGGCCGACTGGTCCGGCACTTCCGTGCGCATCCGCGTCCTCACCGGCGACGCCGGCGTCGGCAAGACCGCCTTGGCCCTGCACTGGGCCCACCGCGTCCGCTCCGCCTTCCCCGACGGCCAACTCCACGTCGACCTTGCCCGCACCGATCCCCCTACCGCCCTCGCCGCCCTGCTGCGCTCCCTGGGCACCGACCGCATCCCCTCCCTGCCCGATGAACGCGCCGCCCTCTTCCGGTCCCTCCTGGCCGACCGGAAGGTGTTGCTGCTGTTGGACAACGCCTCCGACTCCGACCAGGTCCGCCCGCTGCTGCCCGGCCGCTCCGCCCTCGTCCTGGTCACCACCCGCGCCCGCCTCACCGGCCTGGTCGCCCGAGACGGTGCCCGGGCCATGCCGCTACATCCCCGCGCATGGCATGCACACTCCCGGACCGAACGCGATCACGTCGCCTAGACCGGCCCTACATCCGCGCGTGCGGCGTGGCGGCGATCGTGTCGAACGGCAGGCGAAGCGCGGTCACGTTGCCCAGATCCGTGTTGTTCTGCCGCACCGAGGTCAGCTCGGCCGTCGACAGGGCCGAGCGGAAGATGCGGAACTCGTCGAGGGCACCGTGGAGCCAGCCGGTGTCGTCCGGCCGCGCGCCCAGTTGGAAGCCGTCGGCGGCAAAGGCATCGCCGTAGGTCAGGGAGCCGGTCAGGCCCGATGCGCTGCCGCCGGTGACGCCGTCGACGATCAGCGACAAGGTGTTTCCGGCCCGGCGCAAAGCGATGTGGTGCCACGCGCCGTCGGCGGCCGCCGGGGCGGTGACCGAGGTCGCGCCGGCGTCGGTGGTCACGTAGGCCAGGAAGCGGTTCTGCGAGGGCTGAGCCCGCAGCCACAGACCGCGCTGGGTCGCGCCGATGCCGCCGGCCCAGAAGATCACCTGGTCGGCGGTACCGGTGTACTTGACCCATGTGGTGATCGTGAAGTCGCCGTCGCCGAGGTTGGTCGCGGCCGAGTACGGCACCTGCACGGTGTCGTCCTTGCCGTCGAACGTCAAGGCACTACCCACTTTGCCGGCTCCCAGCGCCGCTCCCCCACGCACGAAACCACCGCCGCAGTGGCTCGAATAGTCCGGAGTGGACGGTCCGTCGGCCAGCCGGACCACGTCGTGCTTCTGGGTGTTCTGCCCCTCGAACGACCACCAGACCGCCGGCAGATCGGCCGGGTACGCGCCGGCGGCCTGGGCGGCGGTAAGGGCCCGCGAGTAGAACCGCACCTCGTCGACCGCGCCGGTGAACACGTCTGTGCCGTCGGGCTTCGAGCCGACCCGCAGGCCGAGCACGTCCGTTTTGTCGGCGCTCACCGAACCGGTCAGCCCCGACGCGGTCGCGGCGGTCGTGCCGACGCTGAGCCGGATCTGGTCGCCGGTCCGGGTCAAGGCCAGGGCGTGCCAGGCGTTGTCGCCGAACGCCGTCGCGCCCGTGGAGTCGGGCAGGGCGACGCTGACCTGGCCGGTGTCGGTCTGCACCCAGGCGTAGAGCCGGTCCTGCGCCGGCTGGGCCCGAACCCACACCGACCGTTCGCCGGCTGTTGCCCCGTACGCCCACACCAGCGCCTGGTTGGCGCTGCTCGCGGTGGCCGAGTACTTGAACCACGTGGTGATGGTGAAGTCCCCGGAGCCGACATCCAGGCCCGGCACGAAGGGCGTCTCCGCGCCCGGGTGCGCCGCGTTCACCTGGAGCGCGCTGGTGCCGGTGGCCCGGCCGGCGACGAGCGTGCCAAGGCCCCCGAGCAGGTTCGCGTCCGCGCAGTGCGCCGACAGGTCGTCGGACATGGCGAGGCTGGTCCTCGCCGGCACGGTCGCGTCGTCGACCACCCGGAACGCCAGGTGCACGCTTTCCGTTGCGCCACGGGAGAAGTGGAAGTCGCCGATGGTGCCGTGGAACGGATCGCCGGCCGCCGCGTCCTGCTTGGCCCCGAGACGGATCCCGGCCGTGCCCGCGCTGACCGAGCCGGTCACCCCGCTGGCCGACGCGGACGCGCCGTCCACAGTGAGCGTGATCCGGCCGCCGGTCCGGCTCAGGGTCAGGTGGTGCGTGGCGTTGTCGCCGAACGCCACCGCCGAGGAGCCGTCCTTCAACGCCACCTGCGCCCCGGTGTCGCCCTGTACCCAGGCGTACAGTTGATCTTGACTCGGCTGGACCCGCAGCCACACCTGGGGCGCACCCGCGCCGACCCCGTAGGCCCACAGCAGAACCTGGTCGGGGCTGGTCGCGGTGGCGGTGTGGCGCAACGTCAGGTCATAGGCGAAGTCGCCCGCGCCGGGGTCGAGGGTGCTGCTGTGCGGGATATCCGCGTAGTCGCCCGCACCGTCCAGAACCAGGCCGTCGTTGACGGTGGCATTGCCGGCCAGGTAGGCGTCATTGGCCTCCGGCGACGAGTCCGGCGTAGTCGGCGCGGCGGCGGTCGACGCCTGCGCGGACGGGCTGCCGGTGAAGGTGCCCGGCAGGCCGATCTCGGCCGGGGTGAACCGGTTGAACCGGATCTCGTCGGCGGAGAACGAAGTCCCGCCTTCGTACAGCACGCCGATCTCGCCGTCGGTCAACTCGGCCAGGTCCGAGTAGCCGGACCGGTCGTTGGTGATCAGGCCGTGCGCCGGCGTGGCCCAACTCGCGCCGTTGTTGGTGGAGTACCGGATCTGGAGGTGCACGCGATCCGTCGGATCGGACGGGCCGGAGAAGATCAG
This sequence comes from Kutzneria sp. NPDC052558, assembly GCF_044547355.1. NCBI lineage: Bacteria > Bacillati > Actinomycetota > Actinomycetes > Pseudonocardiales > Pseudonocardiaceae > Kutzneria > Kutzneria sp. NPDC052558. The sequence goes on from NZ_JBIUAG010000034.1 coordinate 86,785, forward strand.
CGTGTCGCCGGGGGTGCTCTGGTACGTCTGGTGCAGCGCCAGGACCGAGCCCTGCACGTTCGGCGTCACCAGCGACGGCACGGCGGCGAAGGCCGGGAAGGTCGTGCCGCCGTCCGAGCTGATCGCCGCCACCCGATGATCGCCGGTGGTGATCTCGTTGCGGCCGGCCGCGTACAGCCGGCCGTCGGCCAGCTCGGCCACCGAGATCTCGCCCGGGCTGAGCTCACCGTCCACAAAGGAGTTCGGGACCTGGCTGGCGTGCCAGCTGTCCCCGTGATCATCGCTGTAGAGCACGCCCGCGTCCACCACGCCGCCACTCGGCTTCTGGTGCGCGCCAACGACAAGCCGGCCGCTACGCAGCTGAACCCCGTGGCCGGGCCCGGTGGCGAACCACCCGTTGTTCGTGCCGTCGAACGTCGCCGGCAGCTGCGTCGCCGCCGACCAGGTCAGGCCGTCGTCGTCGCTGTGCTGCACCCAGGGCAGGCGTTGCCCGGACACGCTCGCCTCGTTCGACGTCGACACCAGCACCACACGGCCCGTCGCCTCGTCCACGATCGGCGCCGGATTCCCCCGCGTGAACGGCGCGAACGGATCGTCGGACCGCCCGGCCAGGACCACCCTGACCGGCCCCCAGGTGCGGCCGTCATCGGTCGATCGCCGCAGCACGATGTCGATGTCGCCCCGGTCGGCGCACGACGGCGACTTCCTGGCCTCGGCAAACGCCAGCAGGCTGCCCTGCTTGGTCCGCACCAACGCCGGAATCCGGAAACAGCCGTAGCCGCCCGTGCCCGCCCGGAACAGCACCTGCTCCGTGCCCGCCACCGCCGACTGCGACGCGCTCACGCCGCTCGCCCCCGCCACCGGAGCCGACATCACCGCCGCCAGCACCGCGACCGCGGCCACCAGACCTCGCACCATGCCGGCCATCCTGGCCCGCACCGCTTCGATTCCGCTTTGCCCGCGCTATGAACCCGGGCCGGTTACTCCCCGCGCATCGACCGCCGGATCTCGGCCAGCCGGTCCTTGCCCGCCTGCTCCCGGTCGGCGAGCTTCTTGTCCAGGGCCTCCACCGTGTTCTCCGTGCCCAGCCCGGCCACCTCCGCCGAGCCCAGCGACGTCGTGTACCGCCCCTCGATCTTCTCCCGCACGAAGTCGAAGCTGGGCACCCCGCCCTCGCTGTAGTCCGGGTCGGGCAACGCCGGCGCCGGCGCCGCGAGGGCGGCGTTCGGCGTGTCCTCGACGACCTCGCCGTCCACAACGTCAGGCTCGCGCTCGTCCATCGTCGGCTCCTCCCACCGCTCCCGCCTTCGACTCTAGCGCCAGGAGCCCGGGCGATCAGGGCGGCAGGCTTTCGGCGGCGGCCTCCTGGCTGGACCTCGGCGTCCAGCCCAGCCGGGCGCGGAGGACGGCGGCGTCGGCGTGGCCGAGGTCGTCGAGGATGGGCAGCGCACGCTGCCAGAAGTGGTGGGCGGCGTCGAGGTCGCCGGCCGCCCGGTGGGTGTCGCCGAGGCGGATCAGGGTGTCGGCCCGGGGATGGCGAGCGCCCAACTTCTCATACAGATCAAGGGCATTCCGGTAGCAGTCGACGGCCTGCTCGTGCTCGCCGAGGTTGTGGTGGGCGCGGCCCAGGCTGTCCCAGGTGTCGGCCTCGCCGTGCCGGCTGCCGACGGCCCGGTGCAGTTCGAGCGCCTGGGTGCAGGACCGCAGCGCCTCGGCGTGCCGGCCGAGCTGGGTCAGCATCCAGCCGATGGCGTTCAAGGCGTCGGCCTGGCCCGGCCGGTGCCCGGCCTCGCGGAACAAGGCGTAGGCGGTCTGGTCGTGCGCCAGCGCCTCGGGGTACAAGCCCTGCGCGTACGACGCGATGCCGAGATTGTTGTGGCTGCGGGCCTGGCCGCTCAGGTCGCCGAGCCGCTCGTCCAGGTCGAGGGCCTGACGCAGGGCGGCGTCCGCCTCGGGGAAGCGGCGCAGGCGGATGTGCGCCCGGCCCAGTTCACGTAGCGACCACGCCTGCCCGTGCTGATCCCCGGCGCGCTCGGCCGCCGCGATGGCGACGAGTTGGGTGGCGACCATCTGGGCCCAGTGCCCGGTGCGGATGCAGAAACTGGCGACGCTGCACGCGAGTTGCCAGGCATGGGTGTCGAAGCCACCGGCGGCCGCGTGGTCGACGGCGGCTGGGAACAGCGGGCGCTCGGTCGTGAGCCACTGCCACGCCTGCTCGTGGTCGGCGAGATCGTCGACGGCGGTCCCCGCCTGGGGTTCGGCCAGCGGCAGGCGGTCGTTGGGTGGGTTGAGCAGCAGCGTCGCGGCGTGCGCGGTGTGCAGGTAGTGGTCGAGCATGCGGTGCGTGGCGACGCGGCGTTGCGGCTCGGTCTCCTCCTGGGCCGCCTTGCCGGCCGAGTAGGCCCGCAGCAGGTCGTGGTACGCGAATCGGCCGGCCCCGGGTTCGGTCAGCAACTGGGCCCGGACCAGCTCGGACAGGGCCGCGCGGGCCGGCCCGCGGTCGGCGCCGACGAGGCTGGCGGCGGCGGACACCGAGATGACCGGGCCCGGATGCAGGCTCAACAGCCGGAACATCCGCGCCGCCGGGGCGCTCAGCGTCCGGTACGACCAGGAGAACACCGCGTCGAGGTTGACGCTGGTGTCCCCGACGTCCAAGGCGTGCAGCCGATCGCGGACGTCCCGCAGCTGCGCGGCCAACTCGGTCAGCGACAGGGTCGGAGTGAGAGTGACTCGGGCGGCGACGACGCTCAGCGCCAGCGGCAGGTGCGCGCACAACTCGATCAGGTCGGCGACCGCCTGCGGCTCGGCGGCCAGCCGCTCCGGCCCCAGCCGGCCGGCCAGCAGGTCGTAGGCCTCGCCGGAGATCATCAGGTCCAGCGGGACGGCCTGCGCCCCCTCGCTGACGATCAGGCCGCCGAGGGTGTCCCGGCTGGTGATGACGGTCAGGCACGGGGCCGAGCCCGGCAGCAGCGGGCGGACCTGGCTGGTGTCGCGGGCGTTGTCCAGCACGACCAGCATCCGCCGGCCGGCCAGCTGGGACCGGTACAGCGCCGCCTGCTCGGCCAGGCCGGACGGGATGCGCTGGGCCGGCACGCCGAGCGCGTCGAGGAAACCCCGGATCGCCTCGGCCGGCTGGACCGGCTGGCCGCTGGGATCGAAACCCCGCAGGTTCACGTAGAGCTGCCCGTCGGGAAACCGGTCGGCGATCTGGTGCGACCAGTGCACGGCCAGCGCCGTCTTGCCCACGCCGGCGGTGCCGTTGATCGTCGAGATCACCGCCGTGCCGTCCCGATCGAGCAAGCCGGTGAGTTCCTTGAGCTGGTCGGCCCGGCCGGTGAAGCCGGCGACCGCGGCCGGCAGCTGCCGGGGCACCGCGACGGCCGCCCGGACCGGCGGCTCGGGGGCGACCTCGCCGCGCGCGGCCGCCAGCAGCTGTTCGCGCCGGTGCGGATCGAGGGCCAGGGCCTCGGCCAGCAGGCCCACCGAGGACAGCCGGGGCTGCCGCCGCCCCGCCTCCAGCACGCTGATCGAATGCGCCGACACCCCGGACCGGCCGGCCAGCTCGTCCTGGGTCCACCCGACCGCGAGCCGACAGTCGCGCAGCAGCTCCCCGAAGGCATTACCGCCCATTTCCGCCCCCTGGAAACGGTCAGCCGCCGCGACGGCACCGGGCCCCCTGCCCGAGCATTCTCGGGCAGGGGGCCGTTCGGCTTCAACCGGTTCGGGAAAGTGGGGCCGTCAGAAGTGGAGCATCCACTGGAAGTCGGCCTGGGCGCTGCTCACGTGCACGTTCTTGCGGGTGCCGTAGGCCAGCGGGTTGTTCCAGTTGTACTCCTCGACGTCGAACGAGCCGTCGGAGTGGACCGCGTTGACGTAGGCGACGTGGCCGACCTTGTGCACGTCGTTGACGGCGATGGCGCCGACCGTCGGGGTCTTGTTGACCGTGACGCCGACGCGGCGGGCGGCGTCGTCCCAGGTGCCGGCGTTGCCCCAGGTGGTGCCGCCGTAGGAGTTGCTGAAGTTGGGCACGCCGAGCCGGCTGGCGATCCGGTAGGCGGCGAAGGCGGTGCAGTTGTTCTGGGCGAAGCCGCGGGCGTTGCCGTCGTAGTCGTTGCGCGGGGTCTGCGCGCCGCCACCGCCGGTGAGGAACTCGTGGCTGGCGTTGTTGTTCTTCAGCGTGGCGTTGAGGTTGCCCTTGGCGCCGGGCGCGAAGTCCTGGCTGGCCCCGCCGAAGTCGCTGTTGAAGTAGACGCGCACCGTGTACGAGGTGCGGTTCCAGACCGAGGCCGCGTTGTTCTTCACGCACACGCCCTGGCCGTTGCCGGCGCTCTTGAAGTCGTAGCAGGACGGCTGGGTCGCGCCGAGGTCGCTGATCGAGCCGGTGAAGTCGGACAGGGACCCGGCCTCGTCGCTGTTGTAGTAGTAGCAGAACTCCCCGCTGTCGCAGGTGCCGTCACGGCCGGCGGCGAACGCGGGCGAGGCGGTGGCGGCCAGCATCGGGACGGCCAGGGCCAGCGCGGCCCCGGCGACGGCGAGCGTCGTGCGTGCGTTTCTCACGGTTCCCCTTTGTGCGGTGTCGGTGGTCCGGTCAGTGCGTGCGCTGGTAGTCCTCCCAGGTCTGGATCGGGACCTTGGGCCCGTCGTCCGCGCCGTGGTTGGCCAGGCCGTTGAAGCCGAGGTAGTAGTCGCCGGTCTGGTTCTGGGCCTGGGTGGACAGATCGGTGTCGCTGATCGCCGCCGCGTGGATGTGCCACGGCCAGTCGCCCTGATCGGGGTTGCGGACCCAGGCCGCGAACCCGACCTGGCGCAGGGCCTTGGCGACGGCGGTGCGGGTCGCGGCCGACATGCCGGTGACGCTGACGTCCACCACGCCGCCGCCGTCGTGGGTGCCGGCCGAGCTCGGGTCGCCGCCGGGGTTGTAGGAGCCCTGCGACAGCGTGAGGTGCAAGCCCAGCAGGCGCTCGGCCTCGGTGAGCATCGCCTGGGTGCGCGTGTTCACGGTGTGCCCGTCCCGGGTGACCTTCGCGCCTGGTCCGATCGTGTGGGTGACGGTGTACCGGCCCTGTCCGAGCGCGGTCAGCGAGCTCGTGCCGGGCAGCCCGTTCGCCGCCAGGCCGCTGTAGCCCAGCGACCGCTGGTACGCCGCGTACGCCGCGACGGTCGTGGTCCCGAAGTACCCGTCGACCCACTTGGCGTCCAGCAGATTCCGGGCCTGAAGCGCCCGTTCCACCGCCAGCACCGAGTCCGTGGCTCCCGGCGTGTGCGTGTTGTCGGCCCGGCGGGGGTCGATCTGCGCCGCCAGGACCACCGCCTCCATGTCCACCACCGGCAACGCCGTGGCCGCCGCCGGTCGCGCAGTCACGGCCGACGCCGGTGTGCTCAACGCCAGGCAGCCCAGGACCGCGACGGTCGCCAGCACGGCGCTGCGGGCCCTCACCATCGTCTTCATGCCCGACATCGTCTCGACCAGGGCATGGAAGCTCTATGACGTCAGATTGACGTTCACCTGTCGTTCCGGGGGAAGGCGTGCCTTCGGCCGGCGGCGACGGCCGCGGTGGCGGCGACCAGCAGGGCCAACGCGGACCAGGTGAGTGAGGCGGGGCCCAGGTCGGCGATGAGCAGGCCGCCGAGGAGGCCGCCGGCGGCGATGGAGCCGGAGATGACGGTGATGATGATCGGCTGGGCAGCCTCGCCGGCCGCGTCGATGGCGGCGGCGATGAACAGGGAGGCGGCGCTGCCGAAGGCGAAACCCCAAGCCCCGACGGCGATGTAGACCAGCGCCGGCACTCCGGAGAGCACGGCCATGACGAGCACGCTGACGGCGAACAGCCCGGTGCTGCCCACCACGAGCTTGCGGAGCTGGCGGTCGATGTGCGCGCCGACCACGAGGGTGCTCAGCACCGAGGTGACGCCGAGGACGAACAGCGCGGTCCCCGTCTGGCCGGCCATGCCCACGTGTCGCAGGAAATCGCTGACGTAGGTGTAGAGAATGTTGTGCGCCACCATGTACGCGGCGGTCGCGAACAGGATGACCCGCAGCCCGGGCAGCACGAGGGTGTCGGCGACCTTGGGGCGCCGGCCCGGCGGCAGGCCGGGCAGGTTGGGGAGCGTCGCCAGCGTCCACAACAGGGTCAGCACGGTCAGGCCGGCCGACGAGTAGAACGCGACCTGCCACCCCAGGGCGCTGAGCCAGGCGCCGAGGGGAACGCCCAGGGCCAGGCCGATGGGCGTGCCGGCCAGGGCGACGGTGATGGCGCGGCCCTGCTGCCCGGCGGGGGCGAGCCGGGCGGCGTATCCGCCGAGCTGGGGCCAGATCAAGGCCGTGCCCAGCCCGGCGGCGAACCGGATCACCAGGGTCAGCGGGTAGCTGTCGGACAGGGCGGTCAGCGTGTTGGTGACGGCCAATGTGATCAGGGCCGTCAGCAGCACCTGCTTGCGAGGCCACCTCGAGAACGCGTGCGAGAGGGGGATCGCCGCGATCGAGGTGGCCGCGGCGTAGAGGGTGACGGTCTGGCCGGTGAGCGCGGTGCTCACGTCCAGCGAACGGGCCATGTCCGGGAGCAGGCCGGCCGGCAGGCACTCGGTGAGGATGCCGACGAACCCGGTGAGGAAGAGCCCGAGCAGGGCCTTGCCCGGCAGGCGAACCGCTGTGGTCACGGAAGTTGCTCCCATCGATCGGCCCGGGGAGTCAGACGGTGAAGCCGCCGTCGACATTCCAGTTGGCGCCGGTGACGAAGGCCGCCTCCGGCCCGGCGAGATAGCTGACGACGCTGGCGATCTCGTGGGGTTGGCCGAAACGGCCGAGGGCCATCACCTCGCGCAACGTGTCGGCGATCTCGCTGTCCTCGGGGGTCATGTCCGTTGCCGTGGGCCCGACCTGGAGGTTGTTGACGGTGATGCCGAGGGGCCCGAGTTCGCGGGCCAGCGCGCGGGTCAGTCCGGCCACCGCCGCCTTCGACATCGCGTAGACCGACATCCCGGACAGCGGCACCCGGTCGGCGTTGATGCTGCCGATGGTGATGATTCGGCCGTCGCTGCCCAGATGCGGCACGGCCGCCCGGACCGCGGCGAAAACACCCCGGACATTGACCGCGACCACCCGGTCGAACTGTTCCATCGTCAGCGACTCGATCGGGCCGGCGGGGAGAATGCCGGCATTGTTGACGAGAATGTCCAGGCCGCCCAACCGGGCCACGGTCTCGTCGACCGCCCCGGCCACCTGGGCGGGGTCGCCGCTGTCGGCCCGGATCGCGACGGCTTCCGTTTCGGCGACGAGCTTTTCGGCGGCGGCGGCCGAAGCGCCGTAGGTGAAGGCGACCTCGGCGCCGTCCTTCACCAGCCGCCGCACGACCGCCGCCCCGATACCGCGCGAAGCCCCGGTCACCAGCGCGCGCCGACCGGCAAGTGGCACAGACATGTTTTCCCCTTCGAACCACGAATTGCGGAATTCGCTCCCGTGACCAAAGGCTACGAGTTCGACGGCCCGCCAGCCTGTCCCTGCTGGTGGTACTCATGCCGGTCATATGCTCACGGGAAAATGCGCTGAATTCCGGGGGCGGTTCTCCTACGATCGGCGATCATGGTGGACCTCTACCCCCCGCTCAGCCCGTACGACACCGGATTCCTCGACACCGGCGACGGCAACCGCGTCTACTACGAGCAGCTCGGCAAACCCGACGGCAAGCCGGCGTTGAACGTGCACGGCGGGCCCGGCGGGGGCGCGTCGCGGAAACCGACGAGGGCCTGGGATCCCGACCGCTACCGGGTAATCCGCTTCGACCAGCGCAACTGCGGCCGCAGCACCCCGCACGCCAGCGACCCGGCGGCGGACATGAGCCTCAACACCACCCAGCACCTGATCGACGACATGGAACGGCTGCGCGAGCACCTGGGCATCGACCGCTGGCTGCTCAACGGCGGGTCCTGGGGAACGACCCTCATCCTGGCCTACGCGCAGCAGCATCCCGAGCGGGTCACCGAGATCGTCATCCCGGCGGTGACGACCAGCAGCGCGGCCGAGCTCGACTGGCTCTACCGGGGCGCCGGCCGGTTCTACCCCGAGGCCTGGGATCGGTTCCGGGACGCCGTGCCCGAGGACGAGCGCGACGGCGACCTGCTGGCGGCGTACGCGCGGCTGATGGAGAACCCCGACCGCGCGGTCCGGGCCAAGGCCGCCGCCGACTGGCTGGCCTGGGAGGACGCCGTCATCTCGGGCGAACCCAACGGCGTGCCCGGCATGTACAGCGACCGCGACGTCGACGCCCAGATCGCGTTCGTCCGGATCTGCGCGCATTTCTTCAGCAACGGGGCCTGGCTGGCCGAGAACCAGTTGCTGCGCAACGCTCACACACTCGCCGGCATCCCCGGGGTGCTGGTGCACGGCCGGCACGACATGGGCTGCCCGGTGCAGACGGCGTGGGAGCTGGCCAAGGCTTGGCCCGGCGCGCGGCTGCACATCATCGAGGACTCCGGGCACGCCGGCAGCGACACGATGGCCCGCACGACCAGGGCCGCGATCGAGGAGTTCAAGAACCGCTGACCGCCCCAAGGGGCAGTCCGGGCAACGCGGCCGACTTCGGGACGTCATTGGTCACAGAATCCAGGACGTGCCGAAGGGGGAAGACCATGCGGAAGGTAGGACTGACACTGGCGCTGCTGCCGGTCGCCGGACTGATGTTGGCGGCCTGCACCGGTGGATCGACCGGCGACACACCGGCCGCCGGCAGCGCGCCCACCACGGCGACCAGCACCGCGCCGGCGACGCACACCGCCTCGACCAAGATCACGCAGGCCAGCTCGCCACCTCCGGTCAAGGCCCAGCCGGCCTGCCAGCCGAACGGCCTGACCACCGAGGCGGCGGTCGCGAGCACCACCGCGACGACGGTCATCGTGCAGAGCGCGGTGAAGAACACCGGCCCGGCCACGTGCGTGATCCAGGGCTACCCGCAGGTCGCCATCACCGGCCTGCCGCCGGCCTCCGGGGAATGGCCGCGCCAGCAGCTGACCGTGACCAAGGTCGGCCCGTCCTCCCCGGTCACCCTGGTTCCGGGTGACGGGGCCGAGGTCCTGCTGACCTTCACCCGCTGCCCGGCCGGCCAGGAGTCCGTCCGCGGACCCGTGCTGCTGCTGGGCGTGCCCGACGGCGGCATCGAGATGACCATGGCCGACAACAGCGACTTCGTCGCCTGCGGCAACACCGTCCAGGCCCAGGCTTTCCAGCAACACCAGCCGTAGCGAGCACCCGGCGCGGGGAGAGGTCGGCCGACTTCTCCCCGCAGGATCAGCGCCAAGGCTAACTGAGCAGCACCGGCAGCGTGTCGGCCCCGTGCTGCACGAAACCCCTTGCGCCATAACGGAACGCGAGCGGCTGGTCGGGGTCGAGACGGAGCCGGGGGAAGCGGTCGAGCAGCGCGTCCAGCGCCGCCCGGACCTCGATGCGCGCCAGCGGGGCCCCGACGCAGTAGTGCGGGCCGAGGCCGAAGCCGAGGTGGCTGGCGTGGCGGTCGAGGTGGAACACCTCCGGGTCCGGGTAGGCGTCCCGGTCGTAGTGGGCCGAGGCGATGCACAGGTAGACCATGCTGCCGGCGCCGACCGGCACACCGGCGACCACCGTGTCGGCGGTGACGAGACGGTAGAGGCCGGCGGACGGGTTGGCCCAGCGGAACGACTCGTCCAGCGCGGCGTCCCGCAGGCTGCGGTCGGCCCGGACCCGGTCCAGCGCGGACGGGTTGAGCAGCAAGGAGGACATCGTCGCGGACAGCATCTGGATCGTGGTCTCCAGGCCGCCCAGCAGCAGGCTGACCACCGCGACCGTGCACGCCTCCACGGTGAAGCCGCCCTCGGTGAGATGGGCCCGGATGATCTCGCCCAGCAGGTTGTCGCCCGGGTCCGCCACCTCGGCCTCGATCAACGTGCCGGCGTACCCGCAGAGCTCGTCGAACGCCGCCTGGCCCGCGGCCGCCAACTGCTCGTCCATCGGCGACCCCAGCCAGGCCACGATGGCACGCACCCAGGCCAGCCCCTGGTCCCCGAGCTCGTTGGGAATGCCCAGCAGGTCGAGGAAAACCTCCATCGGGTAGCGGGCGAGCGCGTCCTCGATGAGGTCCGACCGCTCCCGGCCGACCAGGTCGCCGAACGTCCGCTCGGCGATCGGCGCGATCCGCGCCGCGTACCGCGCGCTCGCCCCCGGGCTGAAGAACCGGTTGTGGATCCGCCGCTGCCGGGTGTGCTCGGCCCCGTCGTGCGTGATCATCATCGTCTCGACCGCCGGGCTGGCCGCGTAGAACCGGGTGCTGAACGTCCCATGATCCCGCAGCGCCGCCGAGACGTCCTTGTGCCGCAACACGACCAGCGCGCCCATGTGCTCGTCGAACACGGTCGCCCGCTCCCGCCCCACTGCCGCGAGCGACAACCCGATAGTCGCCGGACTCGGCGAACTCACCGCGAACGGACTCGTCATGCCCCGACTATCGGCCACCGGATCCCGATGTCACGGCCAACCGCCCCGATACGCCCCAACAGACGAGTGCCCACTGCCCCTCGGGCCGCCCGAAAGGGCGGAGCGTCGGGAACGGACGAACTCGGTGGTCCAGTGGAGGTCTGCCATGACGTCGGCGACGGGGCCGGGCTCGATGATGGGGTACAGTTCGACCCAGGTTCTCGGCCGGGCTCGGCGGCCGGACCTTCCCTCTAGTGCTGGCACGTTCACGTGTTGCCGTCCCCGTGATGTCGCCGCACCTCGAAAACGGTCCATTGAAGGGAAAACCCATGACCGAGCACCCCGGCTTCACCGCGTTCGGGGACGTGCGGATCGCCCCCGTGCACGAATGGCAGGGCGCCCTGTTCACCCGCGCCGACCTGCTGCCCGAGTCCGACCGGCGGGACTGGGAGGCGCAGCGTTCCTGGCTGGAGCCCGACTTCTGGGCGCCGGAGTCGGAGGACGCCTGGCTGACCTCGCAGAGCTTCCTCATCCGCAGCGCCGGCCGGACCATCCTGCTCGACACCGGCATCGGCAACCACAAGGCCGGCCGGGGCGCGCCGCCGTTCAACGGCCTGGACACCGCGTACCTGGACAACCTGGCCACCCTGGGTTTCCGGCCCGAGGACATCGACCTGGTGATCAACACCCACCTGCACCCGGACCACACCGGCTGGAACACCTACCTGGACGACGGCCGGTGGCGGCCCACCTTCCCCAACGCGACCCACCTGCTGCCCAAGGCCGACTTCGACCAGCTGGCCGAGTACGCGAAGGCCGGCGCGACGGATCCGTTCGGGTTCGTGACCGCGTTCCAGGACAGCATCGCGCCGGTCGCGGAGCATGGAAAAGTCCAGCTGTGGGACGGCGACGAGCACGTCATCGACGACGCGTTGCGTCTGGTCGCCACCCCCGGGCACTCGGCGGGGGCCTGTGTGCTGACCGTCACCTCGCAGGGTGAGAACGCGTTGTTCGCCGGCGATCTCGTGCACCACCCGATGCAGATCCTCGACCCCCGGCAGCGGGACGTCCTCGACGCCGACGGCGCGGCCGCCACGCAGTCCCGGCTCCGGCTGCTGACCTGGGCTTGTGACAACGCCGCGCCGGTGTTCGGGGCGCACTTCCCCGGCGCTCGCGGGGCCGTCGTGAGCAGTGCCGGCGCCGCGTTCCGCATCGACTCGTGGACCTCGCTCTGACCGGCTGACGGCCCCGCACGTGGCCGTCGGCCGAGCCCTGTCCATTTGACAGGTATGCCGTACGACATAGTATGAGTGTCAGCGGCACCCGTTCCAGGCCGCGGGCGGGACCGAGCCTCCCGCCCGCGGCTCACCAGCCCAGTTCGACCAAGCAGCAAGGAGAAATCGCCATGTCGTCCGTGCTCATCACCGGCGCGTCCCAGGGCATCGGCCGTGCCATCGCCGTCGAGCTGGCGGCCAGGGGCCACCGGGTCGTGGCCACCGCGCGCCGGCCGGAAACCCTCGCCGACCTGGCCGTCGACCAGCGGCTGCGGCTGGACGTGACCGACCAGGACAGCGTCGACCAGGCGATCAAGGAGGCCGGCGAGATCGATGTCCTGATCAGCAACGCCGGCGCGACCGTGCGCGCCCCGCTGGAGAGCGTGCCCCTGGCCGAGATCGAGAACCTGTTCCAGCTCAACACCTTGGGCGCACTGCGGGTGGCCCAGGCGGTGCTGCCGCGGATGCGGGAGCGGGGCTCGGGGCGGCTGGTGTTCGTCTCCAGCGTGCAGGGCCGGGTGGTGCTGCCGATCATCGCCTCGTACGGCGCGAGCAAGTGGGCGCTGGAGGCCATCGCCGAGGGACTTGCCCTGGAAGCCGGGCACTTCGGCGTCAAGGTGAGCATCGTTCAGCCCGGGGCGGTGAACACGGGCGGCGCCACCACCGGCGCCAAGGTCCTCTTCGCCGACGACGACCCCTATCTCCCGCTGTTCAAGCAGCTCGGGGTCCTGCGCGGCGAGGCCATCACCCCGGAGGAGGTCGCCGCCGCGGTGGCCGACACGGTCGAGCAGGCCGATCCGCCGCTGCGCGTGCCCGTGGGCGCGCCGGCCGAGCGGCTCCTCAAGGCCCGCAAGGACGCCCCCGAGGATGTGCCGTTTCTCCCGGCCAAGCTCGACTGGTGACCGTGGACGCGCTGGTGCTGGGCGGCGGCGGGCCCGCCGGTGTCGCGTGGACGTCGTCCCTGCTGCACGAACTGATCGGCGCCGGACTGCCGCTGGCCGATTCCGACGTGGTGCTGGGCACCTCGGCCGGATCGGTCGTCGGCGCCTGGCTCACGATGCGGCCCGACGACCTCCCGGCGCTGCCGCAGCGGATGTTGGAGCGGGCCGCGTGGCACGCGCGCAACACCGAATCCGGTTACGGCGACTGGGATCTGCTGCGACGGGTCGTGTCAGGGTCCACTTCGGACGCCGAGTCGGCCCGGAGCATCGGCCGGGCGGCGATCGCCGCCATCCCGCCGATTTCGGTGGCACAGGCCGAGACGCTGTGGCGGGCGACGCTGCCCGAGGGTCCGTGGCCGGACCGGCTCCGGGTGGCGGCGGTGAACGCCGGCACCGGGGTGGCCAAGGCCTGGTCGGCGTCCGACGGCATCTCGCTGGCCACCGCGGTGGCGTGCTCCACCGCCGCCCCCGGGGCCGCGCCGCCGATCGCTTTGGCGGACTCGGTCTGGATCGACGGCGGCGTGCGGTCCGGCACCAACGCGGACCTGGTCCACGACAACGGCTCCGGCCGAGTGCTCGTGCTGGCTCCCCTGCCCGACAACAATCTGGCCCGGGAGCAGGCCGCGCTGGTCGAGCAGGGCCACCGCGTCCGGGTGATCACCGCGGAGCCGTTCTACGAGTCGATCGCCGACCTGATGAACCCCGAGTTCGTGGACATCGCCGCGACCGCCGGGGCCAAGCAGGCACATGCCGTCGCGGACGACCTGGCCGCGTGGCTTGCTACTATGTAACTCGACATACATGTGATCGACGAGAGGCGGTGGGCCGTGGGCGCGCGTTCGGATGCCAAGCCGAAGATGGTGCAGGCGGCCAAACAGCTCATGCGGGAGCGGGGCTATCACGCGACGGCCTTCTCCGACGTGCTCACGCTCAGCGGGGCGCCCCGGGGCTCGGTGTACTTCCACTTCCCCGACGGCAAGACCCAGCTGGCCACCGCGGCGGCCGAGGCCCACGCGCACGAGCAGGTCGAGATCATCGACCGGGCCGCCGAGGGCGCCGATTCCCCCGCCGACCTGGTCGAACGCTACGTCGACCTGGGCCGCGACGGCATGGTCGCCAGCGACTACTCCCGCGGCTGCGCCATCGCCCCGCTGGTGATCGAGGGCGCGACCAGGGAGTCCGCGGAGATCGGCGAGACCGGCCGGCGCACCTTCACCGAGATGATCGACCGCCTCGCCTTCCACTTCATCACCCTCGGCGTCGACCAGGCCGCCGCCCGCTCCCTCGCCGACGCCGTCATCGCCGGCGTCGAGGGCGCGATGATCACCTCCCGCGCCCGCCACAGCCCCGCCCCCTACGACGCGGTCAAGGCCGGCCTGACCGCCTACGCGGCCAGCCTCTCCCGCCCCCGCCGACCGGCGAAGTAGCCGGCTTAGACCGCGCGAATCGGGGTATCCGCAGGCCAGGAGGTGTGCCAGATGCCACAGGCCTGGAGTGACAAGCGGGAACGCCAGTACGAGCACGTGAAGGACTCGGCCCGTGACCGTGGGGAGAGTCCGAAGCGGGCCGAGGAGATCGCGGCCCGGACGGTGAACAAGAACCGGGCGCAGGCCGGGGAGTCCCGGACCGCGAGCCGGACGTCCACACAGGACATGTCGCCGCAGCGCCGGGGCGGCCTGCGGTCCGGGAACCGGACCGGGCCCAAGGGCCCGACCCGGGACCAGCTCTACAACGAGGCCAAGCAGCGCAACATCAAGGGCCGGTCGAAGATGACCAAGAACCAGTTGGCCAGGGCGCTCGGCAAGTAGGAGCTCACTGCGGGGCGTGCAGGCCGACGGTGACCCCGGCGGCCAGCACGCCGGCGTTGGGCAGCAGCAGGGTGCCGTTCTCGGCGGCCAGGGTGACGTAGGTCAGCCCCAGGGCCCGCACCCGGCCGGTGAACGGCCCGTTGAGCGCGCCGGAGCGGACCTCGATGGTGTCGCCGACACGAAAGGGCCGCACCAGCAGGATCATCAGGCCGGCGAAGACGTTGCCCAGGGTCTGCTGGGCGGCGATGCCGACCACGACGCCGGTCAGCGCGCCGCCGACGACCAGCTGCTGCAAGGGAATCGCCAGCACGCTCAGCGCGGTCAGCAGGACGACGCAGTAGCCCAGCGCCGAGATGACCACGCCGAGGACCGAGCCGGCGGAGCCGAGGCCGCGGTGGCGCATTCTGGCTTCGGTGTAGCCGGAGATGCGCCGGGTGGCCAGCACCCCGGCGATGACGAACAGCAGCGCGCCGGCCAAGGAGATCGCCTTGGCGACGACACGGTCGTGAATCGGCAGCAAACCCGCGTCCGGGGCGTTGACCGCGATCAGGGACAGGACCGCCAGCACTATCCAGAGCAGCGGTCGGCGTAGCTTCTCCTCCGTTCCAGCCATGAAGATCGCCTACCCAGACCGGCCGGACGGTATTCATCGCCAGGTCAGGCCGCCGCGCGCGGGAGCGGCCCGCGGTCAATCCCGGTCTACCGCTCATACCGGGAAAATGCCCACTCGTGGCGACCGTTCACACCCGCTGCCGGTTTCGCCCGATCGCGCGCGGGTAGCCGTCATCCCATGACCACACTGAAGGAACTGGCCCGACCGCCACTGGCGATGAACGAATGTCCGCCGGCGGTGCGCCGCCGAGCCGCCCGGCACATCGCCGCGCGGGCGGAGAACGCCGAGCAGTGCGCCGAACTGTTGGACATGCTCGGCCTGACCGCCGAGGACGGCCTGTCCCGGGAGGAGTGACCGCCATGCGCGTGGTCGTGGTCGGCGGTTCCGGCAACCTCGGAACCGCCCTGCTGCATGCGATCGAGCAGACCGAGGACATCGAGGCGGTCGGCGTCTCCCGCCGGGCGCCGGCGGTCGGGATGCCCTGGCACGAAATCGACATCTCGCGGCCCGACTCCGACGTCCTGCTGCGGGCCGCGTTCGAGAGCGCCGACGCCGTGGTGCACCTGGCCTGGCTTCTCCAGTCCAGCCACGACATCCCGCGCCTGGCGCGGACCAATGTGGACGGTAGCAAACGGGTGTTCGACGCGGCCGTGGCCACCGGGGTGAAACACCTCGTGCACATGTCGTCCGTGGGCGCCTACTCCCCCGGCCCCACCGACTACCGGGTCGACGAGTCGTGGCCGACCGACGGCGTGCCGTCCTCGACCTACAGCACCCAGAAGGCTTCTGTGGAGCGGATTCTCGACCTCGTCGCCGCCGGCGACCCCGAGCTGACCGTCACCCGGTTCCGCCCCGGCCTGGTGCTCCAGCACGAGGCGGCCAGCGAGATCCAGCGTTACTTCCTCGGCGGCCTCGTCCCGAACTTCCTGTTCGACCTGGCCGCCCGCGGCCGGCTGCCGGTGTTGCCGCTGCCCAGCGGCATGACGTTCCAGTTCGTGCACGCCAGCGATGTGGCCGACGCGATCGTGCTGGCGCTGCGGTCGCACACGTCCGGCGCGATCAACCTGGCCGCCGAACCGCCGATGACCCCGCGGAAGCTGGCTTCTCTGCTCGGGGCCATCCACATTCCGGCGCCGGTCGGCCTGTTGCGGGCCTTGGCCGCCGCGACTTGGCGGCTGCGGCTGCAACCGACCGAGCCGGGCTGGCTCGACCTCGCCGACTCCATCCCGGTGCTCGACACCACCAGGGCCACCACCGAGCTCGGCTGGACCCCGAAGCACTCGGCCCAGGAAGCGGTTCTGGCTCTGCTGCGCGGACTCGCCGAGGGCGCGGGCGCGGCGACTCCCCCGCTGGTTCCCCGCTAGGACCGCCGCCCTCGGGCCAGCTCGGCGTCGAAGGCGGCGCCGAGCAGCACGGCCAGGTTGCTGATCCACAGCCAGACCAGGAACACGACCACCCCGGCCAGCGACCCGTAGGTCTTGTTGTACGAGGCGAAGTTGGCCACGTAGATGCCGAATCCCACCGACGCCACCAGCCACAGCGCCACCGCCAGCACACTGCCGGCCGTCACCCAGAGAAAGCGCGGCTTGGGCTGGTGGACGTCGGGCGCGGCCCAGTACAGCAGGCAGATCGCCAGGCTGACGATGACCACGATCACCGGCCATTTGGCGATGCCCCAGATGAGCAGCCCGGTGGAGCCGATGCCCAGCCACTGGCCGACCTGCTCGGCGATCGGCCCGGACACCGCCAGGCCGAGGGCGGAGACCGCCAGCAGCACCATCATCGCCAGGGTCAGCCCGAGTTGGATCGGCAGCGTCTTCCACAGTGGACGGTCCTCGGTCACGCCGTAGACGGCGTTGTTGGCCCGCATGAAGCCGCCGATGTAACCGGTGGCCGCCCACAGCGCCCCCAGCAGGCCGACGATCGCCAGCGGGCCGGCCCCCGTGTGCGCGTTCTGGATCGCGCCGACCAGCAGATCCCGGCCCTGCCCGAAGTTCACCGAGTTGATGCTCTCGATCAGCATCCTGGTCGCGTCCGGCCCCAGCAGGCCGATCCCGGCCGCCAGGACGATCAGCGCCGGGAACACCGACAGGACGGCGTAGTAGGTCAAGGACGCCGCCCAGTCCATCAGGCTGTTCTCCGGCACGGCCATGACCGTGCGTTTGAGCGCGGCCCACCAGGACGATGCTGGCAGGTCGCTCGGCGTGTCCGGAGCGTGCACGGTGGTCGCCATGACCTCGATTTCCCGCGTGCCCATCGGGCGAAACCAGCGGCCGGGCGGGATATTCACTGCCGGAGCGGGTATCCGCGACCCATGGACCGAGTCGTCGTGATCACAGGGGCTACCGGCGGGGTGGGCCGGGCGACCGCGCGCGAGTTCGCCGGGCGCGGGGACCGGGTCGCGCTGTTGGCCCGCGGCGGGGCCGGATTGGCCGCCGCGGCCGAGGACGTGCGGGCGGCGGGCGGCGATCCGCTGCCGATCCCGGTCGACGTCGCCGACCCACAACAGGTGGAAGACGCGGCCACGGCGGTGGAGGAGGCGTTCGGTCCCATCGACATCTGGGTCAACGACGCCTTCAGCTCCGTGTTCGCCCCGGTCGACGAGATCAGCGCCGAGGAGTACCGTCGCGTCACCGAGGTCACGTACCTGGGGTACGTGCACGGCACGCTGGCGGCGTTGAAGCGGATGAAGCCCCGTGGCCGCGGGACGATCGTGCAGGTGGGTTCGGCGTTGGCGCATCGGGGAATCCCGTTGCAGGCCGCCTACTGCGGGGCCAAGCACGCGATCAAGGGCTTCACCGAGTCGCTGCGCTGCGAGCTGCTGCACGACCGCAGCGGCGTGCACGTGACGATGGTGCACCTGCCGGCGGTGAACACGCCGCAGTTCGACTGGCTGCTGTCCCGCCTGCCACGGCCGGCCCGGCCGGTGCCGCCCATCTACCAACCCGAACTCGCGGCCGAGGCGATCGTGCACGCGGCCACCCACCCACGGCGGCGGGAGTACTGGGTCGGCGGTTCGACCGTCGCCACCATTCTGGGCGAGAAGCTGTCCGGCGGCCTGCTGGACCGCTACCTCGCCCGCACCGCATACGAGGCCCAGCAAGTGGATCGCACGCCACCGCGGTCGGGGCCGAACCTGTGGGAGCCGGCCGACCGCCGGCTCGACCACGGCGCGCACGGCGCGTTCGACGACACGGCGCGGGCAAGCAGCCGGCAGTGGTGGCTGAACTCCCGCCGCAACGCGCTGCTGGCCGGCGCGGCGGCGACGACCGCGCTGCTGCTGCGCCGCCGCGTCCGGGGAAAGGACAAGGGAAACCATGGAAACGACCGAGCTACGTGACCTGGTGGTCGCGCCCGGCGACTTCGCGTCGGTGTATCTCGACGCCAGCCACGACACCGAGGACGCCGAGCAGGCGCTTCGGCTGCGCTGGCAGGAGATCCGCGCGGCACTGGAGGACCAGCACGCGGACCGGCCGACCGTGCGGGAGCTGGAGCAGACCGTGCTCGAGGGCGCGAAGCCGGTGGGCCGGGCCGGCCGGGCCCTGATCGCGTCCGCGGGCCGGGTGCTGCTCGACACCTGGCTGCCGGTGCCGCCCGCGACACCGGTGGTTCGCTGGTCCACGCTGCCGTACCTGCTTCCGCTGGCCGCCCAGCACGTTCCGCCGCTGCCGTACGTGGTCGTGATCACCGACCGCCTCGGGGCCGACCTGCGCGGCTACGGCCCGCACGGCGAGCTGACCGCGAGGACCACGGTGGACGGTGTGGACCATCCGGTGCACAAGGTTGCCGGCACCGGCTGGACGCATCTGAAGATGCAGCACCGGGTGGAGAACACCGCGCACCACAACGCCACCGAGGTCGCCGAGGCGGTCTCACGGATGGCCGACGACCTGCACGCCCAGCTGATCATCGTGGCGGCCGAGGTGCAGGCGCGGGCCGAGCTGCACGAGGCGTTGCCCAAGCGTCATCAGGAGATCCTGGTCGACACCTCGACCGGCGGCCGGGCCGACGGCATCGACGAGGCGGCGTTGGAGGCCGAGGTCAGGCTGATCGCCGAGGACTACGCCCGGGCCGCGCAGCAGACCTGGGTCGACCGGTTCGCCGCCGAGCTGGCCCGGGACACCGGCCTGGCCGTGCAGGGGCTGGAGCCGGTCACCGCGGCGCTGCGCGAGGCCCGGGTCGACACGGTGATCGTCACCGACGAGCTGGCCGCCGATCGTCCACTGTGGACCGGCGAGGAGCTCGCCCAGGTGGCGATCGACGCCGAAGGGCTGGCCGAGGACGGCCGGCTGACCCGGCGGGCCGACGAGGCATTGCCCGCGGCGGCTTCGGTTTCCGGCGCGAACCTGGTGGTGCCGGACGGCCACCTGCCGCTCGCCGACGGCGTCGGGGCGCTGCTGCGGTACTGACGACTGCCCGCTCACGTGAATCGGAGGCGATCAGGTGGACCTCGCTGCGCAACTCGACAGGACAGTGCACGGCGAGGTCCGGTTCGACCCCGGCAGCCGGGCCGCTTACTCCACCGACGCCTCCAACTACCGCCAGGTCCCCATCGGCGTGGTGGTTCCTCGGTCCATTGAGGACGGTGTCGCCGCCATCGGGGCCTGTCACGAGGCCGGCGTGCCCGTGCTGTCCCGCGGCGGCGGCACCAGCCTGGCCGGCCAGTGCTGCAACGAGGCCGTGGTGCTGGACTGGTCCAAGTACTGCGACCGGCTGGTGTCCGTGGACGTCGCGGCCAAGACCGCCGTCGTGGAGCCCGGAATCGCGCTGGACCGGCTCAACGACCAGCTCGCCGGGCACGGGCTGATGGTCGGCCCCAAGCCGTCCACGCACGTCAGCTGCACGATCGGCGGCATGATCGGCAACAACTCCTGCGGCTCGACCGCGCAGGCGTACGGCAAGATGGTGGACTCCGTGGTGCGACTGGAGATCCTCACCCACGACGGCTGCCGGGCCTGGGTGGGCGAGACCTCCGACGAGGACTACGAGCGGATCGTCGCCGGCGGCGGCCGGCTGGCCGAGCTCTACCGGGGGCTGCGCGACATCCGGGACACCTACCTGGCCGAGATCCGCACCCGGTACCCGAAGATCCCGCGGCGGGTCTCCGGCTACAACCTCGACTCGCTGCTGCCGGAGAACGGGTTCAACGTGGCGCAAGCCCTGGTGGGCAGCGAAAGCACGCTGGTGACCGTGCTCAGGGCCGAGATCAGGCTGGTCGACGTGCTGCCGGCCCGCACGCTGGTCGTGCTGGGGTTCCCCGACATCACCGACGCGGCCGACTGCGTGCCGCACGTCCTGCCGCACAACCCGGTCGCGCTGGAGGGAGTCGACGAGCAACTGGTCCAGTTGGAGCACAGCGAGCATCTGGCCGAGCAGGCCATCAGGCAGCTGCCCAAGGGCAGCGGTTGGCTGATGGTCCAGTTCGCCGGCGCCGACCAGGAGGAGGTCGACCGTCGCGCACGGGCGCTGTGCGACGACCTGAAGTCTCCCAGCATCGCCTTCCTCGACGACCCGGCCCGGGAGGAGGAGCTCTGGCAGGCCAGGGAAGCCGGCCTTGGCGCCACCGCCTATCCGCCGCAGGGCCCAGAGACCCATGAGGGCTGGGAGGACGCCGCCGTGCCGCCGGACAAGCTCGGCGACTATCTGCGCGAGTTCCGCGACCTCCTGGAGCGCTACGAGTACGAGAACGCTTCCCTGTACGGGCATTTCGGCCACGGCTGTGTGCACACCCGCATCCCGTTCGACCTGACCACCGCCGACGGCGTCGCCAAGTACCGGCGGTTCGCGCGCCACAGCGCCGAGCTGGTCGTGTCCTTCGGCGGCTCGCTGTCCGGCGAGCACGGCGACGGCCAGTCCCGGGGCGAGCTGCTGCCGCTGATGTTCGGCGACCGTCTGGTCGAGGCCTTCGGCAAGGTCAAGGCGCTGTTCGATCCCGACGACCTGATGAATCCCGGCAAGGTCGTGCACCCGCACCGGTTGGACCAGAACCTGAGGCAGGGCAGCGACTATCGGCCGTGGGAGCCGGCGACGACCTTCGCCTACCCCGATGACGACAACCGTTTCGCCAAGGCCGCGGCGCGGTGTGTCGGCGTGGGCAAGTGCCGGGGCCATGAGAGCGGTGTGATGTGCCCCAGCTACCGGGCGACCCGTGAGGAGGAGCACTCCACCCGGGGTCGGGCCCGACTGCTGTTCGAGATGCTCAACGGCTCCGTGATCACCGACGGCTGGCGGTCCGAGGCCGTGCACGACGCCCTGGACCTCTGCCTGGCGTGCAAGGGATGTCAGAGCGACTGTCCGGTCAATGTGGACATGGCCACGTACAAGGCCGAGTTCCTGTCCCATCACTACGATGGCCGGCTGCGGCCGCTGTCGCACTACTCCATGGGCTGGCTGCCGCTGTGGGCCCGCCTGGCGGCGCTCGCGCCGACAGTGGTCAACTCGGTGTCGAACCTCCGGCTGGTCAAGGCCTTGGGCGGCATAGCCCAGCAGCGCACGACACCGTTGTTCGCGGCGCAGCGGTTCTCCCGCTGGTTCGCCGGCCGGACCGGACCGGCCGGTTCCAGGGGCGCCGTGCTGCTGTGGCCGGACACGTTCACCAACAACTTCCATCCGGCCATCGGCAAGGCCGCCGTGCAGGTGTTGGCGGCCGCCGGCTTCGAGGTGATCAGCCCTCATCAGACTGTCTGCTGTGGACTGACCTGGATCTCCACCGGTCAGCTCTCCGTGGCCAAGAAGGTCGCCCGCCGCACACTGGACGTGCTGCGCCCGCAGTTGCGGGACGGCACCCCGATCGTCGTGCTGGAACCCAGCTGCGCGGCGGTGTTCCGCGACGATCTGCCCAAGCTCCTGCACGGCGACCAGGACGCGCACCGGCTGGCCCACCAGACCAAGACCCTCGCCGAAATCCTCACCGAACGCGCCCCCGACTGGCGTCCCCCGACAGTCGGGTTGCAGGCCGTGGCCCAACCCCACTGCCACCACCATGCGGTGCTCGGCTTCGGCACTGACGAGAAACTCATGCGCCACTACGGCATCGACGTCGACGTCCTCGACGCCGGCTGTTGCGGCCTCGCCGGCAACTTCGGCTTCGAGAAGGAGCACTACGAGGTCTCCATGGCCTGCGCCGAGGACAAGCTCCTACCGGAGTTGCGGGGCGCCGGCCCGGGCACTCTCGTGCTGGCCGACGGCTTCAGCTGCCGGACCCAGATCGACCAGTCCGATGTGGACCACCGGCCGATGCACCTGGCCGAAGTGCTCGCGGCTGCCCTGCAAGGGAAGCAGCCTCGACCCGGGCGGCCCTCCGCGCCGGGCAGGGCGGCGCGGACGGCCGTTGCGGCAGCTGCCCTCGCCACCGTCGCCGCCCCCGCTCTGGCCTGGCTGGTCCGCCGCTCACGCTGACCAGTCCCGGGCCAGGCGGGCCGAGCACTCCAAGAGCATGCCGTGCACGAAGGCCTGGGGCAGGTTGCCGCGGAGCTGCCGTTGGCCGACGTCGTACTCCTCGGTGAACAGCCCGGGCGGCCCGCAGGCGGCGCGGTTGCGTTCGAATCGGCGGGCGGCGGCGATGGCGTCGCCCTGCTGCTGTTCGGCCAAGGCGAGCCAGAAGCCGCAGATCAGGAAGGCACCCTCGGCCGCGCCCAGAGGCCGTTGGTCGGGCCGGAAGCGGTACACGTAGCCATCCCGGCCGAGATCGTCCCGAACGGCCCGCACGGTCGCCGCGGTGCGGGGATCATCGGCCGGCACCGCGCCCCGGAGCGCCGGCAGCAGCAGGGCGGCGTCTACGGCATCGTCGTCCGGGGAACGCTGCCACCGACCCGTGGGGTGCAACGAGGTCCGGGCGGTCTCGGCCAGGATGGCGTCGGCCAGGGCACTGCATCGGTTGGTCTGGGTGGACTCGGCGGTACGCCGCAAACCGGCGACGCAGGTCAGGTTCGAGTGGGTCCAGGACCGTTCCTCCAGCTCCCAGATGCCGGCGTCGGACCGCCGCCAGTGCCGGTCGATGGCGTCCACGACAACACCGACCGCCTGTGAGGCCTCCGGAGTCAGGCGGTCACGCCCGGCGGCCGCGGCGAACAGCAGCAGTGCCTCGCCGAAGGCGTCCAACTGGAACTGGCGCCGCACCCGGTTGCCGACCCGGTCGGTCCCGCCGGGATAGCCGGGCAGGTCCAGGTCGCGCTGGTCCGGGATCTGGCCGCCGGTGACGGTGTAGGCGGGGCGCAGGTCGGGTCCGTGCTCCAGGATCCGCTCGGCGACGAACCGCACGGCGTCGTCCAGCAGCGAATGCGGCCCGTGGGCGGCAACCGCCTGGCCGACATAGCATTGGTCACGGATCCAGGCGTACCGGTAGTCGTAGTCGCCGCCGTCCTTGGCCCGTTCGGGCAGGGAAGTCGTTGCGGCGGCGACCATTCCGCCGGTGGCGGAGGTGAGGCCGCGCAGCACGGCGTAGGCGTGGGCGGTGTCGACGGGCACGAGCGTGTCGGAGCAGTCGGGAACGGCCTGCCGCCAGCGGTGTTCGGTTTCCTGCCAACAGCTCTCGGGATCCGGCGGCGGCCCGTCGAACGGACGGTCGGAGACCTCCAGCACGAAGTCGTGGTGGCGACCGTCATCGAGCCGCACATCGACCGCGCCACGCCAACGCACCCAGAGGGAATCGACGCGCATGACGCCGTCACGCCGGATCTCGTGCGGCCCGATCCGGCAACGGATCCGCATCGCGACCGGGTCGTCCACGGCCAGAATCCGCCGCAGCAGCACGACCCGATGCGGATCCGCCGGCAGGGCCAGCGCTTCCCGGCACTCCACGATCGTGTCCCTCGTGGTCCACCGGCTGTGCCAGATCAGGGTGCCCGGCTCGTAGAACCCGCCCCACACATGCCACGGATCCGCCGGCGCGACCTGGCAGTGCCCGCCGCCTCCGATCAGCCCGCCGAACACCGCGTCGTCGTGCCAGCGCGGCGCGCACATCCACGCCACGCAGCCCTGCGGGTCGATCAGCGCCCCACGCTCGCCGTCGGCCACCAGCGCGTATTCCCGCAACACATGCGGCATGCAGTCCTGTCCGTCCACACGAGACGGATACCCCGCTCAGGCCACGCGGAAGCGCTCCGCGTCGGCTGCCTTGAGCACCAGCCCGTTTCCCTCGGTCTCGGCCGGCACGAGGTGGCCCTGCACCGGCTCCAGCACGCCGTCGAACAGCATCCGCTCGATGCGCACGTGGTCGTGGAAGAACTCGATGTGCCGCAGGCCAGGCGGCACCGTCGCGACATGCACGTGAGCCGACGGCGCACAGTGCGCGGACACCGGCCGCACGGTGCCGGCGGTGACCCGCAGCCACTCGGTGATGCCGGCGCACCTGGTCACGTCGGCCTGCATGACGTCCACACACGGGGCCATGGCGAGGAAGTACTCCAGGTGATAGCCGTACTCCCCCGCGGTCACATCCAACGGGAGCGTGCGCGTGAGGTCGGCCAGGCCCCGCAAGTCGTCGGAGCTGACCGGCTCCTCGAACCACGACACGCCGGCCTCCTCCAGCAGCCGCAGTCCCAGCCGCCGGGCGGTCACCTGGTCGTACGCGCCGTTGGCGTCCACGTACAGCTCCGCATCGTCGCCGATCTCCGCGCGCACAGCCCGGGCCCGGGCGAGGTCGTCCTGCGGCGAGATGCCGATCTTCATCTTCACCCGCGGAATGCCCTGCTCCACCCAGCCGGCCAGCTGCGCCACCAGATCGTCCCGGGAGTAAGTCGTGAAACCGCCGGAGCCGTACACCGGCACCTCGGCCCGACTGCCGCCCAGCAGCCGATGCAGCGGCACGCCGAGCAGGCGGGCCTTGGCGTCCCACAACGCCATGTCCACGGCCGCGATCGCCATCGAGCACAGCCCGGGCCGGCCCAGGTTGCGGATCGCCGACCGCATCGCCTCCCACGCCGTCGACGTCTCCCGCACGTCCATCCCCACCACCCGCGGCGCCAGCAGGCCGGAGATCAGGCCCGTCAGGCACTCGTGCCCGTAGGTGTGGCCGATGCCGGTCGTCCCGGCCCGCGTTCGAACCGTCACCACCACGATCGTCGTGGCGTCCCAGGACAGCGTCCCGTCGGCCTCCGGGCCGTCGGTCGGCACCGTGTACGCCGCCGCCTCGACCGTGCCGACCTCGTAGCCCGCACTCATGCCTAGTGGATTACCCAGTCACAGCGCGGGTAATCCCCGTGAATGGACCGCGGCGGCGCGGGTACCCGCTCGGGCAGACACCTTGAGGAGGACTCGATGGACAACCAGTTCGCGATCGACGTCACCAAGATCCGCGAAGACGCCCGCGCCAAGATGCAGGACGGTCCGGTGACCGGAACCTATCAGGGCGACACCAAGCGTCTCATCGAGCTGCTCAACGACGTCGTGGCGACCGAGGTGGTCTGCTTCCTGCGCTACAGCCAGCACGCCATCGCCGCCACCGGCATCGACCGCGCCCAAGTCGCGGCCGAGTTCCGCGAGCACGCCAAGCAGGAGATGGACCACGGGCTGCGCGCCGCCGAGCGGATCAGCCAGCTCGGCGGCTCGCCCGACTTCGATCCGGCGACGCTGGCCGCCCGCGCCCACACCGAGTACGTCACCACCGACGAGTCCGACCTGCGCCGGATGCTGGAGGAGAACCTGGTCGCCGAGCGGATCGTCATCTCCTCGTACCAGGAGATCATCCGCTGGATCGGCGACAGCGACCCGACCACCCGGCGGCTGATGGAATCCATCCTGGAAGAGGAGGAAGAGCACGCCGACGACATCCTCGACCTGCTGGACTGACGTCGCGCGAAGACCGCGGCGGGCGGCAGTGCCGCCCGCCACGGTGAACGCGGATCCACTAACGCGCCCGGAGCTGCCCGGTGGCGGCGACCAGGTTCGCCAGCGTCGCCCGAACCTCGGGGTAGCCGCGGGTCTTGAGCCCGCAGTCGGGGTTCACCCACAGCCGCTCGACCGGGAACGCCGCGGTGGCGACCTGAAGGCGTCCCACGATCTCCTCGACCGAGGGCACTCGCGGCGAGTGGATGTCCCACACGCCCGGCCCGGCCTCGTTCGGATAGCCGGCCCGGGCCAGACCGTCCACAATGGCCATGTTGGAGCGGGCCGCCTCCAGGCTGATCACGTCGGCGTCCATGTCCACAATGGCCTGGAGCACGTCGCCGAACTCGGCGTAGCACATGTGGGTGTGGACCTGGGTCTCGTCCCGCACGCCCGAGGTCGCCAGCCGGAACGAGGCCACGGCCCAGTCCAGGTACCCGGCGCGGTTGGCGGTCCGCAGCGGCAGCGTCTCGCGCAGCGCCGGCTCGTCCACCTGGATCACCGAGATCCCGGCGGCCTCCAGGTCGACGACCTCGTCCCGCAGCGCCAACGCGACCTGGCGGGCGGTGTCGCCCTCGGGCTGGTCGTCACGGACGAACGACCACGCCAGCATCGTCACCGGGCCGGTCAGCATGCCCTTGACCGGCTTGTCGGTCAGGCTCTGCGCGTAGGTCGACCACTCGACGGTCATGGGCAACGGGCGGGACACGTCGCCGACGATGATCGGCGGCCGGACGTAGCGGGTGCCGTAGGACTGCACCCAACCCTGTTGCGTGGCCAGGAATCCGGCCAGCTGCTCGCCGAAGTACTGGACCATGTCGTTGCGTTCGGGCTCGCCGTGCACCAGCACGTCCAGCCCGATCCGCTCCTGCTCGCCGATGACCGAGCGGATCTCCGCCCGCATGGCCTCCTGGTAGCCGGCGTGGTCCAGCTTCCCGGCCCGCAGCGCGGCGCGGGCCTTGCGCAGCTCGGCGGTCTGGGGGAACGAGCCGATGGTCGTGGTCGGCAGCTCCGGCAGGCGCAGCCGCTCCTGCTGGGCCTGCCGGCGCTTGCCGTACGGGCTGGTCCGGTGCTCGTCGGCGTCGGTCACCGCGGCGACCCGCGCACGCACGGCCGGCACCCGCACGATCGGCGACGCGGCCCGCGACGCCAGCCGGTTTTCGTTGACCAGCAAGGCATTGCTGATCGCGGCGCGGCCTTCGGTCAGGCCGCGGCGCAGGGTGACGATCTCGGCGACCTTCTGCCGTGCGAACGACAGCCAGCCCGCGATCTCCGGGTCCAGGTCGGTCTCCAGCGTCACGTCGTAGGGGACGTGCAGCAGGGACGAAGAGGCGGCCACGTCGACCGAGCCGGCCAGGCCCAGCAGCGTGCCCAGGGTGGCCAGCGCGGCCGACAGGTCGGCGGCCCAGATGTTGCGGCCGTTGATCACGCCGGCGACCAGGCGCTTGTCCTGGACGCCGCCGATCGCGGCCAGGCCCGCCAGGTTGGCGGCGGCGTTGTTGGTGAAGTCGACGGCCAGGCCCTCGACCGGGGACTCGGCCAGCACCGGCAACGCGTCGGCGAGGCGGTCGAAGTACGAGGCGACTAGGATCTTCGGCCGGTTCGGCACGGCGGCCAGCGCGGCATAGGTCGAGGCGACCTTGTCCAGCACCTCGGCCGGCTGGTCGGTCACCAGCGCCGGCTCGTCCAGCTGCACCCACTCGGCCCCGGCCGCGCGCAACTGCGCCAGCAGGTCCGCGTAGAGCGGCACGATCTTGTCCAGCAGGTCCAGTGGCCGGAAGCCCACGGTGTCGGTGGGATCCTTGGCCAGCAACAGGAACGTCACCGGTCCGACCAGCACCGGGCGGGTGGTCACGCCCTGCGCCAGCGCCTCGGCGAACTCCGCCAACGGCTTGCTCGCGTCCAGGGTGAACTCGGTGTCCGGACCGAGCTCGGGCACCAGGTAGTGGTAGTTGGTGTCGAACCACTTGGTCATCTCCAGCGGCGGCACGTCTGCATTGCCGCGAGCCAGGGCGAAGTAGCGGTCGAGCCGGCCCTTCGGCGTCGACACGTCGGGCACGGCGTCGAGGTGCCGCCGCGGGATCGCGCCCAGCAGCACAGCGGTGTCCAGGACATGGTCGTAGAACGAGAAGTAGTTGCTCGGGATCTCGTCCACACCGGCCTCGCGCAGCTCGGCGAGGTTGCTCAGCCGCAGCTCACGGGCCGTGTCCAGCAGGGCGCTCGCGTCGGTCCGGCCGGCCCAGTAGGCCTCGATC
Organism: Kutzneria sp. NPDC052558; assembly: GCF_044547355.1. Taxonomy (NCBI): domain Bacteria; kingdom Bacillati; phylum Actinomycetota; class Actinomycetes; order Pseudonocardiales; family Pseudonocardiaceae; genus Kutzneria; species Kutzneria sp. NPDC052558. The sequence continues at coordinate 114,938 of NZ_JBIUAG010000034.1, forward strand.
GCCTTCTTCAACTGGCGGTCCGCGCCCTGCCGCGGATAGCCGTGCAGGGTGGCACGGCTGGTGGTCGGTGTCACGGGGCTCTCCTTCGCGAGTCCACGTGGACCCCGGGGGCACGCCGCGACGAGCCCACCCCGGCGGCCCGGCGGCCGCAGGTGAGGCTCGGCGAGGACCCGCCCACGAGGTCTCAGCCAGCGCCCCACGGTCGTGGGACGCACAGCGGGCAGGTCTTCGGACTCGCGGGCGCACTGCTCGTGCCTACTGGCCGTCGCTTCCCAGGCCCGTCGGGCCCAGTGCTGTGTGACGGCGGTCGTTCCCACTCACCGCTGCGGGGCAGTCCCGGATTCGCACCGGATTCCCTCTTGCGACGACCGTCCCGGGGGACGGCCGAACCAGCTGCGGGGCCCACTCTAGCCGCCGGCGCAAGAGCCGTGGCGCAGTTGCGTTCGTCACGCTGGCCCGTCGGCACGGCGGAGGGCCACGTCACAGGCGCTCGACATAGTTGGACGTCCTACTTTATGGTGCGGCATGCCCGAAGTCGATTTCCTTGTGCGCAGCGGGATCGGCCGGATCACGCTGAACCGGCCGAAGGCGCTGAACGCCCTCACCCACGCCATGGTGAAGGCGATCAGCGCACAGCTGGACCGATGGCGTGACGATCCGGCCGTGCGGGCCGTGGTCATCGAGGGCGCGGGCGAGCGCGGGCTGTGCGCCGGCGGCGACATCCGCTCCATCTACGAGGACGCGAAGGCCGGCGGCGCCGAGTCGCTGACGTTTTGGGCCGACGAGTACCGGCTGAACGCGCAGATCGCCCGCTACCCCAAGCCGTACGTGGCGATCATGGACGGCCTGGTGATGGGCGGCGGGGTCGGCGTCTCGGCCCACGGCAGCCACCGGGTGGTCACCGAACGGTCCCGGGTCGCGATGCCGGAGGTCGGCATCGGCTTCATCCCCGATGTCGGCGGCACATATCTGCTGTCTCGGGCGCCGGGGCAGACCGGTGTGCACATGGCCCTCACGGCGGCGCAGCTGTCCGGGGCGGACGCGATCCACTGTGGACTCGCCGACTACTTCGTGCCGAGCGACCGGCTGCCGGATCTGTTCGACGCCTTGGCCGCCCAGACGCCCGACGCCGCGCTGGCCGCCCTCTCCGAGCCTGCGCCGCCGAGCGCGGTGGCGGCCGACCGCGAGTGGATCGACCGGTGCTACTCGGCGTCCACAGTGGAGGAAATCCTGGATAGGCTGTGGGCCAACGGGTCCGCGGCGGCGGCCAAGGAGATCGAGACCAAATCCCCCACCGCGCTCAAGGTCACGCTACGCGCGCTCCGGCAGGCCGCCGCACTGCCCGACCTGGAATCGGCGCTGGCCCAGGAATATCGGCTCGCCCGGCACGCCTTCGGCACCGCCGAGCTGATCGAGGGCATCCGCGCGCAGATCATCGACAAGGACCGCTCCCCGCGCTGGTCGCCGTCCACCCTGGCCGACGTCGACGACGCGGTCGTCGACGCCTACTTTGCGGCGGCGTCTCACTGACGTTGCCGGACGACGTAGGTCAGGTGCGTCACCCGCGGCGACGACTCCGCGCGAACCTGTTCCAGGGCAACGCGACTAGCATCCACGCCCTCGAACAGGCGAACCCCGGCGCCGAACAGCACGGGCGACAAGGCGATGGTGAACTCGTCGACCAGGCCGGCGTTCACGTGCTCCAGGATCGTCGCGCCGCCGCCGGCAATGCGGACATCACGGTCGCCGGCGGCGACGCGGGCCTGCTCCACCGCGGCCTCGACGCCGTCGTTGACGAAGTGGAAGGTGGTGCCGCCCGGCCGTTCCCAGGGGTCGCGCTTCTCATGCGTGACAACAAAAACCGGCGTGTGGAACGGGGCGTTCTCCGGCCACATCCGCTCGCCGGCGTCGAACATGCGCTTGCCCATGACGCTCGCGCCGGTACGTGCGAACGTCTCCCGCACGATGTCGTTGTCGCGGCCTTCTTCGCCGCCTTCGCCCAGCCCGAGGTTCTCCCGGAAGGACCGCAGCGGGAAGATCCACCGCTGCAACTCCATCCACTGCCGTCCCATCAACTCCTCGGACGTCTCGGGCGCGATGAACCCGTCCAGCGACATCGACACGCTGAAGAACACCTTGCCGGCCATCAGTCCTCCACGATCTCGGCCACGTAGGCGGCCAGGTTGCCCAGGGTCTGCTGCCCGCCTTCGATGGCGTGGTACTTCTCCACAGCCTCGTCACGCAGTTGCTTGGTGGGGAACACAGTGCGCATCTCGATCCGGGTCGCCGCGCCGTCGGGCGCGAACGTGATGACCGAATCGAAGGCGTTCGGATCGTCGCGAAACTCCCCGTGCCGCAAGGAGATCCGCTCCGGCGGGGCGATCTCGGCCCAGGAGATCCACTCCTGGTAGTCCGTGCCGTCCGGGCCGTGCATGACAAACCGCCACTCCCCGCCGACGCGGAACTCGAAGGCCCGCGTGGTCGTGGTGAACCCCTCCGGCCCCCACCACCGCGACAGGTGCCGAACCTCGGTGAACGCCTCGAACACCAGCTCCCGTGGTGCGTCGATGACCCGGGAGATGACGATCTCGCGGTCGGTCGTGCTCATCAGCTACTCCCCTTGCCTTTCCTGCTTGAGGTCCTGCACGTACGCGTCCAGACGGTCGAAGCTGGCGTTCCAGAACCGCTCGAAACCGCCGGTCCACTCGTGCACGGGCCGAAGCCCACGGGCGTCCAGGCCGTACAGGCGCTGCTTGCCGGCCTTGCGGTCGCGCACCAGCCCGACCTCGCGCAGCACCCGCAGGTGCTTGGACGCCCCCGGCTGGGTCAGACCGAGCTCCCGGGCCAGGTCCGTCACCGGCCGCTCCCCCGTTCGCAGCAGCGCCAGGATCTCCCGGCGCTGCGGCTCGGCGATCGCGTTGAACACGTCCGAGGTCGTCGCTGCCCGTGCCATGCCGGCAATCATATGCCCATATCGGTATGCGTCAAGCTGCCGCCGCGTTACATATGACCTCGGAGGTGCGGTAGCGCTAGGCCGAACCGATGTCCAGTTGCCGCAGCTCGGACTATGTTCAGGCCGCCGAAGTTGACGATACCTTGGATCTCTATCACCGCAGGTGGCGTCACCCGCAACGGTTTGCAGCAATTTGTCAGGAATTTTCTTCACAGTATCGACACATTGCGGCAACCCGTGGCGGGCTCGTACCGTGGCGGTCCCTGCATCGGAAATGTGGAGGACTCGTGTCCACGCGACTGCTCTCGACCGTCTGCGGTGCACTGCTGGTGGCCGCCGCCCTCACGCATCCGGCCGCCGCCCAACCGGAGGACACGCCGTGGACGGGGACCTGGTCGGTTTCCCCGCAGGCCGGCGGACCTTCGTTCAACCAGCAGACGCTGCGCCAGGTCGTGCACACCAGCATCGGCGGCACCGCCGCCCGGGTCGAGATCTCCAACGCCTTCGGCTCCGCGCCGCTGAACGTCGCCGATGTCCATGTGGCGCAACGGACTTCCGGCTCGACCGTCACCAACGACCATGCCGTGACCTTCGGCGGCCAGCGGACGACCACCATCCCGGCCGGCGGGCTCGCGGTGAGCGACTCGGTCGCGTTCGCCGTGCCGGCGCTGGCCGACGTGGCCGTCAGCATGTACCTGCCGCAGGCCACCGGGGCGTCGACCTTTCACCAGCAGGGCAACGCCACCAACTACATCGCCGGCGGCGACGTCAGCGGGAACGCCACACTGTCCGGCGCGCAGACCACCGGCAGCTACTCCTTCCTGGCCAACCTGGACGTGCAGAACGCCAACTCGCCCGGCGCGGTCGTCACGCTCGGCGCGTCCATCACCGACGGCGTCGCCTCAGGCACCGACGACAACCGCCGGTGGCCCAACGACCTCGCCACCCGGCTGGCCCAGACCGGGCGGCCCGTCGGCGTGCTCAACCAAGGCATCAGCGGCAACCGGCTGCTCGTCGACGGCGCCGGGCCCAGCGCCCTCAACCGCTTCGACCGGGACGTGCTCAACCAGCCCGGGGCCAAGTGGGTGATCTTCTCCGACGACCCGATCAACGACCTCGGCTCCACCAGCCCGCCGCCGTCGGCCGACCAGCTCATCACCGGGGCCAAGCAGCTCGTGTCCCGGGCCCACGCCCGTGGGCTGAAGTTCCTCTGCTCCACCCTGACCCCGTACCAGGGCGCGGGCTACTGGACGCAGCAAGGCGAAACCGCCCGCGAAGCCTTCAACGCGTTCGTCCGCAGCGCTGGCAACGGCTGCGACGGCGTCGTCGACCAGGACACCGCCACCCACGACCCCAGCCGGCCCACCTGGTACCTGCCGTCGTACGACGCCGGCGACCATTTGCACCCCAACGAAGCCGGCCTCCAGGCCATCGCCAACGCCGTCGACCTGGCGGTGTTCGGCACCGCCGCCACCCCCGTGGTCAGCATTCGCGCCCACGCCAACAGCGAGTACGTCACCGCCGGCGCCGCGCCGTTGATCGCCAACCGCACGGCGATCGGTTCGTCGGAGCAGTTCGACCTGGTGAGCAACCCCGACGGCAGCGTGAGCTTCCGCGCCCACGCCAACGGGAATCTCGTCACCGCCGACAACGCCGGCGGTGCGCCGTTGATCGCCAACCGCACGGCCGTCGGGCCGTGGGAAGAGTTCGACCTGGTGAGCAACCCCGACGGCAGTGCGAGTTTCCGCGCCCACGCCAACGGAAATCTGGTGTGCGCCGACAACGCGGGTGCGGCGGCGCTGATCGCCAACCGAACGGCCATCGGACCGTGGGAAGAGTTCGACCTGGTCCGGGGGTGATCAGGGGTGATCAGGGCTGGTCAGGGCTGGTCAGGGGGAAGGCGGTGCAGGGGCGGGGCGGGGCCGGGCCGGCGGCGTGGGGGTGGGGAGCGGGCGGCTGGGGAGAGGCCTAGCGCGGGGAACGGGAGCGGGGACCCAGGGCCGAGAGTGGGAGCGGCTGCGGCTGAAGAGGGTGTGGGTGTGGTTCTGGTGCCCGCGCCGCGCGGTTGCCGTGGGGTGGGGTTTGCGTTGAGAGGTGGGGCCGTTGTGCGGTTGGGGGTGGGGTGGGCCAGTTTGGTTAGTGGCTCCGGGTGGATTTTGTGTGGAGACCTCTGGGCGATGGCGTATCAAGGCGCTATCGGGCAGGCTCCGCCTGCCTCGATACGCAAGAAGCTT
>NZ_JBIUAG010000035.1:0-120053 GCF_044547355.1 Kutzneria sp. NPDC052558
GCCAGCCCCGACCACAGCGAGAAGGCCGACCTGTTCCAGATGCTCGACGCCGAGTCCTTCGGCATGGCCCTGACCGAGTCCTACGCCATGACCCCGGCGGCCAGCGTCAGCGGCCTGATCTTCGCCCACCCGGAGTCGAAGTACTTCACGGTCGGCCGCCTTGGCCGGGACCAGATCGAGGACTACGCCACCCGCCGCGGCCTGCCCCTGTCCGTCGTCGAGCGCTGGCTCCGCCCCAACCTCGCCTACGACGCCACCTGATCCCTTCACCCGGTGAGCGGACGCGCCGGACAAGATCGACGTCCATTCGGCCGATGCCCGGGCATCGGGTGGCCGGGCCGCCGTGACGACTTGCGTGATCGCCCCACCGCAGGGCCGTTCATCGCCTAACTTCCTTCCCAGCCCCCAGATCAGGCGGGGCCGGACGGTCTGCGGGTAGCACGCGACCGGGCAGCTCGGAGAAGGGACGTCACGTGCTCAACCGGACGGTGAAGGCCGCGGTGGTGGTGGCCACCGGCACATTGGCGCTGGCCGCCTGCGGCACCAACAGGACCGAGAGCGGTGCAGACGGCGCCGGCTGCGACACCAGCAAGGGCACCGTGACCGTGGGCGTCATCGCCCCGCTCAGCGGGAACCTGTCCGCGATCGGCCTTGGCGTCAGGTATTCCGCCCAACTCGCCGTGGATCAGGCGAACGCCAAGTGCGCCGTGAAGGGCTACAAGGTGGTCCTCGCCCCCGAGGACGACCAGGCATCACCGCAGATCGGACAGCAGGCCGCGACCAAGCTCAGCACCGACCCGACGGTTGTCGGCGTGGTCGGCACGCTCAACTCCTCGGTCGCGCAGTCCGTGCAGCCGGTGCTATCGCAGAAGAAGATCGTGATGGTCTCGCCGGCCAACACCACTCCGTCGCTGACCAAGGGAACGGATCCGAGCAACCCGAAGCGGCAGTTCGACAACTACTTCCGCGTCTGCACCACCGACGACCTGCAGGGGCCGTACGCGGCTGACTACCTGGTCAAGAAAGCCAGCAAGAAGAACATCGCCGTCATCCAGGACGGCAAGACCTACGGCCGGGGCCTGGCCGACGCCTTCACGGCGCAGGCAACCAAGGACGGCGCGAAGATCGTCGACCAGGAGCAGGTCGGCGAGAAGGACACCGACTTCTCCGGTCTGATCTCGAAGGTCCAGGCGACCAAGCCGGACGCCATCTACTACGGCGGCGAGTACGCCGTCGCCGGGCCGCTCAGCAAGCAGGCGGCCAGTCTTGGCATCACCATCCCGGTGATGGGCGGCGACGGCCTCTACGACCAGAAGTTCATCGACCTCGGCGGCAAGGAGGGCGACCTGGCGACCTCGGTCGGCGCGCCCACCGAGAAGCTGCAGAGCGCCAAGGACTTCGTGAAGGCCTACACCGCGAGCAAGTTCGCCGGTGAGTACGGCCCGGACGGCGCGTTCGCCTACGACGCCGCGAACGCGATCATCACCAGCGTGGCCAAGACGTTGGGCGACAACGGCAGGTGGGGCGCGGACCAGCACGACGCACTGCTGCGCAACGTCGGTTCGTACCAGGCCGCCGGCGCGACCGGGAACATCGCCTTCGACCAGTACGGCGACAGCACGAACAAGGTGCTGACCGTCTACCAGGTGACCAGCGGCAAGTGGGTGCCGGCGCAGACCGGCACCTTCGAGGGCTGACACACAACGGTGTGGGCGGCCGGCTTCGGCCGGCCGCCCACACCGTGGCAGAACACGCCGAGCTCAGTCGTCGACCGGCTTGGGCAGTTCGGTGAGCTTCGGGATCTCGGAACGGAACAGCGGCACCAGCGCGAGGATCGAGGCCACGCCGGCGACCCACAGGGCGCCGTGCAGGCCGAGCCAGACGGACAGGAATCCGCCCGCCGGCGAACCGAGTGCGGCGATGCCGAACATCAGCATCCGCATGGCGGCGTTCATCCGGCCCATCAGCCGGCGCGGCGTGACGGCCTGGCGCAGCGTGATCACGATGACGTTCGCCGTGCCGATACCAAGGCTGGTCAGGAAAAACGCGGCGACGAGCACCCCGGCCACGAACAGCTGCGGGCCGCCGGCCAGCGGGATCAGCACCGGAGCGGCGAACGCGACGAGCACACTGACCGAGTAGACCCGGCCGAGGCCGAACCGGGTGAGCGCGGTGTTGGCCAGCATGGCCCCCAGCAGGCCGCCGATGCCGCCCGCGGAGAGCACGATGCCGATGACTTCGACCGACAAGTTCAGGGTGCGCACCGCGTAGACGAGGAACACCGTCTCGATGAAGGTGAGGAAGAAGTTGTACGAGCCGCCCAGCAGCGCCAGCACCCGCAGGTAGCTGTTGCCGAACACCCAGACCAGGCCCTCGCGGGCGTCCCGGAGCAGGTTTCCCTTCTCCTTGGTGGGTTCCGGCCGCTGCTCCGGGGTGCGAATGGCCAGCAGCGAGATCACCGAGAGCAGGTAGGAGCCGGCGTTGACGGCAAGCGCGTACGGCGCGCTGAGCACCTGGATCAGCGCGCCGGCGAGACCGGGACCGGCGATCTCGGCCGCCGATGACGACGTGCCGAGCTTGCTGTTCGCCTCGACCAGCAGCCGGCGGTCGGCGACGACGGTGGGGATGTAGGACAGCCAGCAGACGTCGAACATGACCGCGCCGATGCCGACGAGCAGCGCGATGACGTCCAGCAGGCCGATGTTCAGCTGGTGCACCACCGTGAGCACGGGGACGAGGCCGAGAGCGGTGGCCCGCAACAGGTTCGACGCGATCATCAGCGGGCGGCGGGGATTGCGGTCGGCGACGATCCCGAACAACAGCGCCAGGAACAGATACGGCAACAGTTGCAGCAGCCTGAGCAGGCCGAGTTCCTCCGCGCCCGCGTTCAGCACGAGCACCGCCGTCAGCGGCAGACCGAGCAGACTGATCTGGGCACCGGCCAGCGACAGCGACTCACCCGCCCAGAACTTCAGGAAGTCGGCGTTGCGCCATAACTCGCCGAATCGTCTTCGCCCGCCGGCCGGCGCTTCCGGCGCGGGCTCGACGACCGTGCTCTCGCCACCCTCATCGCTTTGCACGCTGATTACTCCCCTCAGCGCGGAACCCTTACGTCCCGCGGACCTCACAGACCTGTACCCCGCGAATCACTCGCCCACCGGGGTGCCCGGCACCGCTGGGATGTCGGCGGGCAGCACCACAATAGTGGAATGGTCGTCCCGAAGGCCCAGTTCTCGGGGGGAACACATCATACCCTCGGACACCCTGCCGTACGTGGTGCGCGCCTCGATCGTGAAGCCGTCGGGAAAACGGGTTCCCGGCAGGGCCACCACCACGAGGTCGCCCACCGCGAAGTTCCGCGCGCCGCAAATGATCGACGCCGGCTCGGCCGTGCCGACGTCCACCCGGGAGTACCGAATGGGCTTCTTGAATCCGGTCAGCTCCTCGATCTCGAGCACCCGGCCCACCACCAGTGGTCCGACGATCTCGGCGGTGTGCACGTCGACCGCACCCGGCTGACCCTCGCCGTCGGCTTCGCGCAGGTCCGACAAACTCACTCGCATGGCGTGCGCCTCTCCACTTGCTTTGTGTCACTTCCGGATTCCCGCCGGGCCGCACACCATCCGGATCGGTGCGCGAACACACCAGGGGTCACCGACAGCGTAGCAAGCACGTTCCCGGCCACCCCCGTTCGGTGCGGTGAATCCGTCCCGGCCGGAAAGCGTAGCCGGGTCCGTTCTTCGCCGTATTTACGACCTGCCCTTCTCCAACATCAGCGCGGTCTTCTCCAGCACGTCGTCCGGGACCGAGAAGCAGGCCCGGACGATCGGCGTCCCGGGATCGTTCAGGCAGAACGCCTCGCCGGGGATGGTGGCGACCCCGGCGTGTTCGAGCAGATGGTCGGCGGCCTCCCAGCCGCTGGACACGCCGAGGCCTGAACAGTCGACGAACAGGTAGTACGCGCCTTCGGGCTCATTGGGCCGCATGCCCGCCGCGGTGAACGCGTCGGCCAGCAGGCGCCGCTTGCCGTCGTACATGGATCGCAACTGCTCGTAGTAGGAGTCGGGCAGCGCGAGCGCGTATCGGGCAAGTTGCTGCAGCGGTGTCGGCGCGCAGACCGACAACGTGTCGGCGGCCACCTGAATGGGAGCGAGGATCTCCGCCGGAGCGGTGACATAGCCGAGCCGCCAGCCCGGAATGCTGTACGACTTGGACAGCCCCGAAATCGTCACCGTGCGCTCGGCGAGCCCCGGCAGAGAACCCGGCGACAGGTGCGGCTGGTCGCCGTAGTAGATGTACTCGTAGATCTCGTCGGTGATGACCAGCAGGTCGTGTTCCCCGGCGATTTCGGCGATGTGGCCGAGTTCCTCGCGGTCGAACCGCCGACCGCTGGGATTGGCCGGCGTGCAGACGACGATGGCCCTGGTCCGGTCGGTCACCGCCGCGCGCAGCGAGTCCCGCTCCAGCCGGAAGTCGGGCGCGGCCAGCCGCACCGGCTGTGGCGTCAGCTCGAACAGCCGGATCGCCGAGAGGTGGTAGCCGTAGCACGGCTCCAGCACCAGGATGCCGTCACCCGGGTTGAACAGGGCGGCCAGGGTCGCGGTGAACGCGCCGGTCGCGCCGACCGTCGCCACGATCTGGTTGGCCGGGTCGGCCGTGATGCCGTTGTCCTTCGCGAGTTTCGCGGAGATCGCCTCCAGCAGGCCCGCGTCCCCGCGTGCGTAGCTGTAGGAGTGGTTCAGCTCCTCGAACCGAGCCGTCCCATGTTCGAGCAGCGAACTGGGCGGGGCCACCTGACACAGGCCCTGACCGAGGTTGATGCCGCCGACGGCCTCGCAACGGGCGGTCATGGATCGGATGGTGGACTGCTGCAGGCCCGCCATCCGGTTCGCGATACGTGTCATGAACTGCACTTCTCCTTCTGCTGAAGCCACCGACCGACGTGCCCGTCAGGCGGCCATCCACCCGCCGTCGACGGCGAGCACCGACCCGGTGACGTAGGACGACGCGTCCGAACTCAGGAAGACGGTGGCACCGACGAGGTCCTCGCCGGTGCCCCATCTGCCGGCCGGAATGCGGCTCAACAGGCCCTGTGCGCGGTCGGGGTCCGCCCGCAGCTCGGCGGTCAGCTCGGTCGCGATGTAGCCGGCGGCGATGGCGTTGACCGTGACCCCGTGCCGGGACCACTCGGCGGCCAGTGACCGGGTGAGCTGGATCAGCCCGCCCTTCGCCGTCGTGTACGCCACGACGTTGCGTCCGCCGGAGAAGCCCAGCACGGAGGCCATGTTGATGATGCGCCCGTAGCCGCGGTCGATCATCGCCCGGCCCGCGGCCTGAGACAGCACGAACGCGCCGGTGAGGTTGGTGGTCAGCACGCGCTGCCAGGTCTCGAGCGGGAACTCCGCCGCGGGGGCCCGCTCGATGATCCCGGCGTTGTTGATCACGATGTCGAGTGCGCCATGCTCGGCGCGCACGGCGTCGACGATCTCCTGCGCCCGTTCGTGTTCGGTGACGTCCCAGGCCACGCCGGTCGCATCGATCTGCAGTGCGCGCAGGCCGTCGACCGCTTCGTCAACGCCCTCCTTGGTGCGGCCGGTGATCACGACCCGTGCGCCGGCCGCGCCGACGCCCTCGGCCAACGCCCGCCCGATTCCCCTGGTGCCGCCGGTGATCAGCGCCGTTCTGCCGTGCAGGTCGAACGAGACACCCGCCATGTCGTGCCGCCACCCTTCCGGTTTCGCCGTGCCCGCCGCGGTCAGCCCGCCTTGCGTTCGGCTTCGATGGTCGTGCTGTGGTACCAGGGGTTTCCGGCCGCTTCGGAGATCAACTCACGGGAGGCGACGTTGGTGTAGCGGCCCAGTTCGAGGGTCAGCCGCTGGATGAAGTCGAGCGCACCGAAGAAATTGCGCAGGAAGCCCTGCTGGTTCAGTTCGACGCGGTGCACGAACACGTTCTTGTTCTGCGGGACCGGCGCGGTCAGCAGCCGTTCGAGGTTGTCGGTCTTCTTCTGCGTGTACTCGTCGCTGTCCGCGTCGCAGAACAGCAGGACGGTGTGCCGACGCTCGGGATCGCTCAGCGACGCGATCTCGCTGTGGCAGAACTCGTGGAAGTAGTTGCGGGTCGCCGGCACCATCGCGATCTCGTTGAGGTGCATCTTGCACAGCTTCAACAGGCTCTCGTGCCACTTCGGCGGGGCGACCAGGATGATGTTGGCGTCCCGGCTCGCCTCGGCGACCTGGCGCACGATCTCCGACTTCTCCTCGTCGAAGTCGGCCCGCAACTGCTCGGGCAGCACCGGCAGCTCGTCAAGGTGTTCCGGACCGAGCAGGCCGAACTTGACGAAGACGTCGACCAGGATCGCGAAGTACTGGGCGACGTGGAACAGCGGGTACTCGCGGTCGGGCTCGCGCAGCCGCCAGTACATGATGGAGATGTTGTTCTCCTTGCCCACCTCGGCCAGCCGGCCGCCGGAGGTCAGCAGCAGGACGCGGTGCCCGACGTGCAGCAGGCGCTGAACAGCGATGACGGGTTCGCTCGAGTGGCCGCTGTAGGAGCTGACGATGATGAGCGTCGCCTCGTCCTCGATCACCGAGTCCGGCACGAGGAAGTGGAAGTCGTAGTCGTTGACGACGTAGATGTCGAGGGCGAGGCCACGTTCGATGAGGTAGCCGCGAATCACGTCCGAGACGATCGCAGAGCAGCCCATTCCGGTGAAGACAATGCGTCTGAACTGACCGCTCATGATCTTCTTCACGAGCACGTCGTCCATGTCTTCGAGCGAGTACTCGTCGCCCTTGAGGAACCCGGCAAGGAACTCGTTATTGATGAATGAGTCGTACCTGACGATGCGTGATTCGTAGGACACAGTGAAGCCTTTCTTGCAGTGTTGTACGGCGCACTGGACGCCGGTCGCAGTCAGCGCCCGACGGTGTAGAACGGCACACCTCACCGGCCGACCACGGGCATGGGTCGACCTGGCGCGACCGCGTCACGAATCCTTGCGTTCACAGTGGATCGTCATAGATCCGAATCAGAAGCCTATTGTCGTGCAGGTCACGACGACAGAAGCGGCAGAAGACAAGAAGATAGGCATCAACCACCGCCTCCCCATGGCGGGAACCATTCTCGAAGATGGACGACGCCCCCACTTCCCCAGATTCGAACGAGGCCCAACTCCGGTACGGAGATTAGCAGCCGGGCTCACACCGTTCAAGACCGCGTCACGTCGTCATCCTTGCGGACGCAAGGGTGCCGACCGCACCCGTACACCACCATGCACAGTGTCAACAATGCCCCAGCCCTACCCGGAACGGCCGAACCCGCCGGCCGATTCAGCGACCCCGTCACCGCCGGCCGACCATGGGGCGACCCCAACCCTGGACCGCGGCCGCCACCACCATGGATGAGAAATCTTCGACGAAAGCGTGACCTTTGAGGGCCAACCGCAATGGTCGACGGCACTCTTGGGCCGAGCGGATCAACGGGGTGACCGCCATACGACAGCGTGACTATTTCAAGGGTGAGCATTTCTACGGACACCGAGCCCGCAACAGATCCGTAGTCATTCGACCTCGAACAGTGATCGGTCGGGCGCAACCCGCCGTGAACCTGCGACAGGTGGGATGACCATCGGCATACATATTACCTAGATTTAACCGAACACCCAACCTTTGATGACTGTACGTGTCCGCCTGATTACGAGATTCACATACCGGAACCAGGTAGCTGCTCAGCTACCGGAATGACCGCCCCTGATACGCTGGACGTGGTCGGTTCAGCTGGGGTGCTAACCAATCCTGCGCGCGTACCCGGGCATCCGTGCACCCGTTGTGGTCCGGAACCGCCGACCTATCACAGGCGTTGGAAGAGCCTTGTCGTGTCGACCTTCGGAGGGGGACGAACCAAGTGGCACGCCGGATACCTCTATCATTCGGACAAGAGCAGTTGTGGTTTCTGGAGCAGTTGAGACCGGGCACACCGACCTACAACATCGCGGTACTGTACCGGCTGCGCGGCCAGCTGGACCGGGGCTGGCTGAACCGGGCGCTGACCAGGGTGGTCGACCGGCACGACGTGCTGCGGGCCAGTTTCGGCGCTCAGGACGGCACGCCGTTTCAGACCATCGCCGCGCCCGGCCCGGTCACGCTGGCCTTCGACGACCTGACCGGCTTGCCCGTCGACGAACGTGATCCCGCTGCGCTGCGGGAGGCGGCGCTGGAGGCGGCGGAACCATTCGATCTGCGGATCGGGCCGCTCTTTCGGTTCCGGCTGATCCGCATCGACGCCGAGCACCACCTGCTGTCGATCGTCATTCATCACATCGTGTCGGACGGTTGGTCCTTCGGACTGTTCAACGCCGAGCTCTCCCAGGCCTACGAACAGTTGTCGCGTGGCGAGGAGTTCGGCACCGCCGCGTCGACCTCGCAGTATGAGGACTTCGTCAGCGCGCAGCGCGCCGCGGTGCGGGACAACCGCTACGAGTCCCAGCTGACCTACTGGGAGAACCAGTTGCGAGGACTGCCGGTCCTCGACCTGACCGCCGACCGGCCACGGCCGGCGCTGGCCGGTCACCAGGGCAGTGAGTGCCTCGTCGAGTTCCCCGGCGAGCTGCGCGAGGGGCTGCACACCCTCGCCCGCGCCCACGGCGTCTCGCCGTTCATGGTGCTCGTCTCGGTGTTCGGCCTGGTGCTCAGCCGGTACACCGGCGCCGAGGACATCCCGATCGGCACGACGATGCTCGGCCGCGTCGAGCCGATGTTCGAGCGGCTGATCGGCATGTTCGTCAACATGGTCGTGCTGCGGCTCGACCTGTCCAAGGACCCGACGTTCGGCGAGCTGCTCGACCGGGTCCGCGAGGTGACCCTCGCCTCGTACGACAACCAGGGCGTGCCGTTCGAGAAGGTGGTCAACCGGCTCAACCTGCCGCGTGACCCGAGCCGCAACCCGCTGTTCCAGGTCTGCGTCCAGACGCTGGACGACAACACCGGCGGTGACACACTGGCGTTGCCGGGAATCACGGCCACTCCCGTCGAGCAGCGCACCGACCGGTCGCGGTTCGACCTGTCGGTGACGTTCACCGACTCCTCGCGCGGCCTGAGCGCGTCGATGGAGTACTCCACTGAACTGTTCGACGCCTGGCGCATGGAGCAGTTGGGCCGCCACCTCAGCCGGGTGCTGGCCGCCGTCGTCGACGACCCGTCGGTGCGGCTGTCGGAGGTCCAGCTGGTCACCGCCGACGAGCGCGCCGAACTGCTGACGGCGGGCATCGGCCCGCACGACGAGCTGCGCGCCGCGCCGGTGCACGTGATCGTGGCGGAGCAGGCCGCGGCCACGCCGGACGCCGTCGCTGTCATGTTCGAGGGCGGCGAGCTGACCTACGGCGACCTCGATCGGCGTGCCGAGGTGGTGGCGCGCCACCTGCGCGCCGTCGGCGTGCAGCACGAGGAGATCGTCGGCGTGGCCATCGACCGGGGACTCGACGTCCTCGTCGCGGTGCTCGGCGTGCTCAAGGCCGGCGCGTGCTTTGTCATGCTGGACACCGATCACCCGATGAACCGGTTGCAGACCATTCTGGACGACGGCGACGTGACCGTCGTGCTCACCCGCTCCGACCTGGTGCCCTCCCTGCCGGAACCGGGGCGGCGACGGTACATCCGCGTCGACCTGGACTGGTCGGTCGTCGAAGAGGTGACGATCACCGGCGAGCTGTCGGAGTGGGCCACCCCGGACTCGCTCGTCTACGCCCTCTACACCTCGGGGTCGACCGGCAAGCCGAAGGGCGTGCCCATCGAGCACCGGGCGCTGATCTCGTACCTGACTTCGTTCGTCGAGATGTTCGGTCTCGGGCCCGGCGACCGGATGCTGCAGTTCGCCTCGCTCTCGTTCGACCTGTCCCAGGCCGAGATCTTCTCGGCGCTGATCACCGGCGCGACCCTCGTGTTCGCCCGCAGGGACACGCTGCTCTCGCCGGAGGCGCTCGCCACGCTGATCCGCCGCGAGCGGGTCACCTACATCGGCGCGCCGCCGGCCATGTTGGCGCTGCTCGAGCCGGAGCCCTACCCGGATCTGCGCAACGTGCTGGTCGGCGGCGAGGCGTGCCCTCCGGACCTGGTCAACCGCTGGAACCTGGAGGGCCGCAAGTTCGTCAACGGCTACGGGCCGACCGAAGCCACCATCGGCTGCACGATGTACGCGGCGCCGCGGATCACGTGGCGATCCTCCCCGCCCATCGGCCGACCGCTGCAGCACCGCAGGCTCTACGTCGTCGACCGCTGGGGTGCGTTGGCGCCCAAGGGAATACCGGGCGAACTGCTCATCGGCGGCGACGAAGGCCTTGCCCGCGGCTACATCAACCGCCCGGAGCTGACCGGCGAGCGGTTCGTCAAGGACCCGTTCTGGCCGGAAGGCCGCGTGTACCACAGCGGCGACCTGGTGCGCTGGACGTCGGACTGGCAGGTGGACTTCCTCGGCCGGGTGGACAACCAGGTCAAGCTCCGCGGCCTGCGCATCGAGCTGGAGGAGATCGAGACCGTGCTCGCCACGCACCCCGGTGTCGAACACGCCGCGGTGGCCCTGCGCGAGGACGCCGCGGGGCAGAAGGCGTTGTGCGGATATTTCGTCGCTTCCGCCGCCGGCGCGCCCTCACTGACCGAGCTGCGGTCCTACCTGGGCGAGCACCTGCCGTCCTACATGGTGCCGTCGGCCTGGACCGTGCTCGACGCGCTCCCGCTGTCAACGGCCGGCAAGATCAACCGTGCGGCGCTGCCGGCGCCCACCTCGTTCGTGGACGCCGAACGGGAGGTCATCGCGCCGGAAACCGTTGCGGAGCGCCATGTCGCGGCGGCCTTCGCCGAGGTGCTGGACGTGCCGACGGACCGGATCAGCGTCAACGACGACTTCTTCGAGCTGGGCGGCAACTCGCTGCAGGCGATGCGCGTGATCAGCCGGATCAACCGCGCGTTCGCCCTTGACCTCGGGGTCCGCGCGCTGTACGGGGCGCCGCGGCTACGGGACATCGCCGAGCGGATCGCCGACACCGCGACGGTCGCGCCGGCCGACCCGGACGATCCGGGCCTGACCGGCACCCCGATGACCACGGTCGAGCAGATCAGCGCGATCTTCGCCGAGGTCCTCGGCGATTCGGTGGCGACGGGCTCGGTGTCCAACAACAGCAACCTTTTCGACCTGGGCGGCGACGAGTCGTCGGCGCGCGCGGTGCTGGGGCTGATCGCGGACCGCACCGGGATCGTGCTCACCGAGCACAGCTTCTACCGGGTCGCGACGCTGGCCAACGCCGTTGAGGCGGAGCGCACCGCGCTGCAGGCCAGGGATGCGGCGGCGACCGCCGCCAAGGCACTGCTGGTGCCGCTGAACACGGTCGCCGGTGACGAACCCGCGCTGTTCTGCGTGCCTGGTGCTTCCGGGTCCGCGTACCAGTATGTCGGTCTCGCCCGGGAACTGGGCCGCGACCGGCAGATCATCGGTCTGGAGGCGCCCAGCCCCGAACAACACTGGACGCCGCTGGACACGGTGCCGGCGCTCGCGGCGGCGTTCGTCGCCGCGATCCGGACCCGGCAGCCGCACGGCCCGTACCACCTGCTGGGTTGGTCGACCGGCGGGCTGGTCGCCTACGAGATCGCCTGCCAGCTCGAGGCGCGGGGCGAGCGGGTGGCGTACCTCGCGGCGCTCGACACGCAGTTGCCGACCGGCTCGGACGTTCCCACGACACAGGAACTTCTCGAGCGGTTCGTCAACGACCTGGCCGACGCGGCACGGCAGCCGGCTCCCGACCTGGCCACCGTGCTCGCCGAGCCCAACGCGCAGCGGCGGTCCGACCTGCTCTTCGATCTGCTCAGCGGCACAGTGCTGCCGACCGAGATCGAACGGCACCGGCTGCGGCACCAACTGGCCGTGTTCCTGGCCAGCGGACTCGCGGCGCACACCTACCGTCCGACGAACGGCTTCACCGGCCGACTCACGGTGATCCGGACGGCCGACGCGCTGACCGTGGCCGAGGACTGGGCGGCGGTGACCGGCGGAGACGTCGCCGAGCTGATCGTTCCCGGTGGGCACCACTCGATGTGGGAGCCCAAGCACCTCGGCGATCTGGCGTCGACCGTCCGCGACAGCATCACCGTCGAGGCCCGGCCCGAAGGATGATCGTGACGCCCGTGGACACCTGCCGTCGGGTGTCCACGGTCGTCCACAATGGACTACGACGGTGCCCGAACCGCGTTGCCCGACTCGGTGCGGCCGAGGCGCTCGTGCACCATGTCGCTGACCGTCGGCCGGTCGATCTTGCCGTGGTTTCCCGTCGCGGGCAGCGAATCCTCCAGCAGCAGGAACCGGGGCACCATGTGCCTCGGCAGCTGATCCTTGAGGAACAGCCGGAACTCAGCCTCGTCCACAACCTCGGACGCCGTGTACGCGAGCGCGATGTCCTGCCCGATCTCGATGTTCGCCACTCCGACGGCGGCGCACGCCAGTATCCCGGGGAAGCGCACGGCGACCTCCTCGACCTCCGTGGGACTGACCCGGAAGCCGGACGACTTCATCATCGCGTCGCGACGGCCGACGAAATAGAGATATCCGTCCTCGTCCCTGGTGACGATGTCCCCGCTGAACACCACGGTCTCACCGGGAAACTGCGGCAGCGAGCGGAAACGCTTCGCGGTCTCCGCCGGGGCGTTCCAGTAGCCCTTGGCGACACAGCCGCCGCGGTGCACGAGTTCGCCGCGCTCGCCCGGCGCCACTTCGCGCAGTTCGTCGTCCAGTACGAGGATCTCGACGTCGGGAATCGCGCGCCCGATCGAGCCGGGGCGCCGGGACAGTTGCTCCGGTTCGAGGAACGTCGACCGGAACGCCTCGGTGAGCCCGTACATGAGGAACACTCGCGCCGCTGGGAACGTGCCGGTGACCTGCTCGATCATCCGCTCGGACACCGCGCCGCCCGACGAGCAGACGCAGCGGACCGCGGACAGGTCGTGCTCCGGCTTGCGCCGCAACAACCGCGGATCGAACATCCGGGTGATGATGACCGGCATCACCGGCAGCACGGTGATCCGCTCGGCCTCGACGAACCGGAACAGATCGGCGGGGAAGACCAGTTCGTACAGGCACAGCCGGGCTCCGGTGTGCAGCGACTGCCAGAGCTGGTTGAGGCCGTAGTCGAAGTTCAGCGACAGCACGCAGCCGATGCGGTCGTCCTGGCGGGTGCCGAGGTAGCGCGCGACGATCTGCGCGCCGTGCCAGATGTTGCGGTGGGTCACCATGATTCCCTTGGGGCGACCCGTCGACCCGGAGGAGTAGATGATCGCCGCCAGGTCCTCGCTGATGGCCCGCTGCGGCACGGCGTCGCCGCGGCCGCGCAGCCGGGGCAGCACGACCGCCGGCTCCGCGTCGGCGTCGGTGCCGAACAGCAACGGCAGTTCGGGCACCGAGTCCCGCAACTCGTCGGCCCTGATCTCGTCGGTGATCGACAGCCGCATGCCGGCGTCCCGGACGATGTGCTGGATGTTGTCGCGCCGCAGACCCGGCAGGATCGGCACGATCACCGCGTCGGCGAGCAGGATGGCCAGGATCGCCACCACCTGGTCGACCGATTTCGCCATGCAGACGCCGACCCGGTCGCCGCGCGCGACGCCGTTGGCCCGCAGTGCGGCAGCCGTGGCCAGCGACACCTCTTGCAGCTCCGCGAAGGTGAGCGACGCCGCGCCGTCGCTCACGGCCGTCGTGCTGCCGAAGGTGTCCGCGGCGCTGTGCACCAACGCATGCACAGTGAACAAGTGGGGCGTAGTCACCGAGACAACCTACCGTCAGCCCGTGGACGGCGACAGGAGAAAGTGGCGATCGCCGTGACGGTCAGCCGTGGGTGCCGACCTTCGAGAACTGGACCGGCTTCGGCAACGCGGTGGTGGTCAGCTGCCAGGAACCGACCAGTTCGTCGCCGTCGAACACCAACTCCGGCGGCGCCGGGCGGCTGAGGAACGCGGTCAGGCTGGCGGTGGGGCCGTATGCGCCGACGTTGGGCACGCTGAGCACGTCGCCGACCTGCGGCGTGGCGAGTTCGGTGCGCATCGCGAGCCGGTCGAGCGGGGTGCACAGCGGCCCGACCACGTCGGCCGTGAGCGGATCGCGGTCGCCGTCGGCGGAAAGGTTGTCGAACGTGGCGTTCGGCCGCAGCACCCGGCCGAGCCCGGCCATCCCACCGAGCACGTTGATGCCGGCGTCCACCACGATCACCACGCCGCCGGCGCGTTCCTTCACGTCGACGACGGTGGTGAGCAGGTGCCCGGCGGACGCGGTGATCCGCCTGCCGGTCTCGAACGCCACCCGTGGAGCGGATCCGGCGGTCCAGTCGGCGAGCAGGTCGGTGAGCCCGGTACGCAGGTCGGTCAGCTCGCATCCGGTCCCCCGCACCGCATACGGCCATGGGAACCCGCCACCGAGGTCGACGAACCTCGGCGCGGCGCCCGCGGCGTCGGACACCTTGTCGATGACCTGCTTGGCATGCGCGAACCCGGCCAGCAGGTGCTCGACGGTGCCCAGCTGCGAGCCGAGGTAGACGTGGCAACCCTCCACGACCAGCGCGCCGGCGCCGGCCGCCCGCCATGCGGTCACGGCTTCCTCGGGCTCGAAGCCGAACTGTCGGCCGTCGGCCATGGACAGCCCGGACGCGGGACGATCGGTCGGCTGCAACCGAAGCAGCACCCGCAGCGCCGATCCCGACCCGGTCGCGGCCCGGCCCAGTCGCGCCAACTCTACCGACGACTCGGCGGAGAAGTAGGTGACACCGCGCTCGACAGCGGCGGCCACCTCGGCATCGGACTTGCCGGGGCCGGTGTAGAGCACCTCGGCCGCGTCGAAGCCCGCGGCGAGCGCCACGTCCAACTCGCCGAGCGAGGAGACTTCCGCACCGCAGCCGGCGGCCCGCACCTGTGACACCAGCGGTTCGAGCGGGTTCGCCTTGAGCGAATAGAGCAGCTTGGAACGTTCCGGCAACGCGGCGAGCAACTCGGCGGTACGGGCCCGCACTTCGGCAAGATCGTAAACGTACAGGGGAGTTCCACAAAATTGCGCCGCGTGGAGTAGTCCGACCTGATCCATGCAGGGCACACCCTTCCAGGGGTCTTTACCATCCGTTACAACTCAAACATCTTGCGTCGCATGCACGGCGGAGTGTAGCGTGTAACATAACGATATTTCGTATCGGACTTTGGGGGGTCTGTGGCGTTCAAGTCGTTAGAGATGGCCAAGGTCGGCGCCGGCAATTTGCGGGCTCTTGAAATCGGCGTCACGTCCCGGTGCAACTTCCGGTGCGACTACTGCGGGGCCTACGACCTGCTCGAGCGAAAGATCCTCTCGGTCGACGACGTCGCCAGGGTGATCGACAGCCTGCCCGATCTCGAACGAGTCAAGCTCTCCGGCGGCGAGGTGCTGCTCGAGTTCGATATCTGCGAAGGTATCGTGAAGTACTGCACCGAGCGCGGAATCGCGACCCAGATCAACTCGAATGGCACAGTGCTCGACGACTCGAAGTTCGACCGGCTCGAGGCGGCCGGGCTCGGCGTGCTGCATTTTTCGCTGAACCACGTCGACGCGGCCAGCCATTCGGCATTCTACCGGGTGACCGAAAAGATGTTCCCGAAGATCGTCAAGGCGATCAAGCGGGCCGTCGAATCGACGTCCATCGACGCGGTCGTCGAGACGATCTTGTTCAACGAGACCGAGCACACCATGGCCGAGGTGCACACGTTCGCCGCGCAGGAACTCGGCGTCCGCAAGCACGAGATCCAGATGGAGATCCCGAGCCTGCACCAGGGCTACGAGAACACCCTCTCGCACGACCGGATCTGCGATTCCATCGCCCGGCTGGTCGAGAACCGCGACCCGAACTGCACACTGTTCTTCAGCTGCCTGTCGGCCTACTTCCGGCCGGGCACCGAGCACTGGAAGCGGCTGCAGCCACTGTTCCAGGACCCCGGCGTGATCTACTCGAGCTGCATCGAGGGCAAGGCGCAGCTGCACCTGCACTCCAACGGCGACGTGATGATCTGCGAGCTGGGCAACCCGGACGTGATCGGCAACGTGCTCACGACCGACATGTTGACGATCTACGAGTCCAGCCCGCGGCTGCAGGCGTTCATCCAGGCCAAGCACGAGGAGGAGACCTTCTCCTGCTTCCGGCACTTCGACAAGCCGGGGCAGAAGGAGGGCAGGACGGACGGTCCGAAACTGCTCGGCCTGCCGACACTGCGGAAATAGTGGCGCGGGAGCAGCCATCCGGGCCTGGCGTGATCCTCGGGTTGGTCGGCCACGACATCCACGTGGTCGCCAACCGGATCCTGGCCATCGGCATGGCGGAGAACGGGTTCCGGCCGTACAACATCGGCACCAACAACGACGTCGACGACTTCGCCGACGCGGTGCTGGAGACCGGAGCCCGTGCCGTGCTGGTGGCCTCGATCAATGGTGAGGGCGAGAAGTCGTGCGCCGGTTTCGGCGCACGCTTCGCCGAACGCGGACTCTCGGACATCTTGCTGTACATTGGCGGAAACCTGGTGATCGGCATCAGGCCCGCCGAACAGATCCAGCAGGTGTTCCGGTCCCACGGCTTCCATCGCGTGTTCCACCAACCGTCGAGCTTCCGGACGGTGTTCGACGCGCTCAAGCAGGATCTGGGTCATGTCGCCGCCAACTGACCGCGCGTGCATCGGGCACATCGCCGACGAACGCGCGCGGCTGATCGGGCGGTACGGCGCCGATGATCTGCACGTCGGCACCGCGGACGAGCACCTGCGCGCGCTGTCCCGCGCCAGGTTCGCGTCGCTGGCCTACCGGCGGCCACGGAAGCGGCCGTTCATCCAGCCGCGCGGCGGATTCCCGTCCGTGGCCAAGCAACGTGCGCTGACTGTGGCGTTCGACGAGGCAGGCGCCGACTTCCTCCCGCTCACCATCGACAGCCACACCCGGCACAACGACTACCGGACCGCATCGGACCTGCTGGCCGCCGGCCTGGCCGAGGACCGTGACCTGCTCAATGGCTACCCGTTGGCAAGTCACGGGGTCGAGCTGACCCGGCGCGTCTTCGAGGGCATCGAGCGGCCGATCAGCCTGCGACACGGCACACCGGACGCCCGGCTGCTGGCCGAGATCGCGCTCGCCGCCGGCATCACCGAGATCGAGGGCGGTGGACTGAGCTACACGCTGCCGTACTCCCGGGGGTTCCCGCTGGAACGGGCGCTGGTGCACTGGCAGTACGTCGACCGGCTCTGCGCGGTCACCGGCCCGGCGGACGCCCCGGTGCACCGCGAGTCGTTCGGACCGCTGACCGCGACGCTGGTCCCGCCGGTGATCACCGCCGTGGTCCAGCTCTGCGAGCTGCTGTTGGCCGCTGAACAGGGCGTGCGCTCGTTCGCGGTGAGCTTCGGGCAGACCGGCAGCTTCGAGCAGGATGTCGCGTTGGCCGACGTGCTCCGGCACATGTCGGCGAAGCTGTTGGCGCGCTTCGGTTTTCCCGATGTCCACGTCAGCCTCGTCTACCACCAGTGGATGGGTGCGTTCCCCACCGAGGCGTCGCTGGCCTGGCAGCTGATCGCGGTGTCCGCGGCGGTCAGCCGGCTGGCCGGCGCGGATAAGGTCGTGATCAAGACGCCGGAGGAGGCGCTGGGCATCCCGAGCATCGACGGCAACGCGGCCGCCGTTCGCGCGGTCCGCTACGTGCTCGACATGTTTCCGGACGCCACCACTGTCGACAACGACGCGATCGACGAGGAGCGGGACCTGATCGGCAGCGAGGTCGAACACGTGCTGGAGCACATCTTCGCGCTGCCGACGACCGCGCTGCTGTCGTCGGTGCACCAGGCGGTGCTCACCGGGGCGATCGACGTGCCGTTCGCGCCGCACGAGCAGAACGCCGGCCGGCTGATCACCGGACGCGGCTGCGACCGTCGGATCCGGATCCTCGACGCCGCCGCCGTGCCGATCTCCGCCGAGGACCTGCGGCGCGAGCGCCGGCTGCACGGCCAGCGGTCACCGGAGCAGGGCCAACTGTGGGAGCAACTGTTGCGCGACATCCGGCTACTGGTATGAGGACCTTGCTGGTCGACGTCGGCAGCACCGTGGTCAAGCTGTGCGAGCACGAACCGGGTCGCGGACTCGGCGCGGTGGAGATCGTTGCGCGCGAACCGGATCTGGTGCCCGGCGACCAGGTGCGCGCGCTGATCGAGGACCGCCGGGCGGGTGGTGCCGCCCCGACGGACCTGCGGATCTGCAGCTCGGCCAACGGCGGGGTGCGAGTCGGTGTCCTCGGCCTGTCCCGTCGGCACAGCGTGGCCGCGGCGAGCAGGGCCGTGGTGGCCGCCGGCGCCAACGTCGGGTACGAACGGCTGCTCGGCGCGGATCACCAGGCCGAGCCGGTGCCGGCGGTCGACCTGCTGGTGCTGGTCGGCGGCGTGGACGGCGCCGACCACCGGTACCTGTGCGAAGCCCTTGCCGACGCCAAGCTCGCCGACTTCCCGCACGACGTGCTGGTCTGGGCCGGGGCGGACGCGCCGGACATCGTCGCCGGGCTGCCGGTCGACCATGTGGTGGCCAACGTGCTCGACGGGCGGCTGAGTCCCGTCATGCAAGGACTCACCGACCTGCTGCACCACATATATCTCAGCGATCTCGTCGACCGCAAAGGACTGCGGGCGCTGGCCGGCATCTGCGACACGCCGATCTGGCCAACGCCAGCGGTGGTCGGACTGGCCGCGACGAGGCTGACCACCGAGCCGATAGTGCCGGCCGCGACGCCGTTCGTGCTGGTCGACGTCGGCGGCGCGACCACGGATGTCGTGTACTGCGCGGAACTTCGCGTCGAGCACACGATGCGGATCTCGCCCGGTGAGTCGATCGTCCGCCAGGTGTTCACCGACCTCGGCGTGGCCGGTTCACTGCCCGGACTCCGGCACCGGCTAGCCACCGACCCCGGCCTGTTCGAGTTGGTTGCCGCGGTGGCATCGGACCGGCATCGGGCGCTGTACCAGGACATCTGCGAGGGCGTCGAGGATGCGCTCACGCCGTCGACGGCGTTCCTGGCCTGTCTGTTCCTGGCACTTCGACGGATGACCGACGGCGCGGGACCGCACCTGCTCGATCCGGGCCGGGCCGCAGGCTTCGTGATCACCGGCGGGGCCTGGACCGGCACCCCTGAGCCGGCCATCCGCCAGGTGATCAGCGCCGCCTGCCGGCTGCCCGACGACCGGTGGAGCCTGCATGTCGACCGTGCCTACGAACTGTGGGCACACGGCCTGCTCGCCGTGCCCGCCGGTCCGCAGCCCGACCTGGCGGATCGACACGGGCGCGCCGCCGCACAGCAGCGCACCGCAGGTACTCGCGCCGGGCTGCGCCGGCCATGACGACAGGGCGGGATCGCGGAAGATTGGCGTATCCCCTCGACGGGCGAAAGCCAGTCGGTAACGTGAACCCATGGCCGATGACTTACTCGCTGACTTTCCTTGCCTGCGCGACATTCTGGACGCCGAGCTGGCCGAGGGTCCGGACGCGGGCGTCCAGCTGTCGATCTCGCACGCCGGCGTGACGCACGACATCTCGGTCGGTGGCAACGGCAACGGCGCGGCAATGACCGCGGCCACCGTCGTCCCGTGGACCTGCTCGTCGAAACCGATCGGCGCGATCGCGTTCGGCCGGGCCTGGGACGCCGGTCGGCTGCGCCCGGACGACCTCGTCGCCGACCACCTGCCCGACTACGCGGCCGCCGGCAAGCAGGCGGTGCGGATCCGAGATCTGCTCACCCACACCAGCGGTGTGCCGGACCCGCTGCTGAGCCTGGACACCGGCGACGCCACACTGCCGTCCTGGGCGGAGCTGGAGCCGATGATCTGGTCGGTGATCACCGCGTCCGAGCCGGTGCGGCCGCCGGGCACCGGGATGAACTACAGCCCGATCGCCAACTGGTTCACCCTGGACCGGCTGCTGGCCGCGATCGACGGCGGCGCGCCGGGCGACAGCTACCGCGCCACCTGCCGGCTGCTCGGGCTGTCCGCCACCCTCGGCGCCCCCGACCTGGATCCGGCGGCGATCGTGCGCTGTGTCGCCGTGCCCGAGGAGGAGACCAACCTGCGGCGGACGTCGGTCGCGGGCGCGCTGCCGCTGCCCGGCACCGGTGTCTGGGGCACCATGCGCGACCTGCGCGTCGTCGGCGACGCGCTGCTCGCCTGCGCCGAGGACGACGCGAACCCGTTGCTCGCGCCGGCCACGGTCGAGGCGATGACCTCCACACACTGGCTCGGCCAGTCCCGGCGGGTGCTGTCCACCACCGACTTCGACTACGGCCTCGGTTTCATGACGCTGCCGCACCTGTTCGGCAAGGAATGCTCGTACCGCACCTACGGTCACGCCGGTGGCAACAACTCCACCCTCCTGGTCGATCCGCAGTGGAACATCGTGATCGCCGTGTACTGGAACCGCAGGCTCTCCGACGTCCGTGCGGTCACCCGTCGGATCGCCCTGGTGGACGCCGTCTACCGCGACCTGCGGGCTCGGTGCTAGGCCGAGCCCGCGGCCCGTGTCGACCGGCGCCCTTACGGCGAAACGGTGAAGATCTGGCCGGAGATCCCGTCGGCGATGTCGATGTGCGCACGCGGCGGCACCGACTCGGGGGTGGCGTCCGGCCAGAAGCACTCCACGTAGCCCTCGCGGTCCGTGTAGTTGGCCTGGGTCCCGCTGGATGTCTTGCCGGGCACGGCGGACACCTCGTACGTGGTCACCGCCTCGTCGACCACAGAGGCTGAGCCGACCGCGTCGACCCGCCCCGGCGCGGCCTTGAGCACGGCGACAGCCGCCAGCCCGGTCGGTGTCAACGCCGGCAGTCCGGGCAGCTCGCCGTCCAACTGATCCAGATAGGACCGAACGTGCAGCTCGTACGGCGAGATCCCGTACGCGAGCTCGATCAGGTCGGGGATGCCGTCGCCGGCGGTGCGGGCGCCGACCTCCATGATCTGCGGCGGTGCGTCGCCCTCCAGCCGGATCTCCACGTGTGCCACGCCGTGGTCGAGGCCGATGGCCGCGCAGGCGCGCAGCGCGAGGTCCAGCACGTCCGCACGGCCGGAGTACACGCTCGGCACCCGGTGGCCGATCTCGGCGAAGTACGGCTTGGGGCCGAGGGTCTTGTCGGTCACCCCGATCACGGTCCGCCGCTCGTGGTGGTTGAGCACCTCGACCGACACCTCGTCGGCCAGCGTGCAGAACTCCTCCAGCTGGATCGCCCGGTTCTTCACGGTGAACACCGAGGAGTGCTCGTCGATGATCCGCTTGGCGTAGGCGTAGGCCTCCTCGGCCTCGCGCTCGTCGTTGACCAGTTGCACGCCGAGGCTGCCGCCGAACGCGGACGGCTTGACGACGCACGGCAGACCGATGTCGGCGACGGCCTTGCGCACCGCTTCGAGCCCGTCCACCTGGATGTAGCGCGGAGTGGCGACGCCCGCGGCGAGCAGCCGGTCCTTCATCCGGTTCTTGTTGATGGACGAGTCCTCGACGGCCGCGCGGGACAGGAACGGGATCCCGTAGTGCTCGGCGATGGCCAGCCCCGGCAGCAGGCCGGGGTCGAAGAACGGGACCACGCCGGCCGGGGTCATCCCGGTCCGCCGCTCGAACTCCAGTGTCGCGCGCAGCGAGTCGTCCGCGTCGCTGAAGTCGCCGATCAGGACGTGGTCGAAGAACTTGGCGCCGCGCACGGCGGGCGTGCGGGCGATCGTGGCGATCGGACCGTCGAACACCCGCAGGGCAGCTACGGCCGCGCGTTCCCGTTGTGCTGAGGCCGCACCGAACAACAGCAGGTATTGGCCGTTTTCCCGGGGAGATGAAGCCATGCGCCGTACAGTAGTACAGCGCCTGTGCACCAAGTATCACGCAAAGGGGGCTGAGTTGGACTACTTCACCGACCCGCTCGGCGGCCAGACCGACGGCCAGTGGGACGAGCTCGCCGACAACCGCTTCTACTCGTCGGCCTTCTGGCTGCGACTGGTCGCGCTGGAGCCGGGGGCGGTGTCGGGCGGCATCCACCTGGACGTGAGCAGCGGTGGCCGGGCGGCGGTTCCGGTCGCCGCGGTGGCCGATGTCGACGACCTGCCCAACCCACACCTGAAGTGGCCGCAACTGTTGGCCGAGCGCGGTCTGCCGAGCCCACCGGCGCACGGGCTGCTCGTCGGGCAACGCCGGGGCTACCTCGCGCACCTGCTGCGCACACCGGGAACCGACGAGGCGACGGCGGCCGCCGAACTGCTCGACGCGGTGCGGTCGCTGCCACTGCCGTCCGCCGACGGCGCACGCGTCGCGCTGTACCTGACGACTCCGGACGTGCTGGCGCTGCGCGCCGCCGGCGTGCGGACCATGCCGGTGGCACTGGCCGCCGATGCCTGGATCGAGATTCCGCAAGGCGGCTGGGAAGGCTGGCTCGCCGCCCGCTCGGGTAAGCTGCGACGCCGGATCCGCACGGAGGTCCGTAGGTTCGAGGAGGCCGGCTACCGGGTTGAGCGCCGTGCCCTGCCCGACGCGTACGCCGAGGTCGGCAGGCTGACCGCGCGCACCGAGCAGCGCTACGGCATTCCGGCCGACCCGGAGTCCTACATCGAGGGCTTCCGCAAGCACGCGGAGTTGGCCGGAGACCGGGCGGAGGTTCTGCTGTGCGCCGTCGGCGACGAGCAGCCGGTCGGCTGCATCCTCTACGTCCGCGACGGCGACACGGTCTACCTGCGGGCAGCGGGCTTCGATTACGACCGCCTGCGCGGCGTCGCCGAGTACTTCAACCTGGCGTACTACACGCCCGCGCACATGCCGGGCGTGCGCTGGCTACACGCCGGCATCGGCACCCCCGACGGAAAAGCCTTGCGGGGAGCCGAACTGCGCGCCCTGTGGCTCCTCGATCTCACCGAGGACAGTCCGCTTCTCGGTCGGGACGACGAGGTGCTGGCGCACAACAGCACGTTTCGGGCCCAGCTCGCCGACATGTCCCCGGTCGTCGCGGGTGCGCTGACCGAGGAGGACTGGAAACCCTTCTGCTGACGTCCGCCCCCGTCAGCGCAGGCGGAGCGGCAGCGTCTGCAGGCCGCGCATCAGCGTGCTGGGCCGCCAACGCAGTTCCCCGGGATCCCGGGCGAAGGCCAGCTTCGGGAACCGGTCCAGCAGCTTGCCGATCGCGATCTCGCCCTCCATCCTGGCGAGCTGGGCGCCGACGCAGTAGTGGATGCCGTAGCCGAACGCCATGTGGCCGGTCGCGTTGCGGGTGATGTCGAACCGGTCGGCGTCGTCGAACACGGCGGGGTCCCGGTTCGCCGACGCCAGCGAGACCATCACGAACTCCCCCGCCGGGATCAGCACGTCACCGAGCTGGAGCGGTTGCGTGGTGTACCGGTATGTCGCGATGTTCAACGGGCCTTCGTGCCGCAGCATCTCGTCGACGGCGCCGGGCATCAGCGACGGGTCGGCACGCAGCGCCGCCAACTGCTCCGGGTCGCGCAGCAGCATCGCCACGCCGTTGCCGATCAGGTTCACCGTCGTCTCGTGTCCGGCGACCAGCAGCAGGAACGCCGTCGACTGCAGCTCGGCCGAGGTCATCCGTTCGTTGTCGTCGCTGGGATTCACCAGTGCGGAAAGTAGGTCGTCGGCCGGGTTTTCCCGTTTCGACTCGACCAACCGGGTGAGATAGGCGGCCATCCGCATGGCGGCGTCCGCCATCTCCTCGTGTTGCGCGGCCGAGGTCATCGTGATGGAGACGTCGCGGAACTCGTCCTTGTCGCTGTCCGGCACGCCGAGCAGCTGACAGATGACCGTGGTCGGCAACGGAAACGCGTAGGCCGGCAGCAGGTCGACCTCGTCCTGGTCGGCCATGGCGTCCAGCAACTCGTCGGCAGCCTGCTCGACCCGGCCGCGCAGCTGCTCGACCCGGCGGCCGGTGAACGCCTTGTTCACCAGCGCGCGCAGCCGGGTGTGGTCCGGTGGATCGGTGTTGAGCATGTGTCCGGCCAGCGCCAGCTCGGCCTCGTAGGACTGGGGTTCCTCGGCCGTGGTGTGCCGTTCCAGCAACGGCACGGCGCTGACGATGTCCTTGCTGATGGTCGGCTCGGTCAGCACGGTGTGCACGTCGTCGTAGCGCGTCACGAGCCACACCTTGATGCCGCGCGGTAGGATCACCTCGTGCACTGGCTGCTCCGAGCGCAGCCGCCCGTACAGTTCGTGCGGGTTCTGCAGGAACTGCTCGTCCAGCGTCAGCAACGTCGCGAATCGTGCGTCACGCAACGGTTCCTCCCCCACACCGTGGACCCGACCAGGCGCATTTCTACCCCGGGACCGCCGGAGTTGTCGACCACACCCCGACCGCGCGACAGCGCACGGCACTTCGCCCAACAGGACGCTGGTCCGGCCCGTCGCACGCTATGTTCGCGGGAACGTATCGGGAGGTTGGCTCGACCATGGCAGACAGGCGCCAACACGGCTCACTGAGCCGGCAGCGGCTGGCCGGCGTCGCATTCGGCTGGCTGCCGGCCCAGCCGGCCACCCGGCGGCTGCTGGTCGTGTCGTTCATCGACTCACTCGGCACCGGCATGTTCCTCACCGGCTCCGCGCTGTTCTTCACCAGGGGCGTCGGCCTCACCGCGGGCCAGGTCGGCTTCGGCCTGTCACTGGCCAGCGTGGTCGGCTTCCTCTGCTCGGTGCCGATCGGCCGGTTCTCCGACCGGGTCGGCGCCCGGCCCATGCTGGTGGGACTGCAGTTCTGGCGCGGGTCGTGCTTCATCGCCTATCCGTTCGTGCACGACTTCGGCTCGTTCCTGCTGGTGGCCTGCCTGGCCGGGGCCGGGGAATGGGCCGCGCCGCCGGTGGTGCAGAGCCTGGTCGGCTCGCTGGTCGGCGACAAGTCCAGGGTGCGCACCATGTCCACGATCATGATCGTGCGCAACGTCGGCTTCACCCTCGGCGCGGCGACCGCGGCGTGGGCCATCGCGGTCGGCGGTGGATCGGTCTACCAGGTGTTGGTCTTCGGCTACGCCGCCACGTTCGTGGTTTCCGGACTGACGCTGCTGTTGCTGCGCGTGGACACGGCCAAGCTCGAGCGGACCGGCCCGGTGGCCAAGGACAGGCCCAGGAACCGGCCCGGACCACGGTATCTGGTACTGGCCGGGCTCAACGGCCTGCTGTACCTGCACGCGGTGATCCTCACCATCGGCCTGCCGCTGTGGGTGGCCACCGCGACGAAGGGTCCACCTCCGCTGATCGGCGCAATTGTCGTGACCAACACGCTGCTCGCGGTGGGGCTGCAGATGCGCCTGAGCCGTGGCGTCGAAGGCTTGCGATCGGCGGCGACGCGGCAACGCCGCGCGGGAATCGCCTTGGCCGTGTGCTGCCTGCTGGTCGCGTTGACCGGGACCACCAACCCCGCCGTGACCGTAGTTCTCGTGCTGGTCGCGACGGTCGCGCTGACCATCGGCGAGGTGTACCAGGCGATCGGTGGCTGGGGACTGTCCTTCGAGCTGTCGCCGGAGGCCAGTCGCGGCTATTTCCTTTCGGTGTACGGCCTCGGCTCCACCGGCGCGATGATCATCGGACCGTGGCTGCTGACGGCCGTGGTCATGCCGGCCGGCGAGATCGGCTGGGCGGGCCTGGCCGCTATGCTCGCGATCGTGGGGGCATGCGTGCCGATGATCGTAAGCCGGGTGTCCGTCGCCCCGCCGGCGCAACCCCTCCACCAGGGAGAGGACCAGATGGTCGCGAGGAAGGACCCCAGTGCCTGAACTGCTCCTCATCGGCGTCGGCATCACCGGCCGGCCGTATCTGGACGTCGCGCACCGGCTGGGCCTGCGGGTGCACGCCGTCGAAGCGCCGAGCCGGGCGGCCGCCCTCGACGGTGCGGTCGAGCATCTGACGCTGACCAGGGGCGAGACCGACGAGTGCTGGGTGGAAGCGGCCACGGCGGCGGCCGCGATCCGCCGGCCGGACGGTGTGGTGGCGTTCTCCGAACCACAGGTCCTGGCCGCCGCGCTGCTGACCGAGGAGCTGTCGCTGCCCGGCCCGTCGCTGCGTGCCACCGTGCTGTCCCGGAACAAGGCGCTGCAACGGGGTTGTTTCGCGGCAGCCGGGATTCGCCAGCCCGAATACCTGATCGCGCCGAGCCTCGCCGAGGCCGCCGACTGGGCCCGTGACCGTTTTCCCGTAGTGCTCAAGCCGCTGTCGTCCAGCGGCAGCCTCGGCGTCGAGCTGGTGGTCGACGAATCCGGTTTCGCCGACGCCGTCGAGCGCAGGGCCGGCGAGACACTGCTGGTGGAGCAGGCGATCGACGGGCCGGAGTACAGCTGGGAAGCGCTGGTCCGGGACGGGAAGGTCTGGCTGAGCAACCTCACCGCCAAGGAGACCACCGGCCCGCCGCACTTCATCGAGACGGGCCACCGGATGGGCCTGCCGGTTGACGACGCCGTCACCACGGCGGCGAACGAACTGGGCGGTAACGTACTCGCCGCGCTCGGCATGAGCACCGGCATCGTGCACCTGGAGTTCCGGCTCGCCGATGCCGGGCCCACGCTGATGGAGATCGCCGTGCGCACGCCCGGTGACCGCCTCATGGAGCTGCTCGGCCCCGTGTACGGCATCGACTGGTTCGAGATGGTGGTGCGGCTCGCCATGGGCATGCTGCTGCCGGACGCGCCGACCGGTCCGCTCGGCAGCGCCGCGGCCCACATCCCGCTGAGCGAGCCGGGTCGGATCACCGCCATCGACGGCGTGGACGCCGTCCGCGCGCATCCGGCGGTGATCCGGGCCGACGTGCTGGCCGAGGTCGGTGACGTGATTCCGACGGCCAAGTGGTCCGCGGACCGCCGGATCGTGGTGCTGGCGTCCGCCGCGGATCCGGACACGGTGGACGACGCCCTGTCCTTTGCCCGCCGGACCCTGCGGATCCACACCCGACCGAGCTGATCGGCGCCTACCGCGGTGAGAACACCGCGCCGAGGTGCTCGTACTCGGCCACGGTCGGCGGCAGGTCGACGATGATGTCGGTGACGCCGATGTCGGCGCAGGAACGCAGCCACTCGCGTACCTGCGCCGCGGAGCCGACCAGTTTGGGGGCATCGATGCCGCGGGTCGGCGCGCCGTACCAGAGCCGCTCGTCGTGCACGTCCTGCTGCTCGCCGAGGGCATAGCTGGCGGCGTGCTCGCTAGACACCACCTGGGACATGAACATCCGGCCGGCGATCACCTGCCGCCGGTCGTGCGGGTACAACTCGGCGGCGGCCGCCCAGGCCTGCTCCTCGGTGTCGCGCACCACAAAGCCGACCAACAGGGAAACGCGCTCGCCCCCTTGCTCCGATCGGACCCTGGCGATGTCCTTGGCCAGGGTTTCCCTCGGCCGGGCCATCATCAGCACGATGTCCGACGGCACCACACCCGGCGTCGACGAGGACGGCGTGACCACCAGCGGGCGCTCGACGTCCGCGTCGATCCGGCGGTCGATTTCGGCGCCCAGGTCGACCGAGAACTGGCCGAGCACGCGCCGTGCCGCCGCCTTGTCCTCGGCGCCGCCGCCCGCCCGGGACGACTTGGTCGCCCCCGCGACGATGTTCACGTGGGTGGGCCTGCCGAAGCGATAGCCGAGGTCAACCACCCGACGTGCCACCGATTCCGCGCTCTCCTGGTGCGGCCGGACCGCGACTATCGGCTGCAGCGCGGTGGAACAGGCGAGCACGTCGAACGCGGCCAGCCACGGGTCCATGGCGACCGGGAAGTCATAGACGAACGCGCCGACGATGCCGATCTTCTCCGCAGCGGCCAGATAGGCGGTCAACCGGTCGAGGTAGGTCCGCATCGGCAGCTTGCCGCCGACCCCGAAGTTCTCGGTGTGCGGCGGAACGATCAGGCTCACGGTGTTCCATTCGGTCACCACCATTACCTTACCAATCAAGGCGGTCCCGGATAAGCTTGCGTGCCAGGGGCGCCGTGACTTCGGGGGTGGGCATGCTCGTCGAGCACCGGAACTTCAGCATGGTCGAGTTCCCGGCGCGGGTGCTCACCATCGGCTCGGCCGACCCGGCCGCCGGCGGCCAGCCGCCGCACGAGGTGGAGCTGGACGCGTTCGCGCTGGGCGACAGGTGTGTCTCCGCGGCCGACTTCCACGCGTTTCTGCGCGATGCGCCCGCCGACGTCGATCACACGATGATCGACTGCATCGACCCGGGCTTTGTCGTCCACCGCGCCGACGGTTTCCGGCTGCGTCCGGGCTGCGCGGACTACCCGATGATCCAGATCAGCTTCTGGGCGTCGGCCGCGTACTGCAACTGGCTGTCCAGGACCGAGGGACTGCGTCCCGTCTACGACATCGGTGCGCGCGGCGCGGATCTCGACCGGGACGGCTACCGGCTACCCACCGAGGCCGAGTGGGAGGCGGCCTGCCTGGCAGGCCGGCGCGACGGCACGGACGTCGACCCGGACAGCTGGAACTGCGCGGACGCCGGCCCGACCGTGGTCAAGCTCCGCGCCGGCGAGACGCTGGCCGGTAACTTCCTGCCGGGGCACGGCGCGCCTGTGCCGGTGGGCAGCCTGCCGCCGGACGCCGCCGGTCTGTACGAGATGCTCGGCAACCTGCGCGAGTGGTGCCAGGACCGCTACGGCGCCTACTCCCCCGACCGTCAGCGCAATCCCAGCGGCGCGGCCCGTGGCGCGTTTCGGGTGGTGCGCGGCGGTTCGTTCATCGACCCGGCCGACTCGCTCGGGCCGGCCAACAGGCTGGCCGCCTATGAGGACACCAAGTGCGAGGTCTACGGCTTCCGGGTGGCGCTGCCCCGATGAGCGCCGACGTCACCACCGCAGAACTGCCGCTGTTCGCCGACGTGCCGCCGGGTGCCCTGCCCGGCGCGGCACCGACCGTCGGGTTCCGACTCGCGGTCGTGCCGACGACGGTCGCGCAGTACTGGTCTTACCTGGTCGACCAGGACCTGCACCGGGCAGCTTCGCCGTTGCTACACGGCTTTCCGGCCACCAGGGGCACCGGTCTGCGGAGTACCGCGACCGGCGCGGTGGAGTTCGACCGTGACCTGGCCGAACTGCCGGCCACGGGCGTGACCTGGGTCGGGGCGATGGCCTACTGCGAATGGTTGGGCGACCGCATCGGTACGCCGTGCCGGCTGCCCACCGTCGTGGAGTGGCACTACGCGGCGGCCGGTTCGCGCGGCCTGCGCTGGTCGCTCGGCGACGAATTCGACCGCAAGACCTACGCGCCGGCCGCGAGTCTGCCGCGCCCGGTCGGCGCCACGCCGGCGAACACGTTCGGCCTGAGGGACATGACCGGCAACGTGTTCGAGTGGTGCGCCGACCCGGTGACCGCGCCGGAGTCCGCCGGCGGCGGCATGCTCGGCTCCCGGATGATCAAGGGCGGTGCCTACACCGTGCGTAACCCGGAGAGCTTCGAGAACGCCACCGTGTTCTCCGCCGACGAGCTGAGCACCGTGCCATACATAGGTTTTCGTGTGCTCGGCGACACCGCCGACGGCTAGGGTGACCACGACGTGGTGGCCGCACGGCGAGGTCGGCCACAGCCATACCGCACAGCAGCGTTTTTTCACCGCATTGTTCTTCCCAATGGGACGGGGGACCGCAGATGGACGGTGTCGAGGTAACGCGAAGGCCCGTCTCCGACACATTGCGCGAGGTGCTGGTACGACACCTGCGGCGGGTGCCCGCCGACGTGGACTGGACCACGGTCACCCTCCCGGACCTGGGCCTGGACTCCATGGTGGCGATCGAGCTCGTCCTCGACCTCGAGGACACCTTCGGCGCGCAGTTCCCCGAGGACGCGTTGGTGCGCGAGACGTTCGAGACGTTCCAGTCGCTGGAGGCCGTGGTCAAGTGGATGGTCGACGGGTCATGACCGGGCAACGCCCCAGCTTCGATGAGTTCGTGGCCCCGCTGCGCGCGGATGCGCCCGCCCCGGACCGGATGCCATTGGCCGAGCTGCCCGTCGGCGACTACGCCCTGGTGACCTGGCTCGACGACGTGCACGCCCACAACCCGTTCGACGTCGCCGTCGAGGCGGAGATCGTCGCCAGGTGGGACACCGCGTCGCTGCGCGATGTCTACGCGCTGGTCTTCCCCGACGCCGACACCGACCTGCCAGGAGCCCCGTCGTCATGACCGTCGGCATCGACCTCGACCTGAGCACCGTTCGCGCCCTGTTCGACGCGGAGATCGAACACGGCCTGCAGTCCGGCGTGCAGCTGTCGATGTCCTACCGCGGCGAAGTGGTGGACATCGCCGCCGGGGACAACGGTGCGGGCGCGGCGATGACCATGGCCACCACGGTGCCGTGGACCTGCTCGTCCAAGCCGCTCGGCGCCATCGCCTTCGCCGCCGCGTGGGAGGCGGGCACGATCGACCTGGACACGCCGGTCGTCGAGGTGCTGCCGGAGTTCACCGGCGGTGGCAAGGAACTCGTCCGGGTGCGCGACCTGCTTACGCACACCACCGGCATTCCCGAGCCGATGATGTCGGTCGACCCGTCCGGCGCGAACGTGACGTCGTGGGCGGACATCGACGCGCTGATCTGGGCGGCGATCTGCGCCGCCAGGACCACGACGCTGCCCGGCGCCGCCATGATCTACAACCCGGTGACCAACTGGTTCGTGCTGGACCGCGTGCTGAACACGCTCGGCGGCGGCAGCTCCGGCGACAGCTACCGCGCCCTGTTCGACCAGCTCGGGCTGTCCGCCACCCTGGGCGCGGACTGGGCGCTGCCGGCCGAGCAGCGGGTGACCGTGGTCGCCGCGCCCGACCAGCAGTCCGGGCTGGAGGCGATGCAGTTGGCCAGCGCGCTGCCGCTGCCCGGTGTCGGGGTCTGGGGCTCGACGCGCGACCTGCGCGTGGTCGGCGAGGTGCTGCTGAACCGCGGCGCGCACAACGGCGGTTCGGTCATCGGCCGGGCGAGCGTCGAGGCGCTGACCGCGACGCACTGGCCCGGCACACCGTACCGATCGGTGGTCGACACCGACTTCGCGTACGGGCTCGGGGTGATGACGCAGCCGCTGGTGCTCGGCCGCCGCTGCTCCGCCCGCAGCTACGGCCATGCCGGCGGCAACACCTCCACCCTGCTGGTCGACCCGTTGTTCGACCTGGTGGTCGCCGTCTACTGGAACGGCCGGCTGAATGACGTCAAGACCGTCGCCCGGCGGTACGCGCTGGTCCGGGCCCTGTACACCGATCTCGGTATACAGCGGCTGCCGGTCACCAACGGCCCGGCCGCCGCACAGGAGTGGGAGGGCGAGAGATGAGCGCCGACAGCGCGACCGGCCGGCTGCCGGGTCCGAGCCTGGCCGGGCATGCCCGCTACCTCAAGGGACTGCTCGGCAATCCCTACGACGCCCTGCTCGAACTGCACCGCGTCTACGGTCCGGTGTGCCAGTTCGGCTTCGGCAACACCAAGTACGTGATGATGTTCGGCGCCGAGGCGAACCAGCTGCTGCTGTCCGACTCGCCGACGAAGCCGAGGTTCCTGCTGCGGGACGTGCTGGGCCTGCTCATCCCGGTGGTCGGCAGCTGCGCGATGGTGGTCAGCGACGGCGACGACCACCGGCGGCGGCGGTCGCTGGTCCAGCCCGCGTTCGCCTACCGGCGGCTGCAGAACTACGTGCCGACCATGCTCGACGAGATCCACCGGATGATCGACACCTGGCAGGTCGGCGAGACGGTCAACGCCTTCGCCGACGTGCGCTCGTGCATCCGCCGGATCGCCATCCGGTCGCTGTTCGGCGAGCGCCTCAAGCAGCACACCGACGAGATCGGCCACGACCTGCAGATCGCGCTGAACTACATCAACAGGTCGCCGTTCATGCGGTTCGACCACGACTGGCCGGGCACCGCATACCGGCGCGCGATGATCGCCCGTGGCCGGGTGGTCGCGCTGGTCGACGACGAGATCCGCCGGCGCAAGGCCGCGCCGGACGACCAGGGCGACGTGCTCGACGTGCTGGTCGGATCGTGCACGCACGGCGGCGAGAAGCTCAACGACATCGAGGTGCGCGACCAGGTGATCAGCCTGATCGCCTCCGGCTACGACTCCAGCAGTTCGGCCGCCGGGTGGGCGATCTCCGCGCTGCTCACCCATCCCGAGGTCTACGCCAAGGTGCGGGCCGAGGTGGATCGGGTGGCCGGCGACGACGTGCTGACCCACGAGCACCTCGAGGCGATGGACTACGTCGGCTGGACCATCAAGGAGATCCTGCGCCTCTACACGCCGGGCGTGCTGACCGGGCGGACCTCGGTGCAGGACTTCGAGTTCGCCGGGCACACCATCCGCAAGGGCACCAAGGTGCTCTACTCGCAGTACGTCACGCACCGGATGCCGCAGCTGTGGCCGGACGCCCTGGAACTCCGGCCGGAGCGGTGGGACCCGTCAGCGCCGGACTACCGGGAACCGGTGCCCTACAGCTGGGTTCCGTTCGGCGGCGGTCCCCGGCACTGCATCGGATTCACCTTCGCCGAGCTGGAGCTTCGCGCGCTGATCGCCGAGCTGGCCCGCCGGACCGAGCTGGCCCCGGTCGGCGACCCGATCCAGCCCACTGGCGTGGCGACCATGTGGCCCAAGGGCGGGGTTCCCGTTGCCGTAAGGGAAATCCGCCCGCCGGTGCTGGAGACCAGAACCCGCGCCTGAGTCCACTTCGGACGGAATCCGCGCCGATCAGTCAACGTGCAGCGCCGGCGTGCCCGCACGAGCACTGTGGGCCTGTGGGGTTCCAGAAGTCGGTCCACGCGTTCGACCTGCGGTAACGGACACGCGACGGGCAGGGCATGATCGCCAGCCGTGGCGTTGCGTCTGCTCTATCTGATCTTTCTCCGGCTGGTGGGCCTGGTGGTGCTGCTCGGCAGATCGTCGGCGTCCAAGGATGTCGAGTTGCTGGTGCTGCGCCACGAGGTCGCCGTGCTGCGCAGGGGTAACCCGAGACCTCGCTTGGACTGGGCTGACCGGGCTGTGGTCGCCGCGTTGGTCCGTCTGTTGCCTGCGAGGCTGCGGCTGCACCGGTTGGTCACCCCGGGCACGGTCCTGCGCTGGCATCGGCGCCTGGTAGCGGCGAAGTGGACCTATCCACACCGCCATGGCCGTCCACCCGTCGACGACGCGATCGCGGGGCTGATCGAGCGGATGGCCGCCGAGAACCACAACTGGGGTTACAAGCGGATTCAGGGTGAGCTGCTCAAGCTCGGCCACCGGGTCGGCGCTTCGACCATCCAGCGGATCCTGAAACGAGCACGCGTACCTCCCGCGCCGGACAGGCACACTGACACGACCTGGCGGCAGTTCCTGCGCACCCAGGCATCGACGATGCTGGCGTGTGACTTCTTCCACGTCGACTGCGCACTCACCCTGAAGCGCATCTACGTGTTCTTCGTGCTGGAGGTCGGCAGTCGCTACATCCACATCCTCGGCACCACAACGAATCCGGACGGCGGGTGGACCACGCAGCAGATCCGCAACCTCGTGATGGACCTGGGGGAGCGGGTCGGCAAGTTCCGGTTTCTCGTCCGCGACCAGGCTGGCCAGTTCGCGGCCTCATTCGACGCTGTTCTGGCTGATGTTGGCATCAAGGCGGTCAAGATTCCGCCGCGTTGTCCGCGGGCGAACTGCTATGCCGAACGGTTCGTCCGCACGGTCCGATCCGAGCTCACCGATCGCGTGCTGGTCCTGAACCGGCGGCATCTGGACACCCTGCTCGCCGAGTACGTCCGGCACTACAACGGTCGACGGCCGCACCGGTCCCGCGAGCTTCGCCCACCGTGGCCGGACTACCCCGTAGCGAACCTCGACTTCCAGCGGATCAAGCGACAGCGGCTCCTCGGAGGCCTGATCAACGAGTACGAACGGGCCGCGTAAAGCTACTGGTCAGCACCAGTGGCTGACTTTTGGAACCCCACAGGGCCAGCATCGCGTCCCGCGTGCCCAGATGACGATCGACTTCCCGAACGGTGTAGGCCCTGACGTGGCCACACCGGCCCTGAACGCCACCATCTAGATAGGCGGGTACCGGCGGGGCATTCAAACGCATCAGGCAGCGCGTCAGAGATACGCTGCAAAGAATCCCCAAGTGGGTGACACGAGTCTGGAGCAAAACGTTGACCCTGTTTCGCACAGGGTCAGGGCCGTGCTCCAGATTTGCTCCAGTTGAGCGTGCGACTGTCCACTTGGGACGGAGATACAAGATCGCCCCCAGTCCCGGGATTCCCAGGTCAGGGGGCGTATCTGTTGTATTCATATTGGGTGGAGCTGAGGGGACTCGAACCCCTGACCCTCACACTGCCAGTGTGATGCGCTACCAGCTGCGCCACAGCCCCGAAACGAGATTCGAAACCCGGGTTGGTAGGTCCCTCATCTCGTAGGGCAAACACTACACGACGGGGCCCGGGAAAGTGAAATCGGGGGGTGGGGTGGGGCGTTCACGCAGGTCAGGTGGGTGAACGCCCCGGGGCCCTGGGTCAGGCGTTGAGGAGCTTGTCGAGCCACTGGGGATCTTGGAGGGCCTGGATGGCGGTGGTGCCCTGCATGACGGTGGGGGTGCCCTGAAGGTTGACGGGCGGGGCGGAGGCGGTGGTGACCTGCTGGGTGACGAGGTTGTTGTACGCCCCCTTGTTCACGTCGTCGGCGAACTGGGGGGCGGTGATGCCCAGGCGCTTGCCGAGGCTGATGAGCTGGTCGTTGGTGTAGCCGGGTCCGCCTTCCTTGGGCTGCGCGGCGTAGAGGCTGGCGTGGAAGTCGGCGAACTTGCCCTGCTTGGCGGCGGCGATGGCGGCGTTGGCGGCCAGGGTGGAGTAGCCGGCGGGCTTGGTGTTGGCGTCGAGGATGTTGAGCAGGTGGTACTTGACCTGCAGCTGACCGTCGGCCATGGCCTTGGCCATCTGGGCCCCGCTGGCGGTCTCGAGCTCGCCGCAGTAGGGGCAGGTGAAGTCCTCGTAGACGTCGATCTTGACCTTGGCGGTGTCGGGCCCGCCAATGACGGTGCCGTCGTCGCCGACGGTGGTGGTGTACTGGCTGCTGGAGTTTGTGATCTTGATCCCGTCGGTGCCGGAGGCGGCCGGGGGCGCGGACTGCTGGGTGGTGATGATCACAGCGGCGATCACGGCCACGGCCACGACGATCACGGCGACGACGCCGATGGCGATGTTGCGGCGGTCGTTGCGGGCGCCGCGGGCGGCGGCGACGGCCCGGGCGGCGTTGGCCTTGTTCCGGTCGCGCTTGTGATTCTGGCCCGGGGCCGACTTCTGCTGACCCGCATTGGCCTTGTTCTGGTTTCGCTTGTTGTTCTGGGCCGCGCCCACGGTGAACCGTCCTCCTCGTCGCCGGCCGGCCCACTCGGCGGCCGAGTACCTGGCGAAATGCTACCGACGGAATCTTGGCGTTAGCTGAGAAGACCTTTTCGCAACGCCGATATGCACCGTTCGAGCGCGTCGGCGGCCGCCGGGATCAGGGGCGCGTAGCTGGCGAACGAGTGCACGAGGTGATCGAATCGCACGACCTCGGCCGGCACACCGGCCGCCTGGAGCAACCGGCCGTAGGCCTCGGCCTCGTCCCGCAGCGGATCGTGCCAGACGGTGGCGATGAAGGCCGGCGGCAGCCCGGAGAGATCCGGGACCAGCGCGGGGGCGAGGGTGGCGGGCGGCGGCCCGTCGACGTGCCCGGCGTAATGCCGCAGGAAGGCCTCGATGTCGGCGGTGCAGAGCACGGGCGCGTCGGTGTTCTCGGCCCGCGACGGAAAGTCGCCGACGCCGCCGGTCGACGGGTAGAGCAGCAGCTGGAACCGCAGGTCGGGCCCGCCCTGATCCCGGGCAAGCAGGGCGATGGCGGCGGCGAGGTTGCCGCCGGCGCTGTCCCCGGCGACGCCGATCCGGTTCGGGTCCCCGCCGATTTCGGCGGCGTGTTCGGCGACCCAGCGCAGCACGGCGTAGGAATCGTCGACGGCGGCCGGATAAGGGTGTTCGGGGGCCAGCCGATAGTCGACGGCGACGACAACGGCCTGGGCGGAGCGGCTGATTCGACGGCACAGATCGTCATGGGTGACCAGACCGCCGGTGCACCAGCCGCCACCGTGCATGAACACCACGACGGGCAGCCCGACGGCGCCGCGGACCGGCTTGTAGACGCGGACCGGCGCCGGCGTGGTTGTCAGGTCGGTCACCTCGCCGACCTGCACGACCGGGGTCATCCGCTGCCAGCGGCGGTTGAGGTCCTCGCGGACTTCGACCACGTCGGCGCCGGGAGCCGACACCCGGGCCACCGGGAAGGCCTCGACGAACTGGGCGAGTTCAGGATCGATCTGTGGCATGACGCTAAGGCTAGGCAACGCTTCCCAAGGCTTTCCTCAGAACCCCGGGTGGCTATTACCCTCCAATCGTGACCCAGGTTGACGAAACTGTGCAGAACGAGGTCGGCCACACCCACAACGACCTGTCCGGCGGCTGGCTGCGGCCGGCGGTGTTCGGCGCGATGGACGGCCTGGTGACCAACATCTCACTGGTGGCCGGGGTCGGCGGCGGTGGCGCGAGTGCGCACGTCATCGTGCTGACGGGCATGGCCGGCCTGGTCGCCGGGGCCTTCTCGATGGCCCTGGGCGAATACGCCTCGGTGCAGACGCAGAACGACTCGGTGCAGGCCGAGGTGGCCACCGAGCGCCGGGAACTGCGCGAGAATCCGGCCGCGGAAAAGGCCGAGCTGGTGCAGATGTTCACCGAAATGGGGTTGACGGAGTCGACCGCGACCCAAGTGGCCGAGGAAATTCACGCCGACGAGGAATTGGCCGTCCGGGTGCACATCGAGCAGGAGCTGGGCGTCAATCCGGACGACCAGCCCTCGCCGCTGGTGGCGGCGATCTCCTCGTTCCTGTGTTTCTCGATCGGCGCGCTGTTCCCGCTGCTGCCGTTCCTGTTCGGCTGGGAGTCGCTGCCGGCCGGCCTGGGCATCGGCGGCATCGGCCTGTTCGCGGCGGGCGCGGTGGTGGCCCGCTTCACGACCCGCCAGTGGTGGTTCAACGGCCTGCGCCAGCTGGGCTTCGGCGTGATCGCGGCCGGCGCGACCTACCTGGTGGGCATGCTGATCGGCGTGTCTGCGGCAGGCTAGCGGGGTGCGACTCCCCGATCTTCCGGTCCGAGCGGTGCTGGACGAGCTCAACGCCGCCCTGGCCGATCACGGCACGACGGTGCTGGTGGCCCCGCCGGGCACCGGCAAGACGACGCTGGTGCCGCTGGCGTTGCCGGGCCGGGTCGTCGTCGCGGAGCCGCGACGGCTGGCGGCCCGGGCGGCGGCGGCCCGGATGTCGGAGCTGCTGGGCGAGTCGGTCGGCGGCACGGTCGGCTACGCGGTGCGGGGCGACCGCCGGACCTCGAAGCAGACCCGGATCGAGGTGGTGACCTCGGGCCTGCTGCTGCGCCGCCTGCAACACGACCCGGAGCTGGCCGGCGTCGACGTGGTGTTGCTGGACGAGTGCCACGAGCGCCACCTCGACGCCGACCTGCTGCTGGCGCTGCTGCTCGACGCCCGGGCCGGCCTGCGCCCCGATCTCCACGTCCTGGCGACCAGCGCAACCGTTGCGGCGCAACGACTGGCGCAGATCCTCGGGCCCGACACCCCGGTCATCGAGGCCCACGCGCGGACGTTCCCGATCACCACGACGTACGTGCCGCCGGCGAGGAACGAGCGCCTGGAGCACCACGTGGCGCGGACAATCCACCTGGCACTGTCCGAAACGGACGGTGACGTTCTGGTTTTCCTGCCCGGTGTGGGGGAAATCCGCCGCGTCACGCAGCAACTGCCGAACCTCAACGTCCTCCCCCTGCACGGCCGGCTGGCGGCCAGGGCCCAGGACGAGGCGCTGCGCAAGACCGTCGAAAGACGGATCGTGCTGGCCACCGCGGTGGCGGAGTCGAGCCTGACGGTGCCGGGCGTCCGGGCGGTGGTCGACGCCGGCCTGGCCCGGTCGCCGCGGGCCGATCACCGCCGCGGCCTGTCCGGCCTGGTCACCACCCGCGTCTCCCAGGCGGTCGCCGACCAGCGGGCCGGTCGCGCCGGCCGTGAGGCCCCGGGCCACGTCTACCGGTGCTGGCCGGAGCACGAGCAGGCGACGCTCCCCCGCTACCCCGAGCCGGAGATCCGCACCGCCGAGCTGACCCGACTGGCCCTGGAGCTGGCCTGCTGGGGCACTCCGGACGGCAGCGACCTGGCCTGGTGGGACGCGCCGCCGCCGGGCGCCCTCGCCGCCGGCCAGCAGACGCTGCGGGCCCTGGGCGCCCTCGATGCCCACGGCGTCACCGACCGCGGCCGCCGGATCGCCGAGCTGGGCCTGCATCCCCGCCTGGGCCGGGCCCTGCTCGACGGGGCGCAGGCGCTTGGCACCCGGCCGGCGGCCGAGGTCGTAGCGCTGCTGGACGACGACAGCCAGGCCACCTCCAACGACGTCGAGACGGCCGTCCAGAGACTCCGCCGGGAGCAGCCGAAGGCCTGGCAGCGTGAGGCCACCAGGCTGGCCAAGCTGGTCGAGGGGCCGAAGAAGACCACCGACGACCCGGCCCTGATCGTCGCCCTTGCCCATCCGGAGCGGCTGGCGCGGCGGCGTGACCAGGGCT
Source organism: Kutzneria sp. NPDC052558 (assembly GCF_044547355.1). Lineage (NCBI taxonomy): Bacteria > Bacillati > Actinomycetota > Actinomycetes > Pseudonocardiales > Pseudonocardiaceae > Kutzneria > Kutzneria sp. NPDC052558. The sequence continues at coordinate 38,638 of NZ_JBIUAG010000035.1, forward strand.
CGCGCAGCTACCTGATGGCCGGCGGCACCGCGGTCGAGACCGACGGCCCGAACGACAGTGAGTGGCTGGCCGTGGCGATCGCCGACCGGGAGCCGGGCCGCGCGCACGGCCGGATCCGGCTCGCCGCCCGGGCCGACCAGGAGCTGGCCGAACGGGCGGCCCCGGCGCTGCTGACCGAGGCCGACGAGGTGACCTGGGCCAACGGCGACGTCGTCGCCCGCCATGTCCGCAAGCTCGGGGCGATCGTGCTCGCCGAACGCCCGTTGGCCAATCCTGACCCGGATCAACTGCGCAAAGCGCTCACCGAGGGCCTGACCAGAGAGGGCATCGGCCTGCTCGGCTGGAGCCAGGACGCGACCCGGCAGCGGCAGCGCATGGAGTTCCTGCACGCCGCCCTCGGCGAGCCCTGGCCCGCGGTCTCGGATGACGACATCATCCGGAATGTCGACCTGTCGACCGCCCGTCGGCGCGCTGACCTGGGCCGGATCAGCGCCCAGCACGTGCTTCAGACCATGCTGCCCTGGCCGGCGGCGGCCCGCCTGGACGAGCTGGCCCCGGACCGGATCGAGGTGCCGTCGGGCTCCCGGATCCGCGTCGACTACACCGACGAGGGCCCGGTGCTGCCGGTGAAGGTGCAGGAGACGTTCGGCTGGACCGACACGCCCCGCATCGCCGACGGCCGCGTCCCGGTCCGGCTGCACCTGCTGTCCCCGGCCGGCCGCCCGGTGGCGGTCACCGGCGACCTGGCCTCGTTCTGGCGGCAGGGCTACCCGCAGGTGCGGGCCGAGCTGCGCGGGCGCTACCCCAAGCACCCGTGGCCGGACGATCCGCTCACCGCCACCCCTACTCGCCGCACGAAACCGCGCTGACCAGAGCATCCTGGTCGACGTGACGAACACGACCACCACCGACAAGCTGTTCCGGGTCGCCATCGCGATCAAGGGGCTGGACGGCCTTGGCCAGCTCGTGCTGGGCATCGTGCTGATCTTCGTCCCGCCCATGCTGATCACCGGGCTGGCCAACGAGGTGGTCACCCGGGACCTGCTCGGTGACCCGAACGGCACGCTGTCCACGCACCTGGAGACCGCCGCCCACAACTTCGCCGACGGCAGCAGCCGCGGCTTCGCCATCGGCTACCTGCTGCTGCACGCCGTCATCAAGCTCGGGCTGGTGGCGGCGCTGCTGCGCAAGATCATGCCGCTCTACCCGGTGGCCGTCGTCGTGCTCGGGGCCTTTGTCGTCTATGAGGTCTATCGGGCCGTTCGGACCCATTCGATCGCGCTGCCGATCTTCGCCGCCGTCGATGTGGTGATCATCGTGCTCGTCGTCCGCGAATACCTCCAGCTGCGCCGTGAGCGCTCCGCATCCGCGACGGAAGCTCACAACTGAACTGTCAACCAACCTGGCGCGTAATGGAGTGTGACGTAGTCGAGCACTGATCGATTGGACTCGGCCGCCTTGGATTTGTTAGGCAGTGCAGGCCGCCTCGACCTGAAGGGGACCTCTGACATGCGCCTGCGGGGATCATTGCGAGCGACCGCCGCACTCGCCGCGCTGGCACTGCTGGCCGCCTGCGGCGCCGGTGGTCCGGCCGACTCCCTGTCCGGGGCTGCCGCGCAGGGCAAGCTGACCATCGGCATCCGGTACGACCAGCCGGGCATCGGCGAGAAGACCCTCAACGGCCTGTACCAGGGCTTCGACGTGGACGTGGCCAGGTACGTGGCCAACGAGCTGGGCGTGGCCCCGGCCGACATCACCTGGAAGGAAGCCGAGCCCGCCGACCGGGAGACGCTGCTGACCAGCGGCAAGGTCGACATGGTTGTGGCCGCGTACACGATCAACGACAAGCGCAAGAAGCTGGTCGACTTCGCCGGCCCGTACTTCACTGTGGGCCAGGACCTGCTGGTGCGGCTGGACGACCCCACGATCACCGGGCCGCAGTCGCTCAACGGCAAGAAGCTCTGCTCGGTCGCCGGCTCCACCTCGGCCCAGCAGGTGAAGGACAAGTTCGCCCAGCAGACCCAGCTGGTGGAGTACAGCCGCTACTCCGACTGCGTCACCGCGCTGCTGGCCCGCATCGTCGACGCCGTCACCACCGACGACGTGATCCTGGCCGGTTACGCCGCGCAGAACCCCGAGCTGCTGCGGGTGGTCGGCAAGCCGTTCACCAAGGACTCCTACGGCATCGGCCTGCGCAAGGGCGACACCGACGGACAGCGCAAGGTGGACGCCGCGCTACAGAAGATGATCTCCAGTGGGGCCTGGCGGTCGGCGTTGCAGAGCAACGTCGGCAGCTCCGGCTACCAGATGCCCTCGCCGCCGGCCATCACCGAGGGCTGATCCGGAGTTAGGTTGGGGGCATGCGACTCCTGATCGGCTTCGACCAGTACCCGTTGGAACCGTTCGCCACGCTGCTGCCGGGCTGGGAGGTGGTCAAGACCTCCCCGGACCGCTTCGCCGAGCTGGCCGACGGCATGGACGTGCTGACCCCGATCGGGGCCAAGATCGACGCCGACCTGCTGGCCGGCGGCACCTTCCGGCTGGTCCAGCAGTTCGGCGTGGGCCTGGAGACGGTCGACATCGAGGCCGCGACCGCGGCCGGGGTGCTGGTGTCGCGGCTGCCCGGCGACGTCACCGGCAACGCCGACAGCGTGGCCGAGCACGCCGTGCTGCTGGCGCTGGCGCTGAGCCGCGAGCTGGACGGGGCCCGGCAGGCCCTGCGGGAGGGCCGGTGGTCGCAGCCGGTGTCGCGGGCGCTGTTCGACGGCACGGTGGCGATCATCGGGCTGGGCGCGATCGGCATCGCCACGGCCAAGCGGCTGGCCGGCTTCGGCCCCCGGCTGATCGCCGTGCGGGCGCGGCCGGAGCTGGGCGGCCCGGCCGAGGTCGATCAGGTGTACGGCGTGGACCAGCTGCCGGAGGTGCTGGCCCAGGCCGATGTGGTGATCAGCGCCCTGATGTTCGGCGAGCACAACCGGAACTTCTTCGACTCCAGCGCTTTCGCGGCGATGAAGCCGGGCGCGCTGTTCGTGAACGTGGCCCGCGGCGGGCTGGTCGACGAGGCAGCCCTGTTGGCGGCGCTGGAATCCGGGCATCTGGGCGGGGCCGGCCTGGACGTGCACGCGGTCGAGCCGGCCGATCCGGCCAGCCCGTTGGTCAATCACCCCAAGGTGATCGCCACCCCGCACATCGCCGGCGTGACCCAGCAGATGATGCTGCGCTCGCTGATCGCCTTCACCGACAACCTGAAGCGCTACGCGGCCGGCGAGCCTCTACTGTGGACGGTGAACGAGCCGTCACAGGGCGCGCAGGGCCGGCCACAGCACTGACCACGGCTGGTCGCGGCCGGCGCACAGGTAGATCGGCGAGCCCTGGTTGCTGTTGCGAATGCCCAGCTCGTTGTCCACCTTGCCCACCTGGGTGACCGTGGCGAAGTGCGGGCGGAAGTCGGCCATGCGGTAGGTGCCGACGTAGAGCACGGTGGTCGCGCTCTCCGGCGGCGTCCCGAAGTACCAGTAGCCGCGGTTGGCGCTGTAGGGCGCGGGCAGACCGCGGTCGGGGCCGTAGTGCGCCAGCGCGCTGGCCGCCCAGTAGGAGCCGCCCACGATGGCCGTGTGCTGGCGGACATCGGCGGGCAGCGCCTGGTAGGCGGCGGCGACGTCGTCGGCCATTTCCGGCCAGCCGATGCTCTCCATGCTCGTGTAGTACATGATGTCGCTCGCGCTGGCGGCGCGCAGGGCGTCGACCGGCCGGATCGGCAGCGAGACCAGCACCAGCGCGGCCGACACCAGGACCGCCGGCCACGCCACCCAGGGCAGCCAGCGCCGCCGGCCGTCCAGCCCGACCGCGCCGAACGCCCACAGCACCGGCAGGACGCCGGCCGGGTAGTACTGCCGGCCACCGGCGGCGATGAACACCACGACGATCGCGATCGCGGTGATGCCGAGGAACCGGAACTCCGGCGTTCGCAGCGTCCGCCACAGGCCGAACAGGCCGAGCGGGATGCCGATGAGGCCGGCGAACAGACCGAAGACCAGCAGGAAGCCGACGGGGCCGCCGCCGGTGGCCCGCACCTCGGCCGCGATCACGCCGCTCATCTCCAGCTGCGGCCAGCCGTGGGCGGCCTGCCACAGCAGCTGCGGCGCGGAGGTCAGTGCGGCGATCGCCGCGCCCAGCCACAACATCTTGCTGCGCAACAGATCCCGTGGCCCGGTGAGCAGGACGGCCACGCCGGCGACGAGCCAGAAGAAAACGATCAGCCACTTCACCTGCAACGCGACCGCGGTGACCACACCGGCCCACAGCAGCAGGATGTCGGCGCGGGTGCGGACCCAGCGCACCACCAACCAGATGATCACCGTCCACAGGAACGGATCCACTGTGGACGTCGCGAGCAGATGTCCGCTGGGACCCAACAACGGTGAGAGGGCGTAGCTGCCGGCCGCGATGGTCTGCGCCCGGCGGCTGCCGCCGAGCTCGCGGGCGATCATCGCCGTGACGAAGACACCGCCGACGGTCGCGAGAATCACCGGAACACGCAGCGCCACCAGGGATCCCGGCGCGAGAGTGTCGGCGGTCAACGCCAGGAACGGCACCAGCGGCGGCTGATCGACATAGCCCCAGTCCAGGTGATGACCGGCGGCCACGAAGTACAGCTCGTCGCCGAAGTAGCCGTAACGGCCGCTGGTCGCCAGCAACGCGACGGCCAGCAGGCCCGCGACGATCGCGACCGGCCGCACGGCCAGCGCGGAGACGGCCACGGCCGGCTTGGCGATGATGGTCATGGTGTCCTCGATCCGGGCCGCCCCCGCGCACCATCTAACGGGGACGATCCGAACCCGGACAACCCCTATAAACTCACAGGAAACGGAGAGTCGGCCACAGAACCGACCACGGCTCACCCCGGCCGGCGCACAGGTAGATCGGCGAGCCCTGGTAGCCGTTGTCGATGCCGAGCTTGTTGTCCACAGTCGCCACCCGGGTGACCGTGGCGAAGTGCGGGCGGATGTCGGCCACGTGGTTGTCGCCGACGTAGAGCACAGTGGTGGCGCTCTCCGGCGGCGTCCCGAAGTACCAGTAGCCGCGGTTGGCGCTGTAGGGGGCGGGCAGGCCGTGCGCCGGGCCGTAGAGCGCCAGCGCGCTGGCCGACCAGTAGGTGTCGCCGACGATGGCCGTGTGCGCGCGGACATCGTCGGGCAGCGCCCGGTACGCGGCGGCGACCTCGTCGGCCATCTCCGGCCAGCCGACGGTCTCCAGGTCGATGGCGTAGAAGCTCTTGTCGGCGCCGCGCAGCGAGGTCACCGGCATGAACGGCAGCGAGGCCACCGCCAGCGCGACCGAGGCCAGGAAGGCCGGCCAGACCACCCACGGCACCCAGCGCCGCCGGCCGTCCAGGCCGACCGCGCCGAACGCCCACAGCACCGGCAGGATGCCGCCGGCGTAGTACGGCCGGCCGCCGGTGACGATGAACACGACGATCAGCCCGATCGCCGTCAGGCCGAGAAACCTGAACTGCGGCAGGGAAAGCGTGCGCCACAGGCCATACAGGCCGAGCGGGATGCCCACGATGCCGGCGAAGAGCGCGAACACCATGAGGAAACCGACGGGCCCGCCGACCGTGCCCCGCACCTCGTCGGCGATCGCGCCGCTCATCGCCAGCTGCGGCCAGCCGCGGGCGGCCTGCCACAGCAGCTGCGGCACGGAGGTCAGCGCCACGATGGCCAACCCGAGCCACATCATCTTGCTACGCAACAGATCCCGTGGACCGGCCAGCAGGGCGGCCACGCCGGCGACGAGCCAGAAGAAGACGATCAGCCACTTCGCCTGGAGCGTGACGGCGGTGACAAGTCCGGCCCAGAGCAGGAGAGTGTCGGCGCGGGTGCGAACCCAGCGCACCAGCAGCCAGGTGATCACCGTCCACAGGAACGGGTCCACTGTGGACGTCGCCAGCAGATGTCCGCCGGTGACCAGGAACGGCGCGACGGCGTAACTGGCGGCCGAGATGACCTGGGCCCGACGGCTGCCGCCGAGCTCCCAGGCGATCATCGCCGCGACGAAGACGCCGCCGATGGTCACCAGCATCGCCGGAATTCGCAGCGTCACCACGGATCCCGGCGCGAGAGTGTCGGCGATCAACGCCAGGAACGGCACCAGCGGCGGCTGATCGACATAGCCCCAGTCCAGATGATGACCGGCGGCCACGAAGTACAGCTCGTCCCCGAAGTAGCCGTAACGGCCGCTGGTGGCCACCAAGGCGACACCGAGCAGGCCCGCGACGATCGCGACGGGCCGGACGGCAAGTGCGGCGACCGCCACGACCGGCTTGGGGGGTGTGGCCGTGGTCTCCTCGATCTGCCGCACTTGCCGTAGCCCCCCGATTCCGGCCGTCCCGAACAACCACCATCCAACTCGGACGGCCGGGCCCGCGGACAGCCCGAAAAGTGGTCGGCCGCCGATACTTTGGTAGGTCCCGCGCCGACTTATGTCGGATTGCCGCGCTGGGTATCGTCGGACGGTGACCGCACCACGCTGGCGCGACGCCTTTTTCCTGCTGTCGCCGTTCGCCACAGTGGTCCTGGTCATGCTCATGATCTGGATCGGTTACGGTCCGCCGCGCACGTTCTACGACTGGTCGCAGTCCCTGATCCAGGCGCCGGCGGCGATCGCGCTGCTCTGGCACCGCCGGTTCCCGCTGGTGGCGCTGGCGCTGTGCGTGGCCACGGCGATCGCCCAGGTGTGCTCGGCCTACACCGATCCGCTGCTGTTCGTCGGCTACTCGACCTCCAGCACCCAGTGGGTGCCGCTGGCCACCCCGTTCGCCATCGGCATCGCGGTCAAGCGGCAGCCGCGCTCATGGCCGACGTGGATCATGGTCGCGGCGCTGGTGGCGATCTCCACCCGGCCGTGGATCCCCTCCTTCGACACGGTCACCGGCGGCGTGTTCTTCACCGTGCTGCCGGCGCTGTTCGGGCTGTACATCCAGAACCGGGGCCAGCTGATCCAGGCCCTGACCGAACGGGCCGAGCGGGCCGAGCGGGAGCAGGAGCTGCTGGCCGAGCAGGCCCGGGCCGACGAGCGGGTGAAGCTGGCCGGCGAGATGCACGACGTGGTCACGCACCGGGTGAGCCTGATGGTGTTGCAGGCCGGGGCGCTGCGGATCACCGCCTCCGACGACGCCACCCGGGCCGCCGCCGAGGAGTTGCGCGAGGCCGGCTGCCAGGCCCTGACCGAGCTGCGGGACCTGGTCGGCGTGCTCCGCACGCACGCGGAGTCGGACGTGGCCGGGCCGACCGACGCCGTGCGGATGCCAGACCTGGCCGAGCTGGTCGCCGAGTCCGAGGGCGTCGGCATGGCCGTCGAGCTCATTGTGGACGGCAATCCCCTGCTCACGGCCCCGGTCGTGGGCCGCACCGCGTACCGCGTGGTGCAGGAGGCGCTGACCAACGTCCGCAAGCACGCGCCCGGGGCCCGGACCCGGGTGCACGTCCGCTACGGGGCCGACCGGGTCCGTCTCACCGTGCGCAACAGCGCGCCCGGCCAGGCCGTCGACCACGAGCTCGGCGACAGCGGCTCCGGCACCGGGCTGCTCGGCCTGCGGCAGCGGGTCGAGCTGGTCAGCGGCCGCTTCACCGCCGCCGCGCGACCCGACGGCGGCTTCGAGATCGATGCCGTACTGCCCGTGTTCGTACCAACAGCGGAGAGTCATGGCGGCTGACGAGATCAAGGTCCTGGTGGTGGACGACGAGCCCATGGTGTGCGCCCACCTGCGCACCATTCTCGGCTCCGCCCCCGACATCACCGTGGTCGAGACGGCCAACGACGGCGCCGCGGCGGTGGAGGCGGTGATCCGGCACCAGCCGCACGTCGTGCTGATGGACCTGCGCATGCCCGGAGTGGACGGCCTGACGGCCATCGAGCGCATCGCGGGCCTGCCGGCGCCGCCGGTGGTCGTGGCGCTCACGACCTTCGACGCCGACCAGTACGTCATCCGGTCGCTGCGGGCGGGGGCGGCCGGCTTCCTGCTCAAGTCGACGCCGCCGGAGGACCTGATCAGCCTGGTGCGGGTGGCGGCGGACGGGCACACGGTGCTGTCCCCGGCCGCGACCAAGCGGCTGGTCGCGGCCTCGGCGACCGAGATGGCGGCCCGGGACAAGGCCCTGTCGCTGGTCGCCGACCTGACCGAGCGGGAGGTCAACGTGCTGACCTGCCTCGGCGAGGGCCTGTCCAACGCCCAGATCGCGACCCGGCTGCACCTGTCGGAGGCGACGGTGAAGGGCTACGTGTCGAGGATGCTGGTGAAGCTGGACTGTGCCAACCGCACCCAGATCGGCCTGCTCGCCTACGACGCGGGGCTCGTCACCCGCTGAATCCCGTCGATCATCACGGCCAGCAGCCGGTCGAACAGCTCGGGCTCGTTCTTGGTGGCCTGCACCAGGCCGTGCACGAGGGCGGTGAGGTGGGCCCGCGTGATGTCGGGCCGCGCCACGCCGGCGGCCTGGGCCCGGCGCAGCACGCGGTCGCCGGCGGCCTGCGAGGCCGTGCAGGCCTCGTCGAACTCGACCAGGGCCTTGTCGCGCTCGCCGTCGCCGAGCAGCTGGGCCATCGCACCGGCGGCGACGCCGTGGTAGATCTTGCCGTGGTCGCAGATGGCGTTGATCCAGTTGATCAGCGCCTCGCATGGTTCCTGCTGGTCCAGCTCCTGTTCGGCGTACGCGGTGAGGCCGCGCAGCCGGTCGGCCAGCAGCGCCGCCAGCAGAACTTCGCGGGTGGGGAAGTGCCGGTAGAGCGTGCCGATGCCGACCCCGGCCCGGCGGGCGATGTCCTCCAGCGCGGCATCCTCCCCGCGCTCGGTGAACGCCTCGTGGGCGCAGGCCAGCAGCCGCTCGTAGTTGCGCCGGGCGTCGGCACGCATCGAATACTCCTTGCGCAAGCGGAGGCAGCCTCCGTATCGTGTTATCCGGAGGCCACCTCAGCTTAGGGGGACGAGCATGGATCTGGGCAGCATCGGCGTGTGGACGTTCGCGTTCGAGGGGCAGCCGGCCGGCGCGGTGCGGGCGGCGGCCGCGGAGATCGAGGAGCTCGGCTACGGGGCGATCTGGTTCGGGGAGGCGTTCGGGCGGGAGGCCCTCACCCAGGCCTCGCTGCTCCTGCACGCCACCGACCGGATCGCGGTGGCGACGGGCATCGCCCGGGCCTCGCTGCGTGACCCGCTGGCCATGGCGGCGGCGCAGCTGACGCTCACGGAGGCGTTCCCGGAGCGTTTCCTGCTGGGTATCGGCGGGCACCGGTCACCCAAGCAGCAGGCGGTGCCCATACTGAACGGGCTCATCGAGAACGACCCGCAGCCGCTGGAGACCATGCGGGACTACCTGGAGGCGATGGACAAGGCGCCGTTGTCGGGTTTCGACGTGCAGCCAAGGCGGGCCCTCGCGGCGCTGGGGCCGCGAATGCTGCGCTTGGCGGCGGACAAGACCATGGGCGCGCACCCGTACTTCGTGCCGGTGGAGCACACGGCCAAGGCCCGCGAGATCCTCGGTCCGGAGCCGCTGCTGGCGGTGGAGCAGGCGGTGTTCCTGGGCGACGACCGCGACGTGGCCAAGGCGCACGTCGGGGGCTACCTGGCGGCCCGGCATCAGACGAACAACCTGCGGCGACTGGGATTCACCGACGCCGACTTCGCCGACGGCGGCAGCGACCGGCTGGTGGACGCGATCACCGTCACCGGTGACACCGACGCCATCGCCAAGCGGGTGCGGGAGCACCTGGACGCCGGCGCGAACCACGTCTGCGTCCAGGTGCTCACCTCCGGCCGGCGCGTTCCGCTCGCCGAATGGCGGGAGCTGGCCGGCCTTATCCCACGTCCCGCCGCCTGAACCCGGCCAGCCCGGCGGCGGTCAGCGCCACCGTGATGACCACCAGCCACACCAGCGGGGTCGCGGTGAACGCGCCGCCGGGCAGCTTGGGCAGGTGGGTGAAGGGCGAGAGGTCCAGCGCCCACTGGCTGAGCTGGAACAGCGAACCCAGCTGGCCCAGCAGCAGGAACACGACCAGCGCGGCCCAGGCCAGCGAGGTCAGCCGGGGCAGCAGCCCGAACAACGCGGTGGCGATGCCGGCCAGCACCCACACCGCCGGCGCCTGGACCATGGCCGCCCCCAGCAATCGGGGCAGCTGGCCGCCGACGTCGCCGTCGGACAGACCAACGGCCAGGCCGATGGCGGCTCCCGCCACCGCCAGCAGGAAGGCGCTGCCCAGCAGCGCGAAGGCCAGATGGCTTGCCGCCCAACGGAGTCGCGCGACGGCGCCGGCCAGCACCGGCTCGGCCCGCGACGCCGTCTCCTCGGCCCGCAGCCGCAGCGCCGCCTGGATGGCGTACACCGAGACCGCGAGGCCGATGATGTCCAGGATGGCGGCCATGAACGAGTCCACAATGGACTGCTGACCGCCGATCTGGTGCAGCGCCTGGGTGATCTGCGGGCTGCTGTCCAGAATGCCCTTCAGGCTCTGGGAGATGCCGCCCAGCGCGCCGGCCATCACCACGATGCCGAAGGTCCAGCCGATCAGGATTCCCCGTTGCAGCCGCCAGGCCAGCCCGAACGGGCCGAACCGCCCCTGGGGCCGGCCGGCGCGCTCGGGCACCAGGCCGGCGCCGATGTCCCGCCGGCCCACCAGCGCGTAGGCGATGCCCAGCAGCACAACGGAAATCGCCACGTACAGGACCAGCACCCAGAACCGCTCGCCGGCGAACGGGCGCATCTGCTGCGACCAGCCGATCGGGCTGAGCCAGGACACCCAGCGCGGCCCGTCCTCGGCCGCCGAGTCGCCGGCCGCGCGCAGCAGGTAGGCCGCGCCGATCACGATGCCGCCGGTTCCGTTGGCCGCGCGGGAGCTCGAGCTGACCTGGACGGCGACCGCGGCCACCGCCGCGAAGAACCAGACGCAGCCGCCGACGCCCAGCCCCATCGCGAACGACCCGGTCGCCGGAAGTCCTTGCGCCGTCAGGGCGAGCCCGATCAGCAGCGCGTACACCACGCCGGCCCCGAACACCACGATCAGCGTCGCGGTCAGCTTGGCGTGCCGGCCGACGACCCCGGAGCCGAGCAGCTCGTGCCGGCCGGCCTCCTCGTCGGCCCGGGTGTGCCGCACGGTCGTGAACACGGCCATCAGCCCGACCAGAACACAGGCCACGGCCCCGTATTTCCACTCGGTCATGCCGCCGATCGTGTCCAGCCCCTGGGCCGGACCGCTCAGCGCCAGCACCGACGGGTTGCCGACGATCGAGGCCGCGAACTCCTGCCGCGACTGCACGGTCGGGTACAGCCCGGCGAAGCTGGACGCCGTCGCGGCCACGATCCCGGTGACGGCCAGAATCCACACCGGCAGCGCGATCCGCTCCCGGCGCAGCACCAGCCGCACCAGGGATCCGGTGCCCACCAAGGTGTTCATGCCTGCACCTCGTAGTGCCGCAGGAACAGCTGTTCCAGCGTCGGCGGCTGGCTGATCAGGCTGCGCACGCCGAACTCGGTCAGCTTGCGCAGCACCGCGTCCAGCTCGGCGGTGTCCACCTCGAACTGAACCTTGTTGCCCTGCGCGGAATAGTCGTGCACGCCGGCCATGGTGTCCACACCGGACAGCGGCGAGCCCAGCTCGGCGGTGATCGAGGTCCGGGTCAGGTGCCGCAGCTCGGCCAGCGTGCCGGACTCGACCGTCCTGCCGTTGCGGATGATGCTGACCCGGTCGCACAACGCCTCGACCTCGGCCAGCACGTGGCTGGACAGCAGCACCGTGCGGCCGTCCTGGCGCTCGCGGGCGACGCAGTCCCGGAACACCTCTTCCATCAGCGGGTCCAGGCCGGAGGTCGGCTCGTCCAGGATGAGCAGCTCCACATCGGACGCGAGCGCGGCGACCAGCGCGACCTTCTGCCGGTTGCCCTTGGAGTAGGTCCGGCCCTTCTTGGTCGGGTCCAGGTCGAAGCGCTCCAGCAGGTCCTTGCGGCGCTTGGGATCCAGCCCGCCGCGCAGCCGGCCGAGCAGGTCGATCACCTCGCCGCCGGACAGCGTCGGCCAGAGGGTGACGTCGCCGGGCACGTAGGCCAGGCGGCGGTGCAACTCGGTGGCGTCCCGCCAGGGGTCGCCGCCCAGCAGCTCGGCGCGGCCGCCGTCGGCGCGCAGCAGGCCGAGCAGAACACGAATGGTGGTGGACTTCCCGGCGCCGTTCGGGCCCAGGAAGCCGTGGACCTCGCCGGTGTTCACGGTGAGGTCGAGTCCGTCGAGCGCCTGGGTCCGGCCGAACGCCTTGCGCAGGCCCGACACCGAGATGGCGGTTGTCATGGTGCCAAGCTACACTCATTTCACAACTTCGTGAAGACAGTGAACCCAAGCGGGTGAGAGGATGGTCGAGTGACCGAGCGTGACGACGAGGCCGTGTCGAAGTTCATCGAGCGGTTCGCCCTGATGCTGTCCGAAGGCGGCGTGCCCCGCATGCCGGCCAGGGTGTTCGTCGGCCTGCTCGCGTCCGAGGAAGGTCAACTCACCGCCGGCGAACTGGCCGAGCTGCTCTCGGTCAGCCCCGCCGCCGTCTCCGGGGCCGTGCGCTACCTCACGCAGGTGCACCTGATCGTGCGGGAGCGCGAACCCGGCTCCAAGCGGGACCACTACCGCGTCCGCGACGGCAGCTGGTACGAGTCGGCCATGGACCGCGAGCGGCTGCTCTCGCTGTGGTCCGAGGCCCTGACCGACGGCGTCTCCGCCGTCGGCGCGGACACGAGAGCCGGCGCCCGGCTACGCGAGTCGGTGGAGTTCTTCGAGTTTCTCCGGGTCGAGATCCCGATCGTGCTGGACCGCTGGCGAGCCCGTAACGCCGCGGACTGAGCCGGCGATCATGCGGTGGTCACCATCCGGACCATCACCCCGGCGAGGGGCCGGTTCCCGCCCCCAGGAACCGGTTCCTCGCACCCCTCAAGATCAAGGGACCGATCCTCTCGTTGAACGTCATGAAGGGCCCCATCATGACGTTCAACGTCAGTAAGGGGCCCTTCATGACAAAAGTCGAGGCGGGGCGGAGTCGACGCCGCCACCGTCGGCGACCTCGTGGGCCCAGCCGACCAAGCCGGCGATGTCGATTCCGTACGGCCTCTCCCCGCGGTACGGCTCGATGTTGCCGGCTCCCCGGCGCAGCAGGGACATCGCCCCGGTGCGGTTGCCGCGGGCGGCGTGGGTGAGGCCGACGGCCAGCTGGGCCATGCCCCGCCACAGCTGGCGATGCGGTTCGTCCGCGGACTTCCACGCGTCCTCCAGCACCTCGTGGGCGTGGAACGGACGGCCGCGGTCGAGCAGGTCCTGGGCCTCGGCAAGCGTTTGCGGCGGGGTGCGGACGATGCCTTCCGGCTGGCGTTCGACGCCGGAGGCGCCGTGCGCCATCGGCCGGCCGAGCCCGTCGCGCGGACGCGCGTTGCGGGCCCGACCGGCCGCGTCCCGATCCCTCTCGTCGTCCATGGCCCGATTCTGTCAGGCGCGCATGACCGTGGCGATCGGGATGCGCGCCGCCCGCAGCGCCGGCACAAAACCGCCGAGCAGGCCGGCGATCAGGCCCGCGGCCACGCCAGCAACCCCGGCCTGCCATGGGAAAGCCAGATCGTGCAGGAACGACAACCGTGAGCTGCTGCCGAAAACCACGCCGGCGGCCCGCAGACCCAGCACCCCCACGCCGATCGCCAGCGCCGAGGTGAACAGGCCGGTCAGCAACGTCTCCGCGAGCACGATGCCGGCCAGCAGCAGCCTCGGTGTGCCCAGTGCCCGGCGCAGCGCGAACTCCTCCACGCGCTCGCCCACCGTGGCCAGGCCGACGTTGAGGATGCCGGCCACGCCGATCAGCAGCACCAGCCCCGCCATGCCGAGGAAGACCCACCGCATCAGGGCCAACTGCTCGGCGACGTGCTCCTTGGAGTTGATCGTCCGCACCTGGAGCTGGTCAGCCGGCACGCCGACCGCGGCCAGCCGGGCCTTGAGCGTCTGCTGCAACGCCGTCTCGGTCGGCGACATCAGGATGCGCAGCTGGGCGTTGCCGTCGACGGGCAGCCAGTTGGCCAGCTCGTCGTAGCGGACGTAGGCGGCGGGCGAGTAGCCGCCGTCGTCGACCACGCCGATGACCTGCGGCGTCGGATCGTTGGCCGCGCCGGTGATGTGCATCCGCGCCGGGATCTGGTAGCGCTGGAACGCCTCGGCTGCCTTGGTGTTGAGCACGATGCGCGGCGCGAGCGAGGGCGGCCCGTCGAAGTCCAGCCACTGCCCGGACTGGAGGCGGTAGGGCTGGAACTGGCGGACGTCGCCGGTCATCGAGTTCAGGCCGAGTTCGATCGCCTTGCCCGGCGGGCCTTGGGCGACGTCCTGGTCGGGCCCGCAGGGGCCGTAGCCCGAACAGTAGTAGCCGCCGCTGAACAGCTCGTCGATCGGGCCGCCGCCCTTGTTGATCGGCGTGACGTTCGGTTCGCCGATGACCGCGTGCGCGCCGCCGACCGCGACCGCGTGTTGCCGTCCCTGCAAGGCATCCAGCACGACCGCCGGAGCCTTGTCGTTCTGCGGCAGGTACATCTGCTGCGTGCCGTCGACGCCTTCGATCAGCTCGATGTTGCCCAGCGCCGCCTGCTCGGCGACCTGCGAGCCGGCCTGCACGGCCACGACCGCCAGCACACCGAGGAACAGGCTCACCATGGACAGCAGCGTGCGCAGCTTGCGGGACCGGATGCCCTGCATGCCGATGATCAGGGCCGAGCGCAGCTTGCCGGACAGCCGGATCACGCGGTCACCGCCCCGAGCACGCCGTCGGACAGGTGCAGCACGCTGCCCATGCGGGCGGCGTGATCACGGTCGTGGGTCACGAGAACCAGGCCGCAGCCCCGATCCGTGGCCGATCGCAGCACCTCCACCACCAGGGCCCCGGTCTCGGTGTCCAACGCGCCGGTCGGCTCGTCGGCCAGCAGGATCTTCGGATCCCGCACCAGGGCCCGGGCGATGGCCACCCGCTGCTGCTCGCCGCCGGACAGCCGGGCCGGGCGGTGCTTGGCCAGATGGGCGATGCCGACCTGCTCCAGCGCCGCCATCACCTTGGCCCGGCGCCTGCGGCGCGGCAGCCAGCCCTGGCCGTTGACCAGCGCCATCGCCACGTTCTGGGCCGCGGTCAGGTGCTTGAGCAGGAAGAACCGCTGGAACACGAAGCCGAACTCGCGGCTGCGCAACGCGGCCGCCCTGCGTTCGGAGATCCGGGTGATGTCGGTGTCCCGTAACAGATACTGTCCACCGTCCGGCCGGTCGAACAGGCCCATCAGGGACAGCAGCGTGCTCTTGCCGGAGCCGGAGCGGCCGAGCACGGCGATGCTCTGTCCACTGTGGAGCGTCAGGTCGACGCCGTTGAGAATGGCGCGCGGCTCTTCCTGGCCGGTCAGCGTCTTGGTCACGCCGGTCAGCCGGATCAGCGGTTCGGTCATCGGGTCGGACCGCCGGCCTGCTGCTGGGGCTGCGGCAGGTTCGGGCCCGGCACCGCGACCGTCTCGTCGCCGGTCAGGCCGGTCTTGATCTCCACGACCTTGCCGTCGGTGAGGCCGAGGGTGACGTCCTTGGTCTGGCGGCGGCCGTCCACCACCACGTCCACCTTGCCGCTGCCCTGGCTGCCGGCGACCGCTTCCACCGGCAGCGTCAGCACGTTCTGGGCGATGGCCGTGACCACCTGAAGCGTCGCGGTCACGCCGTTGATCATCTTCACGCCGGCCGGCGGCGTGCAGACCAGCCGCAGGCCGGTCGGGTCCGACTGCTGCTGCTGGGTCGACGGGCCGGGCGGGGCCGGGATGTTGGACGGCTGCTGTTCCTTCGGCGGCTGGGCCGCGGTCGTCGGCGACGGCGGGGCCGGCGTGCCGGCCGGCAGGGCGGCGATAGTGCCCAGCACCGTGCACTGGAACGGGCCGGGGCCGTCCTTGATCTGCGCCTGCACCGTGCCCGGGGCGCTCGCGATGCGGTAGGCCTGCGAGCCGTCGAGGTCGGCCACGATGCCGTAGCCCGCGTACTTCGCCGACGCCACCGGCATGCCCGCGGTCACCGTCGACTTGTCATCCACCAGCCGGCCGCTGAACGTCGAACCCGCCGGCACGTCCACCCGCGTCGCCTTGCCGTTGGCCCACACGTTGGCCACCGGGGTCGCCGTCGCCGGCGTGGCGTCGGGCTGCTTCACGTCCAGGTAGCGCACCTGGCCGTCGGCCGGGGCCGGCACCCCGAACACCGGGTCCAGCGCCACCTTGCCGGTGAGGCTCACCTGGTTGCTCAGGTCCTGGTGGGCCGGCTTCACCGTGGTCATCGTCGTGTCGCGGGCGACGAGGCCCGGCGTCTCCGGCGCGGGCCCGCCGGCTGAGCAGGCGGCCGTGAGCAGGGCAGCCGCGCACACGCAGGCGAGGACAGTTGTCCGCACTGATCCCCCATGGTCGGTTCATCGGAAATGGGTAACCCAACCAGATGACGCCCACCCACGGTGATGCGTTGCTCACTTGCGCGGGCCTTCTGCCGCCCCCACCCCGCCCACCGTGGGCCACGAAGGCCCGATACTGGACCAAGGCGCAGGGAAAGGGCATTTCCTGGCGTTTGTCTAGACCGCGATGTCCAGCCCGATCGATGCCAACGCCACTACCGCCAGCGCCACGACCACAGTGATCCGCACGGGGGAATGTCAACACCGCCGACCGCCGGAACGCGTCCCCTGGTGGAATAGTGCGGGCCATGCCGAGGAAGACCGCGGCGGCGCGGCGGGCCGAGGTGCTCGACGAGACGCTCACCCAGATCCGCGCGCTGGGCATGGCCGCCGTGCGGGTCGCCGATGTGGCCGAGGCCAGCGGCGTCAGCCCCGCCTTGATCATCTACCACTTCGGCACCAAGGAGCGGCTGCTGTCCGCGGCCCTGGTGCACGCCTGCGCCCGAGATCTGTCCACTTTGGACTCCATCGTGGCCGGCCCCGGCTCGCCCGCCGCCCGCCTGCTGGCCGCGCTGGACTGGTACTCCCCCACCGGTCCGGCCCGCGGCTGGACGATCTGGATCGACGCCTGGGCCGCGGCCGTCCGCGACCGAACCCTGGCCAAGGTGCTGGCCGATCTCCAGCGGCGATGGACCGACGCCATCGCGGCCGTGATCGACGACGGAGTGGCCGCCGGCGTGTTCCGCACCGCCGACCCCTCGGCCACCGCCGTCCGCCTCACGTCCTTCTTGGACGGTCTCGCCGTGCGCACCGTGGTTCACCACAACCGGCTGCCCCGGCGAGAGCTCCGTTCGTGGCTGATCCACCAGGTGGCCAGCGAACTCTCACTGGACGCCGAACTGTTGGCCAACGCGTAGCAAACCTTTTCTTGACACCTCATCGGAACCGCTCCCATACTGAATTGCAGTTCAGTACGGGGAGGTGACGGTGGCCGCGCTGCTGGAAGTGACGTGGACCGATCCGGTCACCGAACGCCAGGGCTATCTGGTCATCGACCGGCTGGTGCGTGGCGTCTGCTCCGGCGGGCTGCGGATGCGGGCCGGCTGCACCCTCGACGAGGTGCGCGGCCTGGCCGCCGGCATGACCCGCAAGGAAGCCCTGTACTACCGGCCGAACAACCGTTACGTCCCGCTCGGCGGGGCCAAGGGCGGCATCGACTGCGACCCGCACGATCCCCGTATGCGAGGTATCCTCACCCGCTATCTCCGGGGCGTCCGGGCGTTGCTCGAACGTCACTGGACCACCGGCGAAGACCTTGGCCTGCAACAGAAACTCATCGACGAGGTGATCACCGAGATCGGCCTGGAGAGCTCCATCCAGGCCGTCTACCCGCTGCTGCCGGACAAGGCCGCCGCCACCTCCCGCCTGCGCCGCGCCTTCGCCCTGGACGTCGACGGCGTCAGCCTCGGCGACCTCTCCGGCGGCATCGGCGTCGCCGAGGCCGTGTTGACCTCGCTGGCCGAGCTCGGCCGTCCCGTCGAGGGAACCCGCGCCGTGGTCCAAGGTTTCGGCTCCATGGGCGGCTCCACCGCCCGCTATCTGGCCCGGGCCGGCCTGCGCATCGTCGCCGTCGCCGACTCGCTCGGCGTCATCGCCAATCCCGCCGGCCTCGATGTCGAGCTGCTTCTCCGCTCCCGCAACGCTTTCGGCGAGATCGCCCGCTCCGCCCTACGGCCGGCCGACCGCCAACTCCCGCTGGGCTCCTGGCTCGCCGTCGACACCGACGTCCTCGTGCCGGCGGCTGTCTCCTACTGCATCACCCCGGCCAACCAGCACGAGATCACGGCTTCGCTCATCGTCGAGGCGGCCAACCTGCCCGTGCTGCCCGCCGCCGAGTCCCTGCTCACCGGCCGCGGCGTGCACGTGGTCCCCGACTTCGTCGCCAACTCCGCCACCAATGCCTGGTGGTGGTGGACCCTCTTCGGCGACGTCGACGCCTCGGTCGCCCAGGCCACCGACCAGATCCGCGGCGAGATGCGCCGCATTCTCACCACCGTCTTCGCCCTGGCCCGCGCCACCGGCGCCCCGCTGCGCCAGGCCGCCCTGGCCTTCACCGCGCAGCAGCTGGCCGCCGTCGACACCCGCTTCGCCACGGATGTGACCTGACCGTCGGGCAACGCCCCACCGCCCACACCCTCTTGCCGGCCTCGTTTTAGTCATCTAGACTAAAAGTGGGTCGACGACGAGGGGCGCCGATCCGACTGCCGGAGGGGAGACAACGATGGGGTACGGCCACTGGGACGACAACGCCTTCCACGCGGCGCGGACGTTCCGCGCCAGCCGGGGACTGGACGACTTCGGCTATACGGCTGACCTGCGCGATCAGGACTACTCGACGTGGCGGGCGCATCCGGCGCTCGATCCGCGGGACGCGTTCCGGGAGAGCCGGGACAGCGCCGAGCACGCCAACTCGCTGCCGATCGCCGTGCTGTTCGACGTCACCGGGTCGATGGGCACGGTGCCGCGGATCATGCAGGGCAAGCTCGGCCGACTGCACGGTCTGTTGCGCAGCAAGGGATACGCCGACGACCCCCAGATCATGTTCGGCGGCATCGGCGACGCCGACAGCGACCGGGCGCCGTTGCAGGTCGGCCAGTTCGAGTCGGACAACCGGATGGACGAGCAGCTGCGGCAGATCCTGCTGGAGGGAGGCGGTGGCGGGCAGAAGTCGGAGAGCTATGAGCTGGCTGCGTACTTTGTGGTCCGGCACGTGGCGACCGACGCGTGGGACAAGCGCGGCAAGAAGGGCTACCTGTTCCTGATCGGCGACGAGCTCAACAAGCCGCGGCTGGCCTCGCGGCACATCCGGGAGGTCATCGGCGACCGGGTCCGCGACGACATCTCGGTGCCGTCGGTGTATCGCGAACTCGCCTTGCGGTGGAACGTCTTCTACGTGCTGCCCCGGCAGTCGAGCTACTACGACGACCCGGAGATCGCCGCGCACTGGGCGTCGCTGCTCGGCGAGCGGTTTTTGCGGCTGGCGGACCCGGCCGCGGTGTGCGAGCTGATCGCCCTGGTGATCGGGGTCGGGGAGGGCCGGATCGACGTCGGCGGCGGGCTGGCCGATCTGCGCGATGTCGGTTCGCACGCGGAGGCCGCCGCCGTTCGCCGGGCCCTGGCGACGCGGGGCTGAGCATGCTGCTCGGGGATCAGCACGTGATCGTCGTCGACCTCGGGTTCGGCGACGCCGGCAAGGGTGCGACCGTGGACTGGTTGTGCGCCAACCATTCCGTGAGCGCCGTGGTGCGGTTCAACGGCGGTGCGCAGGCCGCGCACAACGTCGTCGCCGACGGCCGGCACCACCGGTTCGCCCAGTTCGGCTCCGGCACTTTCTCCGGCGTGCCAACGCTTCTGTCGCGTCACATGCTGGTCGAGCCGATCGCCCTGGCCCGGGAGTCCGAGGCGCTGGCCCGGCTCGGCGTCGCCGATCCCCTGTCGCTGCTGCACATCTCCGGCGACGCCTTGCTCACGACTCCCCTCCATGTGGCGGCGAACCGGGCGCGGGAGGACGCCCGGGGCGCCGCCCGCCACGGCTCGTGCGGCCTTGGCGTCGGCGAGACCGCCGCCTACGCCCTCGACCACCGCGCCCCCACCGTCGCCGACTGCCGTGATCCCCTGCTGCTGACCCGTCTTCTCGACCAGTTGGCCCAGCACTTCGCCCCTTTGATCGGCGACCGCTTCGACTCGATCACCGACCTCGTCGCCCTCTACCGCGAGTTCGCCGCCGCCGTCCGTATCGTGGACTCGACCGCGCTCGCCCGCTTCGCCGCCCGTGGCCGCCTGGTTTTCGAAGGCGCACAAGGTGTTCTGCTCGACGAGTGGCGTGGCCTGCACCCTCACACCACTTGGTCCACCGTGGAGCCTCGCCACGCCCGTGCCATGATCGCGGGCCTCGGCCACCGCCCGTATGTTCTCGGCGTCACCCGCACCTACCTCACCCGCCACGGTGCCGGGCCCTTCCCGACCGAAGACCCCGCTCTCGCCCTGCCCGAACGCCACAACACCACCGGCGAGTACCAGGGCGCTTTCCGCGTCGGCCATTTCGATCCCATCCTGCTGCGCTACTCCATCGAGGCCTGCCACGGCATCGACGGTCTCTCCCTCACTCACCTCGACCAACACCCCGGCGTGCAGACCGCCGTCGCCTACCTCACCGCGAACGGCGTCACCAACGCCCTGCACTGCGGCCCGTGGCAGGACCTCACGTACCAACAGCACCTCACCCACCTGCTCACCTCGGCCCGCCCCGTCCTGGAGGACCTCCCTCCAGATCCCACCCACACCATCGCCAGCCTGCTCCACACACCCGTCGCGCTCACCGCCTCCGGCCCCTCGCGCGCCGACCGCGTTCCCGTCACCGTGGCCGGTGCGGCAGGATAGTTCTTCGTGCCGCCCGAGACCGACTCCCCGATCCCGCCCCAGTCGGCCGTTTCGCTCGACGTGCTGGCCCTTCGCTTCTGGCCCGAGGACGAGACCATCCAGCTCGGCATCACCCAGCGCTCCGCCGACCCTTTCCTCGGCCGACTCGCCCTGCCCGGCGTCCTCCTCGCCCGCGGCGCTCGCCTCGCCGACGACGCCCACCGCGCCGTCACCACCAAACTCGACTTGCCCGCATCCGCCATCCGCGCCGTCGGTCAGCTCATCACTTTCGACGAGCCCAACCGCGATCCCCGTGGGCCGACGCTCTCCATCGCCATGTGGGCCGTGATCACTTCCGGCTCCCCCTCCACCCACTGGTTCCCCCTGGACGCGGCCCCCGCCCTCGCCTTCGACCACAACCGCATCGTCGCCGACTGCCGCCCCCTCCTCGCCGCCAAGCTCTGGTCCGATCTCCCCTTTACCCGCGCCCTCCTCGGCGACTCCTTCTCCGCCTCCCGCGCCGTCTCCGCCACCACCTCCCTCCGCGGCGAGCCCCCCAACGCCGCCAACCTCAACCGCCTCATGGCCAACATCCCCTCCCTCACCCGCACCCAAGACCGCGCCCGCGCCCGCCCCACCGGCCGCCCCTCCACCATCTGGACCTGGACCTAGCCCCCCGCAAAGGCATACGCGCCAAGCAAAACCCACGAAAGGCCAAGCAACCCAGAGCAATGGCCGAAGGCCGAGAGCCGAAAGCCAGAAGCCGAGGAGCAAAGGCCGAAGGCCGAGCAACA
This sequence comes from Kutzneria sp. NPDC052558, assembly GCF_044547355.1. Taxonomy (NCBI): domain Bacteria; kingdom Bacillati; phylum Actinomycetota; class Actinomycetes; order Pseudonocardiales; family Pseudonocardiaceae; genus Kutzneria; species Kutzneria sp. NPDC052558. The sequence goes on from NZ_JBIUAG010000035.1 coordinate 60,297, forward strand.
CGGAGCAAGCGGCCCGTCCCGCCCCAGGCACAAGCAGCAAGAGCCACCCCCAAAGCCGCACCGGGGCAAGCGCAGCGAAGCCCCCACCCCAACCAGGCGAGCGCAGCGAAGCCGACCCACCCCCAGGGCGAGCGCAGCGAAGCCGACCCACCCCCAGGGCGAGCGCAGCGAAGCCCGACCCCCAATGGCGAGCGCAGCGAAGCCCCGGGCGACGGCGAGCGCAGCGAAGCCGGAGCCCGGCCGGGGGTGCAGGGGGGCGAAGCCCGCCCTGCCTTGGGGTGTGGGGCGCGAGCCCCACAAGGATCCCGAAACGACGAACGGCTCGCGCTCTCCGCGAGCACGAGCCGTCCAAGAGTGGCCTAACGTGGCACAACCCGAACACCCTGGTGCTGGCCGAAGGCCCTGAGATCAGCATCAAGCCGCCCAACCGTCGCTACGTCGGCACAGCTGACAGCGACCATCAACCCGGCCACCACCAGGCCAAACAAGTAATCGCTGACTACCAGGCCGGCACCACCGTCTACGAACTGAGCGACCAGTTCGGCATCGACCGCAAAACCGTCAGCCGGATACTCCAACGACACAACATCCCCATGCGCCGCACCGGCCTCACCGCCGAGCAAGTCGACCAAGCCGTCCGCCTCCACGAGAACGGCTGGTCCACAGCCCAGATCGCCGAACACCTCGACACCACCCAGCGGACCGTCCAACGCCGGCTCGCCGAGCGCGGCATCACGACACGGGCCGACCAGACCGGGGACGGCGCCTGATGGCCGCACCCACTCCGATCACGCCGACTCGATCAAGCACGGATCAGGCACCAGTCGTGCAGGCCGTCACCGTCATCATGGGCACCGTCGTCGGCCTCACCTTCCTCTTCGGCTTCGGCAACGTCCTCAACCTCGCACTCCGACTCGACGTCCCCATCTGGGTCGCGCCACTCGTCGCGCCCGCAGTCGACCTGTCCATCCTCGGCCTCCTGCTCGGCACCCGGCACCTCGCCCTCCACGGCGCCACCCCCGAACAGCTTCAGCCAGCCCGGCGACTGCTCATCTTCGCCAGCCTCACCACCCTCGCCTTGAACATCGCCGACCCACTGGTCACTGGCGCCTACGGCAAGGCCGCGTTCGACGCCGTCGGCCCACTCCTACTGATCGGCTGGGCTGAAGTCGGTCCCGGACTGCTTCAGGCCATCAGCACCATCAGCCACCAACCGAAGGAAATAGTCCACGCAAAATCCAGCCGCACCGATGCTGATACCGGCCTCACCAGCATGAACACCGTCGCGGCCGGGCAGAGCGAAGGACCTGACAGCGACACCACCAGCCGACCGGCGGCCATCGCGTCCGACGGCGATCTGATTAACCGCGCCCGGCGCGAAGACACCCGCCACTGGGCCACCCACCAGCGACCCATCTCAGCCGAGACCCTCCGCAAGAACCTGCGCATCGGCGCCGCGCGCTCACGGATGCTCGTCTCGATCGTCCGAGCCGAACGATCCAGCGACCGAAACGCCGACATGGTGACGGCTGGTCAATCACCGTCGGAATGACTGGATGCCATGCCGGGTGTCATGCTGTTGTCCCGGCGGCGACTCGCCTCCCATTCGACGATCAAGATGGCCAACGCACTAACCGCCTGCTCGTACTGCTCGGCAGTCATCGGCACGGTTTCAATCTGGTCGACCACGTGGTCCCGCCGACGGCGCTCGACCCGAGAATCATCACTCACACTGCCCATCATCAGCGGCACCACAGCATCGACCCGCATTGGCAGATAACTCGTCTGGGTTACTCGCCGCTCGTGATCAACGCCGGGTCGGTGACTACGTGACTTGGGCCAGGATCCGGTCTGATCGGAGCCTCGTCTCGTTGACCTGCGGGTACGTCGTGGTGGGCGGCCATCCACTGTGCCGAGCAGGCCGATTGCGGCGACCAGGCCGCTGCCCTTGCGCAGCGACCGCTGTAGGCGCACCGCGTGCCGATCGAGATGCTGGGCGCGAGCCCGAGGTTGTTCTCCAACAGGGCATACGCCGCGCCACGGTCGCTAACAGCGCTGAACACGCCGAAACCCGGTTAGAAGGCGCACCGGTGCCTCATGCTGGCCGCACTGCGCCCTTAGCGACCGGTGCTGTCGGTGAGCTCCTGACGGACCAGGTCGGCGAACCGCTCGTTGCGCACCGCCTCCCCCAACGGCACCCCGGCGGACCGTTCAGCGTCGATGGCCCGCTGGATCACCGGTAGCAGTTCGCGGACGACAAGCTTTTCCGCGGCCTCCGCATTCCAGATTATCTTCAGAATTCGGTCGCACTCTTTCTGTGCCGCTTTATTATTGGGCGGTAGTTTCACCGAGCCGACCAGTTTCTGTCGAATCATCGCCATCAGGTGATATTGGGCGGGTCGGTAACCGCGATTGATGCGCTGGTTCCGGATCAGCCACTCCAATCGGTACCAGGTTGCCGCGGCCGTGTAGTACAGGATCGGCGACTGGCCGGTGACGAACAGTTCAGTGCCGCGCGCCTTGACCAGTTCCTGGTAGTGACCTACCCGGGACGGTTCGTTCAGGAACATCGCCAGGTACGCGCGGCTGAGTTGGGCACGGCTGATGACCCGGGTCTTCTCCACATCCTTGCGTTCGCTGTACTGTTTCGCGCGACGTTCATAGAACAGTTGGTGTGGCTTGTCCCAGCCGAGGGTGAAGAAGTCCTCCAGTTCCTTGTGGAAGTCCTCCCGTGCGGCCAGGTCCTCGTCGCTGACCGGTGTCTGCTGGTTGGTTGCAGCCACGATGCCCTGGATCACGTCCTCGTCCACCGAGTGAACGATGTGGACGCTGACGAAAACCTGGTCGGTGAGCTGATCACGCTCATGGAACAACACGTGACAGGTCTGACAGCCATTCACGATCTGAAAATCATCCAACACGAAATCGTCACCGACTCGGTCCAGTTTCCGGGTCACAATGGTGATACCATTGTTCATCACGGCGAACCGCTGCCGCTTGACCGAATCCCGCAGGGTGTCCCGAATACCGCTGTTGACCCTGTTGTAGCCCTGGAAGGCGCGTACGTTGCTCTCGAACAGGTTCTCCCGCAGCTTTCCCGATCCGTCTTCCAATATCGTGCGGACCAACTCCGGCGCGGCGATCAGTCCCACGAAAGACTGTTCAACGCCGGGGGCCGCCGGCACGGCGAACTGTTTCGGCACCGGCAGGGTGACCCGGATTGTGCTGGTCGCCTGCTGGTACAGCATGCGCAGCTCCCGCCAGTTCACGCAGCGCACGTCGGTTGTATCGAATCGGTTGAGCTTGGCCAAATGCTTCTCGGCCGACCGCGCCTTGCGATTGACCATATCCGAGATCTGATCGCCGGTGGTCACATAACGGACGTGCAGTTGCGGTAGTTGGCCGGCCAGCCGGGCCGAGTTCTCGAACACGACGTCCAGGCAGTCACGCAGGCTGGCCACGTCGGCTGATATGTCGTACGGGATTTCGCCGGACCCACACAGGTGACCAAGATTATCCGCGAGATCCGAGATCACCTTGGTCTCGAACTTGCCACTGGTCTTGGCCTGGATGATCACAAACTGCACCTGCGGTCGCCTGCGGTTCATCGCCGCCCGCACTTCCGTCGGGTCCCGATACAGGTCCCCGTCGATCAGGACCGCGTACGCGTCGATGCCGAGATCGTTGCCGCCGCCGGTACGGTACGCGTCCGGGTTGAAGGAATCGTTGTAGTACGAACTGAGCACGCAATAGGCGGCGAACGCCTCGAACGCCTCGGACTCCGGTAGTTCGGTCAGGTCCTGGTCGGCTTGGAAGCCCTTGACCAGGCTCTCGATCACCTTCTCCACGGCGGGTCCACTCCTTGCACGGGCATCAGCTCTGCCGAGCGCGGGCGATGACTTCTTCGACGGTCAGCGGGCTCGACGGGTGGTAGCTCAGGCAGATCGGGGTGCAGATCTTCTGGAATGCCAAACTCTCGGCGACGGCGTAGAACTGGCCGGCGCCCAGCCGGGAGATGTCCGGCACCGAACTGGATTTCGCGGCTGCCATTTCCTTGGCCGCAGCGATCTGCGGCGGACTGTTGAGGAAGCCGAAGAACTGAGTGGCAGCGTTACCTGAAATCCGGTTGTGGATACCGCGCGGCGCCTGCGTGGCGAACACCAGGCCGAGCCCGTACTTGCGGGCCTGCGAGGCCAATGCGAGGGTGCTGTACGTGCTTGCGGTGAGCGAACCGGACGGGGCGATGGTCTGCGCCTCGTCCATGACCAGCAGGCCGCCGAGTGGCCGGTCACCGGCGGGATGCCGCTTGATCCAGGCGAACAGGGCCATCTGGAGTTGGTTGACGAAGCTCTGCCGTTGTTCCTCGGCGGGCAGGCCGATCAGGCTGATCACCGAGATCCGGGCGCGTTTCCCGGCAGCCGGAGTGAGCAGCACGCCTGGGTCCACCGGCTCGCCAACACCTCCGAACAACGGATCGTTGATCATGGCAGCGCGCAGGGTCTGCGCCATGTCCGCGGCCATTTCGTCTGCCTTGGCCAGTGGCGTGACGCCATCGGGCAGGTCACTGAGCAGATCCAGGAAATGGCTCAGCCCTCCGCCGGTCCTGTGCGCGAAGTACTGCAACGCCTGGTTGAGAACGGCGCGGGATCGCTCGGCCTTCGCGGTTGCGCCGTCGGCACGGGCACGCGGTGCGAGCGCGGCGACGGCCGTCTCGATAGCCTGGCGGAACTCGTCTGGGTCGTCCGCGACCGCGGCGAAGTCAGGCAACGGACGGAACGTCAACGGCCGGCCCGTTTCCCGGCGGGGCGTCCAGACCACCACGTCGGTGTTGCGAAGGTAGTCGTCGGCGCGGGCCGCGTCCTCGGGTCTCCAGGCGTCCGGTGGCTGCGGCCATGAGTCGCCCAGCCTGGCCAGGTCGTTGTTGGGGTCGAGCACGATCGCGGACACGCCCCGCAGCGCGCATTCTTCGACCAAACGGCGGATCAACACTGTCTTGCCCGACCCGGACCCGGCGAAGATCGCCGTATGCTTCCGCAACGATTCCAACGCGATCGTCACCGCCGTGCCGGTGTCCATCCGGTCGCCTACGTGCAGCGTCACCGGGTCCACGGTCACCGGTGCAGCCACGGATAATAGGTTGGTCGTGTCCGGATCGGCCATCGGCCAGGACATGTCGGACAACTGCGGCCCGGGAGTCGGTTCGGGTTCGGGGTGTGGCGGCTCCACATCGTCTGGTGGATCGCCGAACACCGCGCGCAGCAACGCGGTGTGGCTGGCCGGACGGCGGCTGAGCAACCATGCGTTGAACTCGGCCGGTGGCTGGGTCGCGGCCAGTCGCTCCAATGCCGCGAACGTGCGGAGGCCGATCTCCAATGTCTCCCTCGGCAGCCGGACCACAACCCCGCCTGCCGCCTCGAATTCCTGGACCTTCTGTCGGGTCTTACCGCCGTTCGACCAATCACCGGTGCGCAGTAGGTAGACCTTACGTTTCGGCGCCGCCGGGTCCAAGCCGGTGGTATTCAGGACTCGGTCAATCCGGTTGATCACCGCTCTCGCGTCCGTCCACGCGATCGCCCGAAACGACCAATAAATCTTGTCCTCGGTGCCCTCGTCTACGATCCGTTGCAGTTCGGCGTGCAGGGCCGGATTGCCGGCGGCCATCGTCTCCGTCGGCACCTCATACTGGATACATTCTTCGCCTTGTTCGGCGACCCACCGATCCAAGGCGCGGCACAAGAGGTCCGGTATGCGCTGATCCTCCTGGTACGGGTCGAACGCCTTAGCGATCTCCGCAATCACGCCGGCATCGTTCACCAGGGCGGCCAACTGCCGGTCTATTTCGATGAGCGCGCCATGATCGACCGGAACCATTGCAGGCCCCGGGCGCGGCGCGGCTGCGTCGACGCGGCTCGACTCGGAGAAGCTGCTCAGTTCGGTGACCTCATTCGCGTCCAGGCACACCTGGATGTGGGTGTCGACCTGGCGAATGAGGCCGCGAGCGGTGAACCGGACCGCGTCGGCGAACGCCTCCCACCGTACTGGCCAACTCGGATAGGGCGGAACGAAGCCGACCTTTTTGAATTTGAGCGCGAACCGTCTTTCGATGAGCGCCTGCCCAACTGCCGCCGTCGGGATGGTGTCCAACTGCTCGGCACGGCGGAACCGTTGCTCGACAGAGCCCGGCGCATAATCCCGGATGCCCTGCCAGACCAAATCCATACAGGCGACCAGAACCAGTGACCGGCGGGTGGCTTCGCGCAGCTCCATGAGCCCGCTGCCGACATCCTCGAACAGCCGCCGCCTAGGCAATCCTATCGAGTCCGACACATTGTAGGACGCGGCTTCGGATATGACGCTGTCGGTTCCTCGTTCCGACTGTTTTATCAGTGTATCGATTTGATCCAGCGCGATCACACTTGGCCCGGTGAGCGCGATCAACTTGAACAGTTCGCCGACCATTTCGTGCGATGTCCTAGGTTCGACACGAAGGCCCCATTCGGCTCGTTCGCCAACAACCGATTCGCTTTCCGACGACAGGTAGGCTATGCCGACCTCCCGGATCGTCACCGAATCGCTTGCCAGCAACGCCAAGGCTCGCAGGGTGTGCCCGCATTCGAATGCGAGCCGCCGATCAACCTGGTCCAGCGCCTCTACCATGTCATCAAGTCCGGACCGGGTTGGTTTGTCCAGTCCCACGAGTTGCCGATGCAAGGGTTCAGGCAAATTGAGTTTCCGGGACAGTTCTCGCCGCAGGATGACGCCCTGTTCCAAACCGTCACTGCCGAGCTGGAGCAGACCGCCGAGCACGTCAAGCACGACCTTCTGCCAGAAAGATCGTTCGTGCCGTAGTTCGAGGGCGAAAAAGTAGCCGCCCGCCGCGCTGATTCGCTTCCGCACGGTGGCAACGAGATGGGTCTTGCCCGAACCGGGCCGCCCGGTGACGACCACGCCGATCGGGCTTTCCGCGTCACTGGCCTTGGCGTCGGCGAAGCCAGTCATGACCGTCCGTAACGCCCGATCGTTGAGACCGTCGACGTGCGCCGCAGGCTCCGTCCACACGCTTTCCCTAGTGGGTGCCCAGTTGGTCTTGGCCAGTTCCGTCAGTGCGGCGCGCTCGATCTCCTTCATGACTGTTCGATCGACAACAGGTGCACGTCCTCTCCGCCGGTGCGCAGCGCGGCAGCCCGGTCGGCCGGGGTCAGCGTTTTCTGGTTGAACTCGGGATTGAGCCGCACTTTCGGTTCCAAGGCTAGCTGCAGAAGGGCGGCGTCCAGATCGGAACGCGCCACGTCGGCGAAGGCGCGCCGCAGCCGAGTCAGGCTGACCCCGGCACCGGGGGCGGTAGCCAATTCGGTGTACGCGGCGCGGATTCGGTCAGTGATATCAACGGCCGGGGCGCTCGACTCGTCGTCGAGGACGAAGATGTCCGCGATACGCAGGTCGGATCGTGCCATGAAAGCGGCGAACCGGCGGGTCAGCGCGTATTGCAGCCGGGTAGCTTTGGGCGCACCCTTCGGGGTGGGGCTGCCCAGTTCGTCGCCGCAGCGCCGCCAACCCTCGTCCGTCAGTTCGTGTACCCATGCCCGGTATCGACCGGTCTGCCACGCCTTGATGTAGCCCAATTCGACCAGGTGTTCCCGCTCCTCTTTCTTGATCTTGATGCCCAGTTCGTCGGCGAGGTTGGCATTCGACGCCTCGCGGATCAGGGTCATCAGCGCGAGCAGCGCGGATCGTTCCGGCAGGGTGAGGTGCGGGTCCGCCATGGGTCCCAACGTACCTGGATACCGACATAACGGGGAGAGTCGTCGCCGGAATGACGCAATGATCTCAACGGGCCGTGATGCTAGGCATCGACACGAAAGGAGTAGTTGCGGGACGAGCCGGCGCAGGAGCCAACGCGCAGGAGCACATGGACCCGGTCGGCGGCGAGCGGACCGCGATCCGGGAGGATGCGCCTGACACCGGCGGGTGTTGAGCGGTGTTCTGCATGAGGACCTGCGAGGTGATCAGCGGCGCCTACCGTGAGGACGATCGACCGGGATGTCGACCGGTTCCTGCACGGCGGCAGTGAGCACGAACGAGCAGAACCGATGTGGACCGAGTGGTCCGCGCTTAGCGTCATGTCCACGGCGACAGCAGCCAGGTCGGGTGCGAATGTCGCGTGTGGACGGTGGTGCGCCTGGGATGGTGCAACACAAGTTGATCCCTTGGCCGGCACCACTGTGGTGGACAAGGCTCCCCGTCCGTGCAGAAAGACCGCCCCGGTGATCATGGCGCTCGATGTCGACCAGGCCGAGGTCGACCTGGCGGCCGGCGGGCTCGCGTGTCCGCGGTGTGCCGGCCGGTTGCGGCCCTGGTCGTGGGCACGGGCGCGGCGGATCCGGCTGCTCGACGGTGCCGTGGTGGCGCTGCATCCTCGGCGCGCCCAGTGCGTGGCGTGCCGCAGCACGCAACTGCTGCTGCCGGCGTCATGTCTGCCCCGGTGGGCGACGCCGGTGATGCTGGCCGTGCTCGTCGCCGTCGGCACCGGCATAGGTGTCGGCGCGCTGGTCATCCGGCTGACCGGCACCACGTTGCAGGAGGACTGGTCAGTGATCGGCGTCTTCACCGCCACCGCGCTGGTGCTGGTCTTCCTGGTGACCGCGCTGTCCTGGCCGGCCCTGCGGAGCGCCAGCGTCCCGCCGAGATGCGCGTCGAATGACGCTTTAAGCATTCACTACTCTCGGCACGTCACCCGAACGGCGCTACTTCCCGAGTCCGGGTAACGCAGCGAAGTCAAGCCTCGATGCTGGACGTGAGTTGTCACCGAGCACCGGCGACACGACCGAGACGGAATTCAGCCGGCTCCGTGCCTGCCATCCCGAACGGGGTGGTGAATGCGATGTCGCGCGCCCCAAAATGCGCTCAGGAACGGAGGACGGTCGATGTCGGAAACCGTCGATCCCCATCGCGATGACGCTGCTTCCGATGGCGCCCAGAGTGGTCACCTCAGGGACATCTGGACCCAGCCGCCGACCTTCGGCCAGCAACACCATGCCGAACTGCCACATTCCGACAACGGCTTCGCTGCGTACATCGAACCGGACGTCGTCATCGATCCGAAACAGATCCGCATCGGCCTCTGGGGATCACCGCGGTCAGGGAAGACAACCTACCTCGCCGCGCTCCGGGTCGCCGCGCTCGACGCGGTCGGGGGCTACGACTGGGTCGTGTCCGGGCGCAACCGGGCGTCGCAGGAATTCATCATCGACAAGGTGAACCAGCTGGTCGACAAGTTGGAGTTCCCGCCACCGACGCTGGGCGTGAACGAGCTGGCGTGGAACTTCCACGGCAACCGCGAGTCCCGCGCCGGCAACTGGTTCGCGCGTCTCATCGAACGCATGACCGCGAACGGATCCGGTGACCCCGACATGGACTTCGAGGTCCACCTGCAGGACGCCGCCGGCGAGACATACGGGGACAAGGCGCTCCGGGAGCACTTCGACTCGATGATGCGCCACCTCATGCACGCCCACGGGATCGTCTACCTCTTCGACCCCATCGGCAACTCGCAGGAGGACGTCACCAGCTTCAAGTTCTTCTTCTCGACACTGGAGCATCTCTCGGCCCGGATGCGCGACGAGGGCATGCTCGAACGGGGCCTCCTGCCGCAGGACGTCTCCGTCTGCGTGACCAAGTTCGACGACCCCGGCGTGCTCAAAGCCGCCATGCAGGCGGGCGTCGTGTACCAGGAGAACGAGGGCGCGATTCCCAGGGTGCCGCCCGAGATCGCGGCGGACTTCCTGGCAAGCATCTGCGTCGACGACCGGTCCCGCTTAGTACTCAACTCGCTGAAGAAATACTTCCAGAAGGACAGGATCCGCTATTTCGCGACCTCGTCCATCGGTTTCCACGTCGACCCAAAGCGCGGATTCGACTTCGACGATCTCACCAACGTGGACACCACCGACGGCGTCCCCAAGCTCCGCTCCGCGCCGAATCCGATCAACACGCTCGAACCCATCATCTCACTCGCACAGCGAATCCAACGCCGATTGGAGACGCGGTGAGGCTTGCCGTCCAAGGGCGTCCGATCGTCGCGTCCTGGTCCGTGTCGACCAAGACTCCGGGCCGGATGATGGGGTACGAGGTCGACAGCGCCGCTAGCGACACCGAATTCGCTCGTCACCTGATCGGCCTCGGCCAGATCACCACGCCCGACGGCGAGCGTCAGGGCCGCCCTGACCAGTTGCCGTGGGTGACGTTCGCCGGACGCGCGGTCGTATCCGTGAACTGGTCGGACGAACTGGACGGCACCGGCCACCACATCACCCCGACCCGTACCGTCTGGGCGAGTTGGCCGGCGATCGCCGAGGAGCCGACGAGCTACACCGCGCTGTACGAGGGCGTGGCCTCGCTGGGCTGGCCGAGAGTCGACGCAGGACCGGAGAAGGCGGACCGGCATCGGGTCGATCTCGTTCTGCCCGTCTCCGATTGGACCACGATCGCCGGAAACATCGACCAGGTGGGATTCGGGTTTTTCGCCGCCATCGCGGCGTACCTGGTGGACGCCCGGTTGGTGGCCATCGTGAACGGGAACGCGTCGCTGCACCAGCGGATCGCCTACTTCGACGCGGTGCTGGCACTGCTTCCGTACGGGGCTCGGAACTGCCTGCACGCATCCACCTGGGCCCCCTACCACGCCAGCCACCACGCTCAGCTGTCGTTCTCCGACGACGGCCGGCCGGACCAAGTCTCGATCACGTCCAACGACGTCGTCCAGCCCGATCTCCGGACCGCCAGGGCACGGGACTACTTCCGCGCGCTGACGCATGCCCACCGGGAGAACTCCACTGTGGATATCGTCCAGCACCTGCTCCGCTCGACGGCGCCACTGGCCGGTGTCGAAGAGATATCCCTGGCACAGCTGGACGAGCTGCGACTGCCAACGATCGTCCTCGACGAGGTACGCCGCGGCACCGCCACCACCGCTCGGGTGGAGCGTGTGCTGGACGAGCGGCCGGACCGGCAGGACGTTCGACCCGAGCTGCTCAGGGATCTGGCTCGCAAGACCATCGCCGCGCCAGAAGGCGAGCGGTCACATGCTCGGAAAGTCCTGGCTCGCCAATGGCGTCTCGACGCAAGCGACGCGGTCGGAAAGCTGTTCCGCGAACATGCGGACCGGGGGGAGGCCATCAACCCCGGGTGGCTCGAGCTGAGTCGTACCTCGGCCAAAGGCAACCCGAAGTCCTCGGCCGCCTTCGTGTCCGCCGCGCTCGGTCCACCCGAGGTCGCGGCGGACAGCGCGGCGCGTGCCCCACTGGTCGCGCTGGTGATCGACTACCTGTCCTCGGCCCGGCGTGGCAAGGATGCGCTGCTACCGATCCTGGCCGCCCAGCGCTACGTGGCCCTGTCGACGGTGGAGATGCTCTCGGGCGGTGCCAAGGTGCCGGGCCGATTCGGCCCGCACGCGACCCTGTTGCGGCTGCTGAAGAAGGAGGAGCGGCACTGGCTCCGTCCGGTGCTCGTAGTCGCCAAGGGCAAGCCGGACCGGATCGACGATCGTGACCTCCACGATCTCGTCGCACTGGGTGTCCCGGCGGTCGCGACCCTGTTCCGGGTCGCTGTCCGAACCCTGCCGGCGGATCAGGCGATCGAGGTCTGTTGGACGGTGCTCAACCGACACTACCTGGGCAGGTACACGGCCGACGCGATCGCGCTGGCCTGGGTGCTGCTCGGGATACCGGGTCTGGGACCCGTGCTCACAGAGATCAGCAAGGCACACATCGACTTCCTGGCCCTCGTGACCGGCGACGCGCCCCGTCACCTGCGGGTGGATGACGAGCCGTCACCGGAATATCGCACGACCCTCAGCCAAGCGGCGTCACGTGTGGACGGTGACCACCGCACCGCAATGGGCCGGGTGCTGGCCGAATATCTCGCGAACTGTTTCCAGCCGGCGACCCTGCGCGTGGTGACTGCGCTGTCGGCTGCGGTCCACGGGCTTGAGCACGGGATCCTCGACCGCTTCGCCGCGATGCTGAACAACGGCGAGATCGGCCGGATCCGCGCGTTCGCGCTGCCGCCGGAGTGGCACCGGGCGCTCATCGGTCGGCCCGACTTGCTCTGGTACCGCCAACTGACCACCTTGGACGAGCTTGTCCGCTCCGCGACGATCGACGAGATCGTCGGCAGCGTCACCGCGATCGCCCAGCACACCCACCTCGCCGACGAGGTCGTGCCGCCGCTAGTCGAGTTCGCTCGACGGCACCACGAGTCCGAAGTGGACTTAATGCTGGAGAAGCTCTTCGCCCGGAACGAGACGACCCAGGTGATCGTGACGCGGGTCCGCGACGCGATCCTGAACGGTCATTGTGGTAGCGAGGTGAGCACGCGTATGGCCACGTACATCGACAACCGCCGGAACTGGTACACCTGGCTCGGTGCCCGGTGAACGGCCTGGGCATGATGCGCGGCCTGAGCGTCGCCGGCGTCGCGGTGCTGTTGCTGGCCTCATCCGCCATCACCTCCTGGGCCGATCCGTCGCGCGCGGACATTCTGAACTCGATCGGCGCCGACGCGGTCGCGGCGGACTACGTGGTGCTGGTGGACACCTCGGGATCCATGGCGGCAGACGGCCGGTACAGCAGCGTGGTGCACTCGCTTACCGGGCTGTTCGACGCGATGTCGCCCGGCGACCACGTCTCGGTGTACACATTCGACGACGCGGTGACTCCGGTGTATCTCGGGCCGGCCGAGCCAGCGGCGACCATCCTCGGCAAGCTGCCGGCCGGGCCGAATCCCACCGGTGCAACGGACCTGGGCAAGGCGATCGGCACCGCGCTGGATACGCTGGAGCAGCCGAGCGCGGCACCAGTGGCGAACGTGGTGCTGGTGACGGACGGGGCACACGAACCGCCGCCCGGCTCGCCCTACCCGCAATCGACCGGGCCGGCGTGGGACGCGTTGCGCCAGCGGGCGAGTCGGTTCACGGCGTCGACGGTGTCCGCGTACGCGGTGCCGTTGGGTGATCATGCCTCAGGTGCGGCGCTGCTCAAGTCGGTCTTCCCCGACGCCGTGGTGCTGGATCCGGAGAACGTGCAGGACCTGCACGACTACCTGGCCCGAACCAAGGCCACAGTGGAGTTGGCGAAAGCGAGAACGCTGCTCGCCGAGGACACCGGCAAGTCACTCAACGCTTCCTGGAAATTCGCCGGTGCAAAGGTCTCGGTCACCCTGAAGTCGAAGACCAGGCACGTGCCAATCGCCGTGAGCGGGCTCGCCTTGACGGCGGGCGACGGCGACGTTGTGGCGAAGCTCGACACCAGCACCGTCCAGGTGGCACCAGGCCAAGAGGTCACGCTCAAGGGATCCGTTGCCTACCAACCGTCCAGCGGCCTGACGTATCAGCACACCGAATCCACCACCACGGCGATCACGGTGCACGGCGACCTTTCGTCACCGTGGACGGCGGGGCTCCAGCCGGACATCCGACTCGGCCTCCCGGAAAAGTTCGAGGCGGCGTCACCGCCGCAGACGTTCTCCACCGCGGTCGGCTCCCCGTGGTTCATTCCGGTCGCCGTGCTCGCACTCGCGGCGATGGCGGCCGGGATCACGGCCGTGTTGCGCCGACGCGGCCAGGTGCTAAGCGGCGTACTGGTCGTGCGGGGCGGCGACGGTGACACCGTGCTGGCCAAGTTCCCGTTGTCCGGCACGACGACGACCCTCGACAACCCGGCGCTGCCCGGACGCGGCGAGGTCGCCGCGGTCCGCCGCCGCGGCCGGACGAACATGCGGATCTCCTACAGCTCGGCGCCGGGCGCACGGCCCGCGGTCAGTGGCCTGTGCGGCCCTGGCGGATCGCTCGTGCTCGGGGGCCTCTTCTTCGCGCACGTCAAGATTGGAGGGTGAGTGATGGACATCTTCAAACTGGGTTTTTGGCTGGTCGTCTACATCGTGATGCCGGCCATCATGCTGACGATGCTGGCCGCCGGCTTCGTGGTCGCCTCCCGGGCCACGGAGCAGAGCCGGCTGTCGGCACGGGCGGGCGTTGGCGGCGGCCTGGTCGTGTTCGCGATCTACTTCGTGACCACGACGGACAGCTCGCGACCGCCTGCATTCGGCCTGGACAGCCACTTCGACGGCTCATGGCTGCCGATCGTCGCCGGCTTCGTCTGCGGTCTCGGCGTGCTGTCCGCGGTGCAGGCGACCAGGCTGCAGAGCGGGTTCGTCGGACTGCTCACGTTGTTCCTGGCCGCGACCAGCTCGATCGCGCTGTACGGCTACTTCTTCGCCTCGCCGAGCCGTGCCTTCGCCGTCTCGTTCGCCCTCAGCTCGATGCTCGGAATGATCTTGTACGTCGTACTCTTCGGCAAGGGCGTCCGAGAGCTGTTGCGCAGATAGGAGAAACGGTGTCGATGCTGCCGGAGCTGCCGAACCAGATCATCAACAGCCTGTTCAACCTCGACCAGGGCGAGCACCAGGAAAAGTACTGCCGTAACTGCGACCGGATTACCGAACAGGTCAAGATCAGCTTCAGCGACCTGCCCGGACTCCGCGACTACGAGGTCGAGCGCCTGCTCGGCCGGGTGCTGGATTTCGTCCCCGGCATCAAGCTGCTCGCCGGCCGGCCCAGCGCGTGCCGGTGCGGTGCGGTGAACAGATGAAACCGGGTGGCGTCGGCCGGGTTCGTGGTCAACAGTGGCCCCATGCACACCGCCGTGGTCGTCGATGGAGTGAGCGACCAGATCGCCGTCGAGACGCTGGCGGCGCGGCACGGGCGGGACCTGGCCGGGGAAGCCATCGTCGTGCAGGCGACCGGCGGTGCCCACGGGATGCGCCGGCACCTCAGGAGCTTTGCCGGCAAGCGGGTCGCGGGGTTGTGCGATGCCGGCGAGGAGCACGTGGCGCGACGAGCCCTCCACGAGAATCCGGAACCAGCGGCACGACCGGCCTCCCGAAGGGCGTGATGCTCGACCACGCCAACATCGACTATGGCGGACATGGGACGCCACGCCTTGGACCTCGAGCCAGCCGACCGTGCCTGCTATTCCTGCCGCTCTTCCACGTCAACGGCATCGTGGTCAGCGTCCTCATGCTGCTGCTCGCCGAGGCCAGCGTCGTCATCGCTTACCGGCTCCACCCGCAGACCTTCTCGACGTCGTCGAGCAGCACCGCCCCACCTAATTCAGCGCGGTGCCAACGATCTACACCATGCTCACGGCGCTACCCGCCGGCATGCGGCCGGACACCTCGTCCCTGCGGTTCGGGATCTGCGGCGCGGCGCCCGCCCCGCCCAAGCTACTGGCCCGGTTCCAGACCCGGTACGGGTTTCCGCTCATCGAGGGTTATGGGCTGTCCGATGGAACCTGCGCCTCGACCATCAATCCCATCGCCGGCCCCCGGCGCGCCCGGACCGCCGGGATCGCTTTCCCAGGGCAGGAAATCCGGGTCTTCGACGCGAACGGCGTCGCCGTTGAGTCCGGCATGGACGGTGAATTCGTCGTCAGAGGCCTCAACGTCATGCGCGGCTACCTCGGCCGACCGAACGACACCGTCCGGGCCGTCGTCAACGGCTGGCTGCACACCGGCGATGTCGATGTCAGCACCTCGACGCAGACAGCGGCTACAAGAGACCGACAGCGCTGATCGTTCTCGACACCATCCCGAAGAACGCGGTCGGCAAGATCAACAAGGCGGCGCTGCGGGCAGGTCACCCAGCCGCCGAACAGGCCAGACCTCCTCCAGGAGCCGCACACGTTGCGGTCCCAGCGTGTGCCAGTTCGGTGGGTTGAGCCACACGCTCCATGTAACGAAAAGGACACGAGCCGCTGGCTCGTGTCCAAAACGTCCCGTGTTCGGGTTGTGAAACATAGTGGAGGTGCCGGGAATCGAACCCGGGTCCTCTGTCGCCTCATCAGGGCTTCTCCGTGTGCAGTCCGCTGTGTCTCTGCTCGGCCCCACCGTTCACGCGGACGAGACGGTGTGACGGGCCCAGTCGCTGTGGTTGTCCCGCAGTCCCCCGCGACCGGGTTCTGCGGTTGAGCCTCCTAGCTGATGCCGGCTACCGGGTCGGAGGCGCTCCCGGGCCGACAGACTCACTCAGGCTGCTCAGGCAGCGAGAGCGAAGTCAGCGCGGCTGTTAGTCTTGGCGCTTATTTTTTTGCGGCGACGCTCAAGGTGGTCTCTCGCCTGCACCTACACGCTTCCCCTGACTCAACGCACAAAGTCGAAACCGTTCACCCCCTGGTCGTGGGTCTGTCACCGGTAAGCATAACGTCTCCGGGCTTCGGGTTCATCCCGGTTCAGGCGAGGGCGGAGCCGCCGGCGATGAGGGTGACGGAGATGGCGGCGAGGGCGAGGCCGAGGCGTTGGACGCGGCCGGTGCGTTCGCCGAGGACGAGGCGGGCCATGAGCACGGTGGCGGCGGGGTAGAGCGAGGTCAGGACGCTGACGATGGCGAGTAGGCCGGTGCGCAGGGCGAGTAGGAACGCGGTGTTGCAGACGGCGTCGAGCAGGCCGGCGGTGAGGGAGAGGGCGACGGCGGAGCGTTCCGGCATGCGGAATTGGCCGGCGGCGATGGCGGCGGCGAGGACGAGGGCGGTGGCGGTGCCGCGGGAGACGACGAGGGGCCAGAGGCCGCTGTCGTGGGGGAGCCGGTCGAGCAGCACGAAGTAGAGGGCGAAGGCGGCGCCGGAGCCGATGGTGAGCCAGCCGACGCGGGCGGTGAAGCGGACGGGGCCGGCTTCGTCGACGGCGGTGCGTTCTTCGCGGCTGACGAGGATGACGGCGATCACGGCGAGCAGGGCGCCGCCGATGGCGATGGCGCCGAGTTGTTCGCCGGTGACGAGCCCGAAGATCAGTGGCAGGCCGGCGACGAGGAGCGCGGTGAGGGGGCTGACGACGTTCATGGGCCCGGCGGCGAGCGCGCTGTAGAACCAGATGATGGCCAGGCCGTTGGCGGCGCCGCCGATCATGGCGATGAGCAGGTCGTATCCGCCCAGGTGGCCGCCGGTGATGGGGGCGACGAGCAGGAGGCCGGCGAGGCCGACGGGGTAGGTGAGCAGCACTACGCGCAGGACGTGGGTGCGGCGGGAGGCGAGTCCGCCGACGAAGTCGCTCAGTCCGTATCCCAGCGCCGCCACCAGCGCAAACACCATCGATCCCACGGTCACATCATCCAACAACCGGGGTATTTGCGGAATCCTTACCCACCTGCCGGACGGATCACACCTCGACTAGTCCATTCGAGTGAACCTGGCGGCGGCGCGTCAGAGTTGGCCGGGAAACCTGTCCTTCACAGTGAGGCCGTCCACTCCCGCATCGGGCGGCCCCAGCGGAGGCCCCCGTTCACCCCCAGGTCTACACCGGACGGGGGCTTCTTCACGCCGAGCCGCCTACAGGCCGAGCGGCCGGGCCGGCGTGTCGTGCAGGACCCGCCGCAGGAATTCGTCGCCGAGCTCCCACGACGCGATGGCCCACAGCTGGGTCGCGTAGTCGTAGGAGCCGACCTGGACATGCGCCTTCGCACACCGAGCTCCGGGTACACCAGCGGCGCGAAACCCTTTACCCCGAACGACTTCAGCACGGCCAGCCGTTCGGCCTCGGGCAGTCGGCAGTGGATCGGCCACGCCACTCCATAGTGGACGGTCGCCTGGTCGAACTAGGCCCACACCTCGTCCATCACCCGGGTGGGCAGGAAGTGCACGTGCAGGTCGACGATCCCGGCCAGTCCCAACGACTCGACCCACCCGGCGATCTCGCTGTCCCCGGCGGGTGAATCGACGACGCCGGCCGGCGGGATGTCCCCACCGGCCGGCGTCACGTCCTCGTCCGAGCTCAATCCCGGCGGCCCTTGGCCCAGCGGCCCACGGCGCGCTGGGTCTCGCGCTCGGCGTCCCGTTTGGCCAGCGACTGGCGCTTGTCCCAGGTCTTCTTGCCCTTGGCCAGGGCCAGCTCGACCTTGACCTTGCCGTCCTTGAAGTACATCGACAGCGGCACCAGGCTCAGGCCGCTCTCCTTGGTCTTGCCGATGAGCTTGAGGATCTCGGCCTTGTGCAGCAACAGCTTCCGGTTGCGGCGCGGCTCGTGGTTGGTCCACGTGCCCATCTCGTACTCGGTGATGTGCAGCCCGCGCAGCCAGACCTCGCCGTCGTCGACGGTGGCGAAGGCGTCCACAAGGGACGCCCGCCCCGCCCGCAGGCTCTTCACCTCGGTGCCCATGAGAACGACACCGCACTCATAGGTGTCCACGATGGAGTAGTCGTGGCGCGCCTTGCGGTTGGTCGCGATGGCCTTGCGGCCCTGTTCCTTGGGCATGGTCTGATTTTACGTCCGGGCGACAACCGGTTACTACAGCCGCACGTACAGCCGCAGGGTGATGTAGCCGGTGATGGCCGAGATGACCACGGCGACCCCGAGCAGGATCGGCGAGATGGCCACCACGTCCAGCAGGTCCAGCCGGGGCAGCACGCCGGAGGCGATCGGTCCGGACAGGGCGCTGTCCAGGAAGAACACCTTGGCCGCGCCCAGCCCGACGATGCCGAGGATGGAGCCGATGATGCCGGCGACCACGGCCTCGATGAGGAACGGCAGCTGCGTGTACCAGCGGGTGGCGCCGACCAGGCGCATGATGCCGACCTCGACCCGACGGGTGAACGCCGACACCTGGATCGTGTTGGATATCAGCAGCACCGCCGCCGCCGCCTGGACCAGGGCGATCAGGAACACCGCGTACCGGACGCTGTCGAGGATGCCGAAGAAGCGCTGGAGGAACACGCCCTGGTCGTCGACGGTCTTCACGCCCGGCTTGCCGGTGAACGCCTTGACCAGCACGTCGGCCTTGCTCGGATCGGTCAGCTTGACCTGAAGGGTCGCCGGCAGCGACTCGGGCCGGGTCAGCCGCAGCAGCTCCGGCTCGGCCTGGAACAGCTGCTGGAAGCGCTGGAAGCTCTGGTCCCGGTTCTGGAAGGTGACCGTCTCGACGTTGCTCGAGCCCTGGAGCTGGCGCTGGAGGTCGGCGCAGATCGACGACGAGCAGTTCTTGTCGTTGGCGCTGATGTCGTCGGTGAGGCTCACCATGACCTGCACCTTGTCGGAGTAGATCAGCTGCATCTTGTCGATCATGCGGACGATGAGCAGACCACCGCCGAGCAGGCCGAGCGAGATCGCCGTGGTCAGGATCATCGCGATGGTCATCGTGATGTTCCGGCGCAGCCCGGTGATCACTTCGCTGAAGACGAAACTGGCACGCATCGGGGTTGACGTTCCTTGGCTCGGGGATTCTCGAGCGCCCGCGGGGGACGGGCGCGGCGGTGGCTAGCGGCCGATTCCGTAGACGCCCCTGGCGTCGTCGCGGATGACCCTGCCGTGGTCGAGCTCGACCACCCGCCGCCGCATGGAGTCGACGATGGAGTGGTCGTGCGTGGCCATCAACACCGTGGTGCCGGTGCGGTTGATCCGCTCCAGCAGCAGCATGATGTCCTGGCTGGTGTCCGGGTCCAGGTTTCCGGTGGGCTCGTCGGCGATGAGCACCAACGGCCGGTTGACGAAAGCGCGGGCGATGGCCACCCGCTGCTGCTCGCCGCCGGACAGCTCCGTGGGCATCCGGTCGGCCTTGCCGTCCAGGCCGACCAGCTGGAGGACTTCGGGCACGACCTTCTGGATGGTGTGCCGGGGCTTGCCGATGACCTCAAGGGCGAAGGCGACGTTCTCGGCGACCGTCTTGGTCGGCAGCAGCCGGAAGTCCTGGAAGACGCAGCCGATGGACTGGCGCAGCCGGGGCACGCGGCGCCGGGCCATCTTGGCCACGTCGAAGTTGGACACGTAGACGCGCCCCTTGCTGGGCACCTCTTCGCGCAACAGCAGTCGAAGGAAGGTCGACTTCCCCGAGCCGGACGGGCCGATGAGGAACACGAACTCGCCCTTGCCCATCTCGACACTGACGTTGTCGAGCGCGGGCCGGGTGGAGGTCTTGTAGACCTTGCTGACGTGTTCGAGCCGGATCACGGTTGGGGAGCGTACCCGCGACCGTTATCCCGTCGACATCTAGCCCCGTCCGGGTGAGGTTTTGACAGGTTTACCTCACGCCGATTTAACGAATATCGGGCATTCGCTCACTGTCCGGAGCTGCGCCGCCACCGGATGCCGGCCTCCAGGAAACCGTCGATGTCGCCGTCGAGCACCGCGGTGGGGTTGCTCACCTCGAACTCGGTGCGCAGGTCCTTGACCATCTGGTACGGGTGCAGCACGTAGGAGCGCATCTGGTTGCCCCAGCTGGAGCCGCCGTCGCCCTTGAGCGCGTTGATCTTGGCCTGCTCCTCCTGGCGGCGGCGCTCCAGCAGCTTGGCCTGGAGCACGGCCATGGCCGAGGCCTTGTTCTGGAGCTGGGAGCGCTCGTTCTGGCAGGAGACCACGATGCCGGTGGGGATGTGGGTCAGCCGGACCGCCGAGTCGGTGGTGTTGACGCCCTGGCCGCCGGGGCCGGAGGAGCGGTAGACGTCGACCCGCAGGTCCTTCTCGTCGATGTCGACGTGGTCGGTCTGCTCGACCACCGGCACCACCTCGACCCCGGCGAAGGAGGTCTGGCGGCGGCCCTGGTTGTCGAACGGCGAGATGCGCACCAGGCGGTGCGTGCCCTGCTCGACCGACAGCGTTCCGTAGGCGTAGGGGGCCTTGACCTGGAAGGTCGCCGACTTGATGCCCGCCTCTTCGGCGTAGGAGGTGTCGTAGACCTCGGTCGGGTAGCCGTGCCGCTCGGCCCAGCGCAGGTACATGCGCATCAGCATCTCGGCGAAGTCGGCCGCGTCCACGCCGCCGGCCTCGGACCGGACGGTGACCAGGGCCTGGCGCTCGTCGTACTCGCCGGACAGCAGGGTGCGGACCTCGAGCTGGTCGATGTCCTCGCGGAGCTTGGCCCGCTCGGCGTCGGCCTCGGCCACGCTGTCGGCGTCGTCGGCGTCCTCGGCCAGCTCATAGAGCACGGAGACGTCGTCGAGGCGCTGCCGCACGCCGCTGACGCGGCGCAGCTCACCCTGCTTGTGCGACAGCTGGCTGGTGACCTGCTGCGCCTTCTCGGCGTCGTCCCACAGGTCCGGACGGGCCGCCTCGGCCTCCAGGCGCTCGATGTCCGCGCGCAGCTTGTCCAGGTCCATGACGGCCTCGACGCTGGCGAGAGTCGCGGAAAGTTCCTTGAGGTCGGCTTCGACGTCCGGGTTCACAACAAACAAGATTACGTCAGTTAGGAGTAACCCGGCGCGTTCGGGGTCCACCGCGCCGGCACCCGCATGGGGGTCCGGGGGCTTGCCCCCGGCGTGGGGGCGTGGGGGCCGGGCCCCCACAAGGCACCGAGCTGAGGCGACGTGGTCCGCGCTTTCCGCGGACACACGCCTCCTCAATCTCGGCCTCAGCTCGTGGGGATGCTCTCCAGGAGCTTCAGCACGGCCTTGGCGTGGGCCAGCGCGAACTCGGCGACCGCCTTGGCGTACGGGTCCTCCGCCGTCTTGGCGGCCGACCGGTGGGTCTCCTGCTCCGCCCCGTAGACCACCTTGGCCGACTCGACCAGACCGGCGCGCTGCTTGGGCGTCAGCGAGCTGGCGTGCACGAGCCGCAGGATCAGCGGCGAGCGCAGGTGGTCGGGTCCGGGTTCGGTGGTCAGCCAGGTCTTGAAGGCCTTCTTGCCGGCAGCGGTGATCACGTACTGCTGGCTGGAGCGCGGGCCCTGCTTGCCCAACTTGAGCAGGCCCTGCTCGGCCAGCGCCGGCAGCTCCCGGTAGACCTGGCTGCGGGTCACGCTGAAGAACGCGCCGAAGCGCTCACCGGCCGCCGTGACCAGCTGCCCGCCGGTCTTGGGACCGTCGTGCAGCAATCCGAGCAGTGCAGCGGCAGTTGCGTTCAGTTCAGACACACCACTACGGTGCCACGGCAACGAGCGGCTGTCCACAATGGTCTGCCGTTCAGTCCACAGTGGCTGATCACCGAATGGCCTTGCCGTTGCGCCGTCCGGAGCAGCGAACGCGCGCTTCGTTACCCAATCGGCGCAAGAATCCGGCTGGTGGAGGGTGGCGGGGCACTGGGGGTAAGCCGCAGAATCCCCCGGGTGACCGCTCCGACCACCACATCCTCATCCTGCCAACGACGGGCGCGGATCCGTTCCGCCGTTGGGAGGAGCTAGCCGATGTTCGGCTTCCTGGTTCGCCGACTGATCAATTACATCGTGCTCTGCGTGGTGGCGACATTCCTGTCCTTCACGCTGTCCTCGATCTCGTTCGACCCGTTGAGCCTGCTCAGGCAGCACAACCCGCCGCCGCCGGCCGCGACCATCGAGGCCAAGCGGGTGGAGCTGCACCTGGATCAGCCGATCCCGCTGCGCTTTCTGACCTGGGGCGAAGGCGTGCTGCGCGGGGACTTCGGCCAGACCACCACCGACCACAAGATCACCGACGAGCTGTGGCGCCGGGTCGGCGTGAGCCTTCGGCTGTTCCTGCTGGGCATCACCATCGGCATCGCGCTGGGCGTGCTGATCGGCGTGGGCAGCGCGGTCCGGCAGTACAAGCTCTTCGACTACATATCGACTTTCTTCTCCTATGTGATCCTGGCGACTCCGGTGCTGGTGCTCGGGCCGCTGGTGAAGCAGGTGGCGCAGGCGATCAACAACGCCACCGGCAGCGAATGGCTCCAGTTCACCGGGGAGTACAGCGGAACGCTCGACGCGGACGCCGGCTGGCTGGCCGCCTTCGACGAGCGGTTGCGCTTCCTGATCGTGCCGACGGTGACCATCGTCCTGGGCCAGATCGCCTACTACAGCCGCTATCAGCGCAGCGCGATGCTGGACGTGCTGGGCAGCGACTTCCTGCGCACCGCCCAGGCCAAGGGCCTGACCCGGCGGCGCGCGTTCTTCAAGCACGGCCTGCGCACCGCGCTGATCCCGATGGCCACGTTGTTCGCCTTCGGTTTCGGCCTGCTGGTGGTGGGCGGCGTGTTCACCGAGAGCATCTTCAACTGGCAGGGCATGGGCGCCTGGCTGGTGCAGGGCATCAACGACCAGGACACCAACGTGACCGCCACGGTGACGTTGTTCGTGGCGGTCTGCGTGCTGTTGTCCGGCTGGCTGTCCGATGTGCTGTACGCGCTGCTCGACCCGCGGATCCGGGTGTAGGGGGCAAGAGTTCATGAGCACAACTGTGAATCCGGCCGCGACGGCCGAGGCCGCGCCGAGCCGGCCGGTCTCCCGCGGCGCCCTGGTGCGCCGCCGCTTCATGCGCAACCGCTGGGCGCTGGGCGGCATCATCGTGATCGTCCTGCTGTACCTGGTGGCCTTCAGCTATCCGCTGTTCTCCCCGTACAGCTACGAGTTCCACGACACGAGCCTCACCTACGACCCGCCGTCGCTGACCCACTGGTTCGGCACCGACAACATCGGCACCGACATGTTCGTGGCCTGCATGCGCGGACTGCAGAAGTCGCTGACGATCGGCCTGCTGGTGGGCGTGATCTCGACCGCGTTGTCGGCCGTGGTCGGCGCGGCGGCGGGCTTTTTCGGCGGTGTGACCGACCGGGCCCTGATGTGGATCGTCGACCTGCTGCTGGTGCTGCCGTCGTTCCTGATCATCTCCATCGCCAGCCCGCTGTTCAAGGGATCGAGCTGGCTGATCCTGGTGGTGCTGCTGGTGCTGTTCCAGTGGATGATCACCGCCCGGATCGTGCGCGGCATGACGCTGACCCTGAAGACCCGGGAGTACGTGAGCGCCGCCCGGTTCATGGGGCAGTCGCCGTGGCGCACCATCTTCAAGCACATCGTGCCGAACATGTCCTCGCTGCTGATCGTGGACGCGACGATCAACGTGGGTAGCGCGGTGCTCCAGGAGTCCGGCCTGAGCTACTTCGGTTTCGGCGTGCAGCCGCCCGACGTCTCGCTGGGCACGCTGATCGCCACCGGCACCGGGTCCGCGCTGACCTTCCCGTGGCTGTTCTACGCGCCCGCGGTGCTGCTGATCATCACTCTGCTGTCGGTCGCCGTGGTCGGCGACGGCCTGCGCGACGCGCTGGACCCGACGGCGACCCGCGCTCGCCGCCGGGAGAAGCGAAAGGACAAGCTGGCATGAGTTCCTCGGAGATCGCGCTGGACGAGGGGCTGCTCACCGGCGCGGAAGCCGGTCCCGTGCTGGAGGTCAGCGACCTCGACGTGTCCTTCCCCAGTGAGGCCGGCCGGGTGCACGCGGTGCGCGGGCTGACCTACCAGGTGTCGCGGGGCGAGGTGCTGGGCATCGTCGGCGAGTCCGGCTCCGGCAAGTCGGTGTCCTCGCTGGCGGTCATGGGGCTGTTGCCCGAACAGGCACGGATCACCGGTTCCATCCGCTTCCAGGGCCAGCAGCTGCTAGGGCTTTCCGATGTGCAGCTGTCGAAGATCCGGGGCCGCCGGATCTCCATGGTCTTCCAGGACCCGCTGTCCGCGCTGACGCCGGTGTACACCGTGGGCGACCAGATCGCGGAGGCGCTGCTCATCCACGGCAAGGGCCGGCTGACCAGGCAGGCCGCGGCCAACCGCTCGGTGGAGCTGCTGGACCTGGTCGGCATCCCGAACGCCTCGGCGCGCTCCAAGGCGTTCCCGCACGAGTTCTCCGGCGGCATGCGCCAGCGCGCGGTGATCGCCATGGCCATCGCCAACGACCCGGACCTGATCATCGCCGACGAGCCGACCACCGCGCTGGACGTGACCGTGCAGGCGCAGGTGCTCGAGGTGCTCAAGACGGCCAAGGAGGTGACCGGGGCCGGCATCGTGATCATCACCCACGACCTGGGCGTGGTCGCCGGCTTCGCCGACCGGCTGATGGTGATGTACGCCGGCAGGGCCGTGGAGTCCGGCCACGTCAACGAGGTCTACCAGCAGCCGCGCATGCCCTACACGCTCGGCCTGCTGGGCTCGCTGCCCCGGCTGGACGCGG
This sequence comes from Kutzneria sp. NPDC052558, assembly GCF_044547355.1. Classification (NCBI taxonomy): domain Bacteria; kingdom Bacillati; phylum Actinomycetota; class Actinomycetes; order Pseudonocardiales; family Pseudonocardiaceae; genus Kutzneria; species Kutzneria sp. NPDC052558. Next base: position 85,217 of record NZ_JBIUAG010000035.1, read on the forward strand.
CCGAGAAGCTGCCGCTGGTGCCGATCTCCGGCCAGCCGCCGTCGCTGGTGGACCTGCCGACCGGCTGCCCGTTCGCGCCGCGCTGCCCGATGGCCGTCGACGACTGCCTGACCGAGGAGCCGGAACTGTCCGAAGTGGACAGCACCAGCGGTCACCGCGCGGCCTGCATCCGCAGCGCCGAGCTGGCCGCCACCGAGGCCGCGGTCGAGGAGATCGACGGCGTCGACGCCAGCAACGCGGCGGCGATCGAGGCCGCGGTGGAGGTGTTCGGCGCGGAGCTGGTCGAGGAGCCCAAGGCGGCGCTGCGGCCGCGGACCGAGCGCCCGACCGTGCTGGCGGTGGACTCGCTGGTCAAGCACTTCTCGGTGACCAAGGGCGTGGTGCTCAAGCGCAAGGTCGGCACCGTGCACGCGGTGGACGGCGTCAGCTTCGAGGTGCGCGAGCAGGAGACGCTCGGCCTGGTCGGCGAGTCCGGCTGCGGCAAGACCACCACGCTGATGCAGATCCTCGGCCTTGAGCGGCCGGCCGGCGGCAGCATCTCGGTGCTCGGCAAGGACGTGTCCACTCTGGATAGCAAGGGGCGCAAGGCGATCCGCCGGGACATGCAGGTCGTGTTCCAGGATCCGTTGGCCTCCTTGGATCCTCGGATGCCGATCGGCGACGTGCTGGCCGAACCCATGCAGGTGCACGGTTTCGACACTACGCACATCCGCAAGCGAATTCCGGAGCTGCTGGGCCTGGTCGGCCTGCGGGCCGAGCACGCCGACCGCTACCCGGCCGAGTTCTCCGGCGGGCAGCGGCAGCGCATCGGCATCGCCCGGGCGCTGGCGCTTGAGCCCAAGTTGCTGGTGCTGGACGAGCCGGTGTCGGCGCTGGACGTGTCCATCCAGGCCGGCGTGATCAACCTGCTGGACAAGCTGAAGGCCGAGCTGGGCCTGTCCTACCTGTTCGTCGCGCACGACCTGTCGGTGGTGCGGCACATCGCCGACCGGGTGGCGGTGATGTACCTGGGCAAGATCATCGAGATCGGCGACGTGGACTCGGTGTTCGGCGCGCCCAGCCACCCCTACACCCAGGCCCTGCTGTCGGCCATCCCGATCCCCGACCCGGTCAAGGAGCGCCAGCGCGAGCGCATCATCCTGTCCGGCGACCTGCCCAGCCCGGCCAATCCGCCCAGCGGCTGCCGATTCCGGTCCCGCTGCTTCCTGCACGCCACACTGTCCGATTCGGACAAGAGCAAGTGCGTCGAGGTGGAGCCGCCCCGCGAGTCCCAGGGCGACGACCACGAGGTGGCCTGTCATTTCGCCCGGACGAAACAGGTGGTCTGATCACGATGAACCGAAAGCTACTGGGGGCGCTGGCCGTGGCCGCGCTGGTGGCCACGGCCTGCGGCGGCGGGAACTCCGGCGGGGGCACGCTCAAGTCCGACGCGTCGGCCGCCGGGCACAACGACATCAATCCGCAGCCGTCGGACAAGATCAAGCAGGGCGGCATCCTGCAGTGGCCGCTGGACGCGTTGTCGGACAACTGGAACTTCTGGCAGGCCGACGGCAACACGCAGGGCACGCCGGTGATGATCAACGCCATGCTGCCGTGGCTGTTCGTGGCCAAGGCCGACAACACGCTGGAGCTGAACAAGGACTACCTGGTCTCGGCCGACCTGGTCTCGACCAGTCCGCAGGTGGTCGAGTACAAGATCAACCCGAAGGCGAAGTGGTCCAACGGCCGGGCCATCTCCTGGGAGGACTTCCAGGCCCTGTGGAAGGACTGCAACGGCAAGGACACCGCCTTCCAGTGCAACAGCACCACCGGCCTGGAGAACATCGGCGACGTCCAGCGCGGGGCCGACGACCAGGACGTGAAGGTCACCTTCGCCAAGCCGTTCGGTGAGTGGCAGAGCCTGTTCTCCCCGCTGATCCCCAAGGAGCTCGGCGTCAGCGCCGACGAGTTCAACAAGGGCTGGGTGGACGGGCCGAAGATCACCGCCGGCCCGTTCACGATCGGCAAGATCGACCTGACCGCCAAGACGGTGGCCGAGGTGCCGGATCCCGCCTGGTGGGGCCAGAAGCCGCACCTGGACCAGATCCTGTTCAAGGTGGTCGGCCGGGACGCCCTGCCGGACGCGCTGGCCAGCGGGGCGATCGACTTCTACGCCATCGGCTCCAACGTCAACCTGTACCAGCGGGCCAAGGCGCTGTCCGGCGTGACGATCCGGCAGTCCACCGAGTCCCAGTACAACCTGTTGGACTTCAACGGCTCCGAGGGCTCGGCCCTGCACGACCAGGCCACCCGGGTGGCGGTGGAGCAGGGGGTGGACACCCAGGCCATCGCCAAGGCCCTGCTCGGCCCGATCAGCGCCGACCCGACGCCGCTGGGCAACCACTTCTTCGTCAAGGGCAGCAAGAGCTACCAGGACAACTCCGCGCCGATCAAGTTCGACGCGGAGGCGGCCAAGAAGAAGCTGGACGAGCTGGGCTGGAAGCAGAACGGCGCGTTCCGGGCCAAGGACGGCAAGGAGCTCGCCCTCAACTACGTGGTCGACGCCGGCAACCCGACCAGCACCGCCGTGTTCAACCTGGTGCAGGCCCAGATGAAGGCCATCGGGGTCGACGCGAAGCTCAACAGCGTGCCGGTGGCCGAGCTGTTCAGCAACTACGTCAACCGCGGCGCCTACGACGTGGTGCTGTACCGCTTCGTCGCCCAGGCGCAGCCGCTGTCGTCCAACGCGTCGACGTTCTACTACACCCCGGGCAACACCCAGTCCAACTACAGCGCGATCGGCAACGACACCATCAACAAGCTGCTCGACGAGGCCGGCGCCGAGCTGGACGAGACCAAGCGCACGGATCTGATCCAGCAGGCCGACACCGAGATCTGGAAGGAGGGGCACATCCTGCCCACCTACCAGGTGCCCGGCGCGTACGCCGTGCGCGACACCCTGGCCAATTTCGGCGCCTTCGGCTTCGCCGTGAACCCGGTGGACTACGTCGACATCGGCTTTCTGAAGTGAGCAGACACGGGATTTCGTGACGGCCTGGCCCGGCGACCGCGAGTCGCCGGGCCAGCGTCGCGAAGGGGGAGATTTCACCCAAGGTGCGCGCCGGGCCACCGGCCGTCACCGTGGGGGCAGGCCATCCGATCGACGAGGTCGCATCGGTACCGAGTAACAACGGAGGTCAGTTCGATGGGCAGAAGGAAGGTGCTGGCGCTGGCGGCGCCGGTCCTCGCGGCGGCGCTCGCGCTGAGCGCCTGCGGCGGGGGTGGGGGCGGCGGCCAGCTGCCCCAGGCCGACACCAAGGCCGGCGTCAACGACATCAACCCGCAGCCGGACAGCAACATCAAGGACGGCGGCACGCTCCAGTTCGCCATCGACTCGCCGTCCGCGAACTGGAACCAGAACGAGGTCGACGGCAACGACGTCGCCAGCGCCCGGATGTCCAACACGATCATGCCGTGGATGTTCACCGAGGCCGCCGACGGCACGCTCAACGTGAACACGAACTACCTGACCTCGGCGGACGTGGTGTCCACCACCCCGCAGGTGCTCGAGTTCAAGATCAACCCCAAGGCCAAGTGGTCCAACGGCCGGGCCTTCTCCTGGGAGGACTTCCAGTGGCAGTGGAAGGCCCAGAACGGCACCAACAAGGACTACCAGCCCAACAGCACCACCGGCTACGAGGACATCTCGAACGTCGAGCGCGGCTCGGACGACCTCGACGTCAAGATCACCTTCTCCAAGCCGTTCGGTGAGTGGAAGTCGCTGTTCAGCCCGCTGTACCCGAAGGAGTTGAACTCCGACCCGAAGGAGTTCAACTCGGGCTGGGTGGACGAGCCGAAGATCACCGCCAACGCGTTCAAGATCGGCAAGATCGACCAGACGGCCAAGACCGTCGAGGTCGTGAAGGACCCGAACTGGTGGGGCAAGCCGGCCCACCTGGACAGCATCCTGTTCAAGGTGCTGACCCGTCCGTCGATGCCGGACGCGATGGCCTCGGGCGCGATCGACGTGGCCGACACCAACGCGCTGCTGGACGCCATCACCCGCTACAAGGCCATGCCGAACGTCACGCTGCACCAGGCCCTGGCGCCGGACACCGTGCACCTGACGCTCAACGGCGGCAAGGACCGGCTGCTGGCCGACCAGAAGCTGCGCCAGGCCGTGTTCCTCGCGGTCGACCGGCAGTCCATCGCCAACGCCGAGATCGGCAAGATCACGCCCAACCCGCCGCTGCTGGGCAACCACATCTTCGCCCAGGGCACCAAGGAGTACAAGGACAACTCCGGTGACGTGAAGTTCAGCGTGGACGCGGCCAAGAAGGCCCTGGACGACCTGGGCTGGAAGCAGAGCGGCCAGTTCCGGGCCAAGGACGGCAAGGAGCTGGACCTGACCTACGTCAGCTCAAGCACGCCGGCCTCCGACGACACCGGCAAGATCCTCCAGCAGCAGCTGGCCCAGGTCGGCATCAAGGTCACCATCAACGCGGTGCCCACCGCCGACTTCTTCTCGAAGTACATCAACGTCGGCAACTTCGACCTGACGACCTTCCGCTGGATCGCCGGCAGCTCGCCGGCCTCGGGCCAGAAGGGCGCCTACTCGATCGACCTGCAGAACCCGGCCAACGTGCAGCAGAACTTCGGGCACGTCGGCAGCGAGGCCATCAACGACGCCTTCGACAAGGCCGTGGCCGAGCTGGACGACCAGAAGCGGGTCGACGCGGTCAACGCCATCGACAAGCAGCTCTGGGACATCGCCGGCGAGCTGCCGCTGTACCAGGTGCCGGGGGCCACGGCCACCAAGAAGAACGTCGCCAACTACGGCGCGATGGGCTTCGCCACCAACCCGATCGACTACGCCGCCATCGGCTTCACCAAGTCGTAGTCGCTTCACCGACAAGCGCCCGGCCGGGTTCTCCCGGCCGGGCGCTGTGCTGTCTGTCGGCGAATCCGAGCCCTGCTTACGTCAAGGGCCGGGACGGGGGCTCAGTGACCACACCGCACCGACCCCCAGTAGTCAGTGCGGGGCGACGTGCCGCCGCGTCCCGGCGCTGTCCATGACACACAATGCCGCTGTCGGCTCGCTGTCTTGGCCCCGCCGCCCCGCGCTGACCTGGGGAATTACTTGGCCCAGCCGATGTCCTGGTAGCGGTAGTTGGCCAGGCCCGAGTTGCCGAAGTTGGCCAGGCCGTTGCGCACGGCCACGATGGAGGGCCGCTGGTAGAGCGGCAGCGAGTGGCCCAGCGCCCACACCTGCTTGTCCACCTCGTTGAGCAGGGCGTAGCGCTTGGTCTGGTCCAGTTCGGAGGACGCCTGGTCGAGCAGCTTGTTGATGCTGGCGTCGCCGATCCGGCCGGAGTTGCCCAGCGCCTGGTCGCCGGTGGTGAACCAGCTCTGGGCGTTGTTCACCGGCGGCGCGCTGTCGCCCATCTGCGCGAAGTTGGCGATGTCGAAGTCGCCGGGCGTGATGTGCTCGTCGAAGAAGGTGTTCGGGTCGTCCTGCACGATCTGCAGGTCGACGCCGATCGCCGCGAGCTGCTGCTGCACCAGCTGGGCCTCGTCCAGCCCCGACTTCACGCCGGCCGGGATGGCGTCGCGGATGGTCAGCTGCTTGCCGTTCTTGCTGCGGACCTTGGCCCCGGGGGCCAGCGTCCAGCCGTCGGCGTCGAGCTCCTTCTTGGCCTCGTCCGGGTTGTAGAGGTAGCCGGCCGAGTTGTCCTGGTAGCCGGGGAAGCCCGGCAGGAAGATGTGGTTGCCCAGCGGCTGCGCGTTCGGGATCAGCTGGCTGATCTCGGCCTTGGCGATCGGGTCGCGGTCGATGCCCTTGATGATCGCGACCCGCAGCTTCTGGTCGTTGAGGATGGAGTTGCCGGCCCCGTTGAACACGATCTCGCGGTAGTTGGGCAGGTTGGCCCGCCGCAGGGTCACGTTCTTCATGGTCGAGGTGCGCTTGTAGGCGTCGATGTTGGACGCCACGCTCGCGAAGTCGAAGGCCCCGCTGGCCAGGCCGTCCACCTCGACGGTGGCGCTGGAGTAGTACTTGAAGACGATCTTGTCCAGCTTGGGCTTGTCGCCCCACCAGTTCGGGTCGGGCACGACCGTCACGTTGTTGCCGGTCTTGTCCAGGTTGCTGACCTTGAACGGCCCGGCGGTGACCTTGGGCGCGTCGACCCAGCCGTGGTTGAACTCCTCCGGGCTGGAGGTCATCGACTTGGGGTAGAGCACGTTGAACAGGTTGGCCCACTCGGCCAGCTTGGGGCTGTAGGTGACGGTGAAGTCGTAGTCGTCACTGCCCTTGCTGATGTCGGAGATGCTCGCGTAGCCGGCCGTGCTCAGCGGCTGGTAGGCGGTGTTCTTGCCGTTGAGCGCCTGCCACTGGGACTTGTAGTCCTCCCAGGTGATGGGCGTGCCGTCGCTCCACTTGGCCTTGGGGTTGAGCTTGTACTCGGCCTTCTGCGGGTCGTTGGAGATCAGCTTGAACGACTCGACGTAGTCCGGGTTCGGGCCCCAGGTCCCGGAGGCGTCGGCGATCGCCGGCGTCGGCTCGAAGGACTGGACGACCGGCGGGATGTCGCCGCTGCTGGCGTCGATGGCCAGCATGTTGAAGTTCGCCGGATAGGCCTGCACACCCCACTGGAGGATGCCGCCGTCCTTCACCTGGTCCCGTGGCGTCGGGTTGGTGTCGTTCTGTCCGATCTGCTTGGTGGGCGGCGGCGCGGAGGAACCGGCCGATCCCCCACAGGCCGACAACAGCAGCGCGGACGCGGTTGCCGTAACGGCGACCGCGAGCAGCGCGCGTGGCGTTCTACTCACGAGCATGCCTTCCCCTTGAAGCCCCCAGTTCCCAGTTCGCCACCCTATGAGGGCGCGTGCCGAGTCTTGCGCGTTTCCCACCCTGCGGGAACCTACGGATGGCGGGCTGGGCAGGATGTCACCTCATGGGCTTTCGGACGCGCGCTGTACGCCACTGCCTGGCCGCCGTGGCCCTTGTCCTGGTCGTCTGCGGCGCTGTGGCCGCTTTCTCGGCCCTCACCCTCTCCTCGGCCCGGGCCGAGCTGGCCCCGCTCACCGCCCGCGGGCAGGCCCGTGTCGTCGCCGTCGGCCACGATGCGGAAACCGCCACCATCACGTGGACCCCGCCCGCTGCTGCCCCGGCCCAGGCCACCGTCGAGCTGGACGCCACCCCGCCCGCCGTCGGCGCCACCGTGCCCGTCGGCTACGACCCGGCGAATCCCTCGCACGCCGTCATCCCCGGCGCCGCGGCCCTCATCGCCGCCGACCGCTCCAGCGGCGAGCTCCTGTTCATCGCCATCACCGCCGTCGTCATGCTCCTCGTCACGCTGGTCCGCTTTCTCTCCCGCCTGGGCCTGACCCGCCGGGGGGCGGTCCAGGTCCCCGTCCGCCGCGTCCGCATCCAGTCCGGCCTCTTGGCCCGCTCATGGTTGGAGACCGAGGACATCCCGCGCCGCTGGGTCCCCGTCTACTTCGAGCCGGCCCTCGTCACCCTCCCCACGCCCACCACCATCACCTTCTTCGGCGACCCCCACCGCAGCCGCCTCGTCGCCGCCCGCATCGACGACACCGTTCTCTACCCCTCCGGCCGGGTCCGCCACGACGACCCTCACGGCCGCCGCGTCGACAATCCCTCGGTGGTCGACGACTCCGTCCGCGCACGCACGGCGACCACCTCCGGCCTGCTCCCCCAACTCCGGGCCGACGCCGTCCTGATCGTCCCGGCTCCCTTGATCGGCTTCCTGTGGGCTTTCCTGGACGGCGGCGGCGTCTGGAGTTGGCTCGGCGCAACCCTCATCACCGCCGCCTTGGCCCTGTGGCTTGCCGCCCTTCGGGGTTCCGACCCATCGTGACGCACACCACAGGTGGCTCTCCGCCCCAGGATTGCGGTGTTCCGGTGTCCCCGATCGGGTTGGAACGTCACCCCTCGTAGCCTCGTACGCCCATCCTGGTGTTCCGATCATCCTCCGAATCGGTGGAGTTGGCCTTGCCCTCTTCGGGCTTCGCCTTTGTCACGGGACCATCACCGCGGGTGGGCGGCTGTCCACCGGAGGTGATGGGCGGAGGTGCACCTGTGGGCATGAAGTGGATGGAGCACAAGGTCGTGAAGAACGCCCGTGCTTGGGCCTCAGGGGGCATTCCCGGCCAGGCCGGCAAGGACGAGTGCGTGGTGTGCGGCAAGCAGATCCGCAAACACCGCAAAGTCACCGGCGAGGGCCGTGTCTGCTCCGTGGCCTGCGCCCACTTCTGGGTAGAAAACATGAGCTGAGAATTTTCCCCCCGTGCGCCGGCCACCCCCGGCGCACCCTTTTTCCCCCACCAACACCCCCACCCGGCCTGCGCAGCAACGCCCCCCACGCCAGGGCGAGCGAAGCAACGCCCGACCCGCAGGCGAGCGAAGCGAAGCCCCGGGCGACGGCGAGCGAAGCGAAGCCGGAGCCCGGCCGGGGGGTGCAGGGGGGCGAAGCCCGCCCTGCCTCGGGGTCTGGGGCGGGAGCCCCAGTGTAAAAGCGAAAAATCCCTGTCTGCGCTTTTCGCAGACAGGGATCTCCCAGATTTGTAGCGGGGACAGGATTTGAACCTGCGACCTCTGGGTTATGAGCCCAGCGAGCTACCGAGCTGCTCCACCCCGCGTCGGTGTCTTGATGTTTACTACTCTAGCCGACCCGTCCAACCATTTACAAATCGCCCCCCACCACCCCACCTGACCAGCCCCAATACCAACCCAGCACCACCAGACCCAGCAACCACCCCCCAAACCAGGGCGACCGCAGCAAGCCCACACACACCAGGCGAGCGAAGCGAAGCCGACCCCCAGGCGAGCGAAGCGAAGCCGACCCTCCCTCAGGGCGAGCGAAGCAACGCCCGACCCGCAGGCGAGCGAAGCGAAGCCCCGGGCGACGGCGAGCGAAGCGAAGCCGGAGCCCGGCCGGGGGGGTGCAGGGGGGCGAAGCCCGCCCTGCCTCGGGGTCTGGGGCGGGAGCCCCAGTGTAAAAGCGAAAAATCCCTGTGCTGTCTTACAGCACAGGGATCTCCCGGATTTGTAGCGGGGACAGGATTTGAACCTGCGACCTCTGGGTTATGAGCCCAGCGAGCTACCGAGCTGCTCCACCCCGCGTCGGTAATAGGAACTATACGGGGTGGTTGCCGCTGGATGCAAATCAGGTGTCGCTCACGTGACGGAGGTCATCGTCCGCCGGTGCTGGGTGGCGGGTTGCTGCTGGTGGGGGTGCTGCCGCCGGCGGCGGTGAACTCCTTGGTGGCGTCGTCGAGGGCTTTGTAGGCGTTGCCGAGGGCTTGGAAGTCGCCGCTCTGTTGGGCGGCCTTGATGGCGGCGAGGGCGGCTTGGATGTCGGCGACGGCCTTGGCCATGTCGGGGCTGGTGGGTTGCCCGGTTGTGGTGGTGGGGCTGGTGGTGGTGTTGCCGCCGGTGTTGCCGGCGCCGCCGCCGGTGGTGGTGCCGCTGAGGGCTTGGTTGAGCGCGTCGGTGAAGGTGTTGGCGAAGCCGATGCCGTTGTTGTAGCTGACGAGCACCCGGGACAGCTGTGGGTAGGACGTCTGCGAGTTGCTGGCCTGGCTTTGTTCGACGTACACGGGTTCGACGTAGAGCAGGCCGCCGCCGACGGGCAGCGTCAGCAGGTTGCCGTATTTGATGTTGGTTGTCTGCTGTCGGAACAGGTTGAGCTGGTTGCCGTTGGTGGTGATGAACTGGGTCTGCATCTGCTTGGGACCCGGTGTCTGCGTGTCGGTCGGCAGTTTGAGCACGGTTATCTTGCCGTAGTTGGGTCCTGGGTCGGATGCCACGGAGACGTAGGCGGACATGAAGTCTCGGCCGAGGAACACCAGCGGGCTGGTCAGCTGGAAGCTGGCGGTGCCGGCGCCGCCTTGGACGGGGTTGCCGGACATCACGTAGTAGGGCGGCTGCGGCGAGGTCTGCTGCTGGATGGCCTGCGTGCTGGTGGGGTTGTCGACCGCGGTGGGGTCGCTGGGCACGCTCCAGAAGCCGACGCTGGAGAAGAAGTTCTGCGGCGTGGTGACGTGGTACTTCGCGAGCAGTCCTCGCTGGACCTTGAACAGGTCTTCCGGGTACCGGAAGTGGGCGCGCAGTTCGGGGCTGATGTCGCTGCTGGGCAGCACGGTGCCGGGGTAGACCGCTTCCCACGCCTTGAGCACGGGGTCGGTGTCGTCGACCGAGTAGAGCTTCACCTGTCCGGTGTAGGCGTCCACTGTGGCCTTGACCGAGTTGCGGATGTAGCCGACGCCCTGGTTGGGCTGGCGCGGCCCGGTTCCGTTGGCGTTGAGCGAGTCGGAGGTGGCGTCGCCGAGCTGGGTCTGCTGCGAGTACGGGTAGTTGGTGAGCGTGGTGTACCCGTCGATGATCCACTCGATGTTGCCGTTGACGACCGCGGGGTACGGGTCGCTGTCGAGGGTCAGCCAGGGCGCGACGTTCTTCACGCGGTCGGCCGGGTCCCGGTAGTACATGATCTTCGAGTTGTCGGTGATGGCCGAGTTGAACAGGATGTTCCGCTCGCCGTAGTACGCCGCGAACACCAGGCGGTTGAACCAGTTGCCGATGGAGACGCCGCCGCTGCCCTGGTAGGTGTACTTGGTGACGTCGGTGTCGTATTCCTGGCCCTGGCCGGGGTTCTGCCCGTCGGGCCCGCCGACGATCACGTAGTCGCCGGTGTCGCCCTGCAGCTCGCCGTAGTAGATGCGAGGCTGCGTCACGTTGATCGCGCCCTCGGCGACCTTGCCGTCGGTGTTGAGCTCGCTGACGGTGAAGTCGGGGTAGCCCTGGGAGTTGACGGTGCTGGCCTTGGCCGCCACGAAGCCGTTGCCGTGGGTGTAGACCAGGTGCTCGTTGATCCAGTTCTTCTGGCTGTCGGCCAGCCCGTTGGTGTTCATCTCGCGGGCGGCGACGATGTAGTCGCTGGTGACCCCGTTGACCGTGTAGCGGTCGATGTCCAGCTTGGGCGGGAAGTCGTAGAAGTTGCGGCCCTGCTTGAACTGCTTGAACGTCTGGTAGAGCACGCTGGGGTCGAGCAGCCGCACGTTGGACACCGTCGGCACGTCCGACTTGATCTGGTCGGCGGTCGCGGTGGGCTGGTTGCTGTAGTCCTTGTACGTGACCTTGTCGCTGCCCAGCCCGAAGGCGTCCGTGGTGGCCGCGATGTTGTACGAGATCGGCACGGCCTCCTTCTCGTTGGCGTTGGGCGCGACCGAGAACTGCTGGAGGACCGCGGGCCAGGCCACGCCGATCAGCAGGCTGGACAGCACCAGCAGCGCGGTGGCGATGGCCGGCAGTTGCAGGTTGCGCAGGAACGCGCCGGCGAAGAAGGCGGCCGCGCAGAACACGGCGATGCACAGCAGGATCAGCTTGGCCGGCATGACCGCGTTGAGGGCGGTGTAGTTGGCCCCGAAGGCCTGCTGGTTGCTCTGCGAGAACAGCAGGTCGTAGCGGTCGAAGTAGTAGGCGACCGCCTTGAACAGGACGAAGACGCCGGCGATCACCGACAGCTGGATGCGGGCCGGCCCGGACAGCTGGCCGCCGCGGCCGGCCAGCCGGATGGCGCCGTACAGGTAGTGGGTGATCAGCGCGGCGAAGAAGGACAGCGCGGCCGCGACGAACAGCCAGTTCAGCACCCACTCGTAGAACGGCAGGGTGAACACGAAGAAGCCGACGTCGATGTTGAAGATGGGGTCGGTCTTGCCGAAGCTGGTGCCGTGCAGGAACAGCTGGGCCTGCTGCCAGTCGTTGACCGCGGTGACCGCGGACAGGAAGCCGATCACGCCCGGGATGCCCAGGCCGAACAGCTTGAGCCGGCGGCTGATGACCATGCGGTAGCGCGACACCGGGTCGTCCGGGCCGGACAGCGGCACGAACACCGGGCGGGTGCGGTAGGCCAGCAGCAGGTTGGCCCACACCACGCCGCCGACGATCAGGCCGACGGCCAGGAACAGCACCACCTGGGTGAGCAGCTTCGTGGTGAACACCGACTGGAAGCCGACCTCGCCGTACCAGAGCCAGTCGATGTAGGTCGACAGCACCCGGGAGCTCAGGATCAGCCCGATCAGCACGATCACGCCGACGACGATCAGGATGCGGCTGCGTCGGGACAGCGTGGGTAGTCCGACGGGAGGCCGGTTTGCCACGGGGCACGCTCCTACGGTTGCGGTCGGCGTATCGGGTCGCGGCCCGCCCGGGCCGTTCCACCTGTGACAACTCTACGGACGGTGTCCTGAGTTCCTCGGGCGGGACACCCGCGGGGGCGGGCGGTCATCGGAACTGTCGGGGTCGGATGGGACGATGGGGGGCGTGCCTTCTCTTGACGACGCCGACGAGACCCGGCCGACGCTGCTGCCCGCCCTGGCCCGCGAGGTCGAGGAGTTCGTCTCGGCCGCCGGCTGGGATCAGGCGCCGCAGCTGTTCGCGCTGGTGCCGACGGCCGAGCTGATCGCTCAGCAGCCGGAGCTGCGCAGCCAGCTGGATCCGGCCGCCGCGCTGACGCCGATCGCGCAGGAGGAGCTGCCGGGCGAGGATCTCGGGGACGCGCTGGCCAGCATCGTGTGGCCGGACGCGGTGACCGGCTGCGCCGTCGCGCAGGAGATCGTCGTGCTGCCGCCGGACGCCGAGGCCGAGATCGAGGCCGTCACCGACGACAGCTCCGTGCTGCGCCGGGTCGCCGCCGAGCACCCGCAGCGCCGGGAGGCCCGGCTGGTCGCGGCCGTGCTGCGGGACGGCACCGCCGCCTGCGTGCTGCGCCTGCGCGGCGACCAGGAGCGTCCCGACGAGATCGTCGAGCATCCCGAGCTGGCCCCCAATCTCACCGGCGCCCTGCTGGAGACCCTGCGCCCCTAAGCGGCTCTGATGTCATGAAGGGCCCCATACTGACGTTGAACGTCAGTATGGGGCCCTTCATGACGTTGAAGGTCAGCAGCCCGGGGTGGGCTTGTGCTCCTTGAGGGCGTTCAGGGCGTCGACGGCGCCGGCCAGGGTGCTGACCTTGATCAGCTTCAGGCCGGCCGGGGCGTGCTCCTTGGCCTCGGCGCAGTTCTCGGCCGGCGACAGGAACACCGTCGCGCCTGCCTCCTTGGCCGCGATCATCTTGAACGGGATGCCGCCGATCGGCTTGACGTTGCCCTGGTCGTCGATCTCCCCGGTGCCGGCGATGTCGCCGCCGTCGTTCAGGTTGTCCGGCGTCAGCTTGTCGATGATGGCCAGCGCGAACATCAGGCCGGCCGACGGGCCGCCGACGTCGGCGAGGCTGATCTTGACCTGGAACGACACGTCCGGCCGGTCGATCGGCCCGATGCCCATGAAACCCCAGGTCCGGTCGTCGCTGTGGCCGAGCGTGATGGTCGCCGTCTGCTCCGGCGAGCTGCCGTGCTGGAAGGTCACCGGCACCGCCTGGCCCGGCTTGGTGTTCTTGAGCGCGTCCTGCACCTGCTGCGAGGTGGTGACCTTGGCCCCGTTCACCGCCAGCAGCCGGTCCCCCGCGTTGAGCACGCCGGTCACCGGGCTGCCCTGGCTGATCGAGCCGACCAGCACCTTCACCTCTTTCGGATACAGGTAGAGCAGCGCGGCGGTCTGGGCGTTGGACTGCGAGTCGGTGAACTGCTGGACGTTCTCCTTCTGCACGTCCTGCTGCGACTCGCCCGGCTTGAAGTACTCCTCGCGCGGCGCCAGCGAGTAGCGGCCGGACGCCCACAGGCCGAGCGCCCCGAACAGGGTGATGCTGTCGGTCAGCGACACCGTGACCATGCGCAGCTCCCCCTTGGTGGGGAAGGTCTGCTGGCCCTGCACCGAGATCACCGTCGTGCCGTCCACGCTGCCCAGCGTGTTGAACGTCGGGCCCGGGCCGATCGCGACATAGGGGATCGAGACCACGCCGCCGAGCAGACCGATGGCCGCCACGAGCACGAAGCTCCACACCAGGGTCCACGTCCGCCGGGCCGGGCCGCCGCGACGGGGCCGTGGCGGCTGCGGCTCAGCGGTGTCCTGACCAGGCCGCTCAGTTTGCTGGCTCACGACACGACAGGGTACGCAGTGCTTTTGCCGCGCGTTCCGCGCGGGGCGAGGCCGCTCGTGACCGCGGCCTCGCGGCGTTCGCCCAGCGCGCACAGCTTGGGTCTGGCTGGCCGCGTACCGTGGAGACATGACCGATCTGCCGTTCGGGTTCACTCCGTCACCGAACCCTGACGACCGCGGCGAGGGCTCCTCCTCGGGCGGCAACACACCGCCCGGAGGGATGCCGCCCGGGGGCGTCCCCTTCGACATGGGCCAGCTCGGCCAGATGCTCAGCCAGCTGGGTCAGATGCTCAGCCAGGCTCAGTCATCGGGCGGGGGGCCGGTCAACTACGAGCTGGCCAAGCAGATCGCCATGCAGCAGCTGGCCCAGTCCGGCGGTCACGCCGGCGCCGACCAGTCCGGGGCGGTCGCCGACGCCGTGCACCTGGCCGAGATGTGGCTGGACCCGGCGACCACGCTGCCGGCCGGCGCGCGGGTCGCCAAGGCCTGGTCGGCCGTGGACTGGGTGAACGAGACCCTGCCCACCTGGCAGCGGCTGTTCGACCCGGTCGCCCAGCGGGTGTCCGGAGCGTGGGTGGAGGCCCTGCCCGCGGAGGCCAAGGCCGCCGCCGGGCCGATGCTGGCGATGATCGGCCAGATGGGTGGGATGGCGTTCGGCTCCCAGCTCGGCAGCGCCCTTGCGCAGCTGGCCGCCGAGGTCCTCACCTCGACCGAGGTCGGCCTGCCTCTCGGGCCCGAGGGCACCGCCGCGCTGCTGCCGGCCAACATCGAGAAGTTCACCGGCGGCCTGGAGCGTCCGGCCAGCGAGGTCATCGTCTTCCTGGCCGCGCGGGAGGCCGCCCACCAGCGGCTGTTCGCGCACGTGCCGTGGCTGCGGCAGCGGCTGCTGGGCACCGTCGAGGAGTTCGCCCGCGGCATCAAGGTCGACACCTCCGCGCTGGAGCAGCTGGCCACGCAGGTCGACCCCAGCAACCCCGCCAGCATCGAGGAGGCCATGCAGTCCGGCCTGCTCGAACCGCAGACCACCCCCGAGCAGAAGGCCGCCCTCACCCGGCTGGAGACCCTGTTGGCCCTGGTCGAGGGCTGGGTCGACGTGGTCGTCGCCGACGCCGTCGGCGAGCGCCTTCCCGGCGCCGAGGCCCTGCGCGAGACCCTCCGCCGCCGCCGTGCCTCCGGCGGGCCCGCCGAGCAGACCTTCGCCACCCTCGTCGGCCTCGAACTGCGCCCCCGCCGCCTCCGCGCCGCCTCCGCCCTCTGGCGGCTGGTTGGCGACCAGCACGGCATCGAACGCCGGGACGGCCTCTGGGCCCACCCCGACCTCATCCCCACCGGCGAGGACCTCGACGACCCCATGGAGTTCTCCGAGCGCCTCGGCGGCTCCGCCGAGCTCGGCGACGACCCCATCGCCGAGCTCGAGCGCACCGAACGCGAGGAGAAGGAACGCGGCGAGAACGGCCCCCACCAGGACTGACCCGGTCTCCCACCAGCTAGTTCACGCCGGCCACCGTATCCAACGGCGGCCGGCGTTTCCCTGCCATGGCCGTCAACCTCGGTCCATGAACGACCACCCCGCAACGAGCCCTGCTGAACCCTCCCCATCAACCGGACGCGTGTTCACCCACCGCCCGCCGATCCGGCCCTCGCCCCTCACCAGGCGAACCGTGGCTGCGAGCGCCGGGCTCGGGGCCGGGCGGCTCGGCGGTGAGGGCGGGACGCGTTGCGGCTGGGGCCGCGAAGGCGGACTTGGTGTCAGGTGGCGGCGGTCAGTCGTCCTCCTCGCCGATGCCCCAGCCGGCCGCCGCCGACAGGCCCTCGAGGTAGCCGACCGCGCGGTCAGTGCGCGGATAGTTCTGCACCAGCTTCCAGAAGCTGGGCCCGTGTCCGGGCACCAACAGGTGCGTCAGCTCGTGCACCAGCACGTAGTCGAGCACCCACGACGGCACCTCGCGCAGCCGTTCGCTCACGCGGATCGTGCCGTCGGCGGGCGTGCAGGACGCCCAGCGCGTCCGCATCGGCGGCACCCACCGCACGCTCTTGGGCGTCGCCCGGTTGCCCAGATGTCGCGCCGACAGCTCGGCGCACCGCGACAACAGCGCCTCGTCCGACTGTCGCGCCGGCGACCGCCGCTTGGTCTCACTCCGTTGCAGACGCGCGAGCATCTCAGCCACCCAATGCTCCTCCTCGGCCCGGGTCATCCGGGCCGGGAGCAGCACGATGACCGTGTCACCCTCCCGATATGCCGTCACCGTGCGACGACGTCGCCGGCTGCGGCGAACCTCCACCTGTGGATCAGCCACGCGTTCACGGTAAGGCCAAGCACCGACAATTCACCCCGGGTCGTGTCGGTCCGCACTGCGACCGGCCCCGGGTTCCCTCTCCGGGGTGGTTGCGCACCCCCGGCCGTAACCACCGCCCGCGACCACGTTTGCGCTGCTGGGCTGGGCTGTTCGGGGCGTCGCGCCGACGCCGGACACCAACTCGGGTGGCCCTGTCAAGTGCCGTCAGCGAGTGGCGAACGCCGTCAAATAGTCCGAATCGGACGAACTGTCAATCGACCGATGGTGAACTGTGGACTGCCTACCCGGCTGGTGGACAGTCGGTTGGCACTCGACGCCGCTCGCGGCAGCCTGCATGCATGGACGAAACGCAGCCGCCGAACGAGACGCGGCCACCCGGAGCACTGCCGCGGCGCCCCCGCGTGCTGCCGGGGCTCGCCGTGCTCCGGCGCGGCGACCACCAGGTGCAGATCGGCATCGACCCCCGGCACGGCGTGCTGCTCGACAACCTGCCCGAGGGCCTGATCGACCTGTTGCCGGCGATGACCGGCACGGCGACCGTGCCGGAGCTGCTGGACCGGTGCGCCGACGAGCGGTCCCGGCAGGCGGCGATGTCGATGTTGACCTCGCTGGCCGACGCCGGCCTGCTCGACGACGCCTCGCCCGAGGACAGCGCCGGCCTGCCGATGCCGGCCCGGCTGTCGGCGGACGCGACGGCGTGGTCGCTGCGGACCGGCCACCCGCGCCGGCGGTTGTCCCTCAACCGACAGCAGGCGGTGGTGGCGGTGCGGGGCGAAGGCCGGCTGGGCGTGGCGATCGCGTGCCTGCTCGCGGCGGCCGGCGTCGGCTGGATCGACTTCGGCGCGGACGGTCAGGTCCGGCCCGAGGACACCGGCACCGGGTATCTCGACACCGATGTCGACGCGACCAGGCAGGAGGCGGGCGTGGCCGCCATCCGCCGAGCGGCCTGCACGGTGCGGACCGGCCGGCTGCCGTCGCCCCGCAAGCCGGACCTGACGGTGCTCACCGACGCGGTGGTGCCGGTGCCGATCCGGACCGCCACGCTCCAGGCCGAGGGTGTCCCCCACCTGCTCACGCGAATGCGGGACGGGACCGGCATCGTCGGCCCGCTGGTCATCCCGGGCCGGACCAGTTGCTCGCACTGCATGGATCTGCACCGCCGCGACCTGGATCCGGCCTGGCCGAGGCTGGCCATGCAGCTCGCCGGCCGGCCGCAGCCGGGCGAGCTGGCCGCCACCCAGGCCACCGCCGGCTTCGCCGCGGCCCAGGCGCTGCTGATGGTGGACTGGTGGCTGGGCGGGGGGCCAGAGCCGGCGCTGGCCAACGCCAGCATGGAGATCGACGCCGCGGCCGGCGCGGTGATCACCAAGCCGTGGCCGCCGCACCCCGACTGCCGCTGCGGCGCGGTACCGGCCGAGGAGGCTAGCGTGTAGAGCGACAGCCGGGGTGGACGAGATCACTCACGCCCACCCCCAGCTCAAGGGGAGAATCACCGGGTGACCGAGATCCCGCGCAACGCCGTCCAGCGGACCGCGAAGCTAGCCAGCCTGCCGATCGGCGTCGCCGGTCGGGTGGTCGGCGGCTGGGGCAAGCGGCTGATCGGCCAGAGCGCCGAGGAGGTCAGCTCTCAGCTGAACGCCAAGACCGCCGAGCAGCTGTTCGCGGTGTTGGGGCAGCTCAAGGGCGGCGCGATGAAGTTCGGCCAGGCGCTGAGCGTGTTCGAGGCGGCCGTTCCGGACGAGCTGGCCGCGCCCTATCGGGACGCGCTGACCAAGCTCCAGGCGGCCGCACCGCCGCTGGAGGCGCGCAGCGTGCACCGGGTGCTCGCCGAGCAGCTGGGCGCGTCGTGGGCCAAGCGCTTCCAGGAGTTCGACGACAAGCCGGCCGCCGCGGCCAGCATCGGGCAGGTGCACCGGGCCGTCTGGCACGACGGCCGCGAGGTCGCGGTCAAGGTGCAGTACCCGGGCGCGGACGAGGCGCTGCTGTCCGACCTGAAGCAGTTGCAGCGGTTCAGCCGGCTGTTCCAGGCGCTGGTGCCGGGCGCGGAGATCAAGCCGCTGCTGGCCGAGCTGCGCGAGCGCATGGTCGAGGAGCTGGACTACCGCACCGAGGCCGCCAACCAGCGCACCTTCGCCAAGGCCTTCGACGGCGACGAGCACGTGCTGGTGCCGAAGGTGGTGGCCAGCGCGCCGATGGTGATCGTCTCCGAATGGGTGACCGGCCGACCGCTGGCCACGATCATCCGCGACGGCGACCAGACGACCAGGGACCACGCCGGCACGCTGCTGTCGGAGTTCCACTTCTCGTCGCCGGCCAAGACCGGGCTGCTGCACGCCGATCCGCACCCCGGCAACTTCATGCTGCTGCCGGACGGCCGGCTGTGCGTGATCGACTTCGGTGCGGCCGCCCGGCTGCCCGACGGCCTGCCCCGCACGCTGGGCCTGATGACCCGGCTGTCGCTGGAGCACCGGTCCGAGGAGCTGCTGGAGCTGCTGCGGGCCGAGCATTTCGTGCGGCCGGACAGCGAGGTCGCGCCGGACGACGTCGTCGCCTACCTCGGGCCGTTCGTCGAGCCGCTGCGGACCGAACGCTTCACGTTCACCCGGAAGTGGCTGCAGAAGCAGGCCGAGCGCATCGGCGACCTGCGGGGCCAGGACTTCCGCACCGGGCGCTCGCTCAACCTGCCGCCGCAGTACCTGCTCATCCACCGGGTGACGATGGGGGCCACCGGCATCCTGTGCCAGCTCGGCGCCGAGGTGCCGGCGCGGGCGATCGTGTCCCGCTGGCAGCCGGGCTTCGCCGACTGAGACGCAGTGTCCCCCGAGTTGTCCACAGGCTGTGGATAACTAGGGGGCCGGTAACGCGGAGTTGTCCACAGTTGCCGAATCGGTATTCCGCGGATTCGGCCGCGGCCCGACCATCGAGGTCATGACCCCGATCTCGCCGGCCGCCCTGGCCGCGCTCGCGGACGGCGCGCCCGACGGCGTGGTCCGTGCCGCGGAGCTGCGCGCCGGCGGTGTGCCGGGCCCGGAGATCGCCGCCAGGTGCCGCCCCGGCGGGCCGTGGCAACGGCTGCTGCCGGGTGTGCTGCTGCTGTCCGGCGCCGAGCCCAGCCGTCGGCAACGGTTGCGCGCGGCGCTGGTGTACGCCGGTGAGGAGGCGGCGATCACCGGCCTGGACGCCGCGGGGCTCGATCACGACCTGGGCGTGCGCGCCGTCGGTGACGTGCACGTGCTTGTGCCGGCGGCCAAGCGGCCCACTGCCTTCGGTTATCTCGTGGTCGAGCGGACCACGAGGATGCCCACGCCGACCGAGCGGGACGGGCTCCGCTATGCGCCGGTCCCCCGCGCCGTGCTCGACGCCGCCCGCCGAGAGTGCGACGCCATCCGCCTGCGGGCCCTGCTCTCCGGGCCCGTTCGGCATGGCCTGTGCGGTGTCGCCGAGCTTCGGGCCGAGCTCGACGCCGGCAACCAGAACGGCTCCGCCGCTCCTCGGGCCGCCCTGCGAGCGGTGTCGGACGGCGTGGTCTCCCTGACCGAAGGGCTGGCGCGGAAGGTCGCTCGCGGCGCGCTGTTACCGCCGCCTCGGTGGAACGTCCCCATCCGCGACGTCACCGGCGCCCTGCTCGGCGTTGTCGACGCTTGGTGGGACGAGGTGGCGCTCGGCTGGGAGGCCGGCGGCCAGCACTTCCGTCTCGGCCCCCATCCCCCGGGCCGCGACGCCCGCCTCTCCGCCGCCGGTGTGATCATGCTTCGGACCGTGCCCGAGGTCTTGCGCCGGGACCCCGACGGCGTGCGGCGCGACCTGGTGGACGCCTTCCGCCGCGCCGCCAACCGCGTCCGCCCGCCCGTCCACGCCCTCGCCGACCAACTCCCCGGCGGCTAGGCCCGCCCGGCCGACAGTCAGCAGCCCGAACCCGCTCAGCCGAGGCCCGGGCTGGGAGCGGGCCGGTTCGGGTCACCAGTACTCGGCCGGCAGTTTGCCCTCGATGTCTCGGACGTGGGCTCGGGCGCAGGTCGGGCACAGCCAGCGCTGGGCGCCGCGCTCGCGCTCCGACACCCAGGCCAGTGCCTCGGCCGGCGCCGCGGCCAGGTCGCGGCGGCGGCCGCAGATCGAACAGCTCACCAGCTCGTTGTCTGCCACGCCCCGACGCTAGGACAGTTCCCCGCACCGCGGGCCGCCAGTTGCGCCGCCGACCGGGCGAACCATCAGACATGCGCGCCGAGCCGCCGCACCGCCCGAAGGGGCAGCACGGCGGCTGAACTGGATTCAGTTGTCGCGAGGCTGCGCCCCAGCCTCGCCAGCAAGCCGGGCCTCGACCTCCGCCGGCGAGAGTGCTCGGTCCCGTCTAGGACCTGGCACGGCCCCACACACCGATTCGACCATCGCCAACGCAGGAGAGCGCGAGGCCCCGCCGGTGCTTCGCACGGTTGCTGGATTTCGCCCGCCGCCCCCCGACGCAACCACCCACCCGAGCCGATGCGGCGGGCTAAATCCAGCAAGGGCGAGGCGCCGGCTACCCGGGGGCCGAGCCGCGACGCCGAAGGCGGCGCCACAAGCACAGCGCCCAGCCGCGGCACTACCCGAAAGGGCAGTGCCGCGGCTGGACCGGAGCTTGTTGTGTCAGACGGCGTAGCGGGAAGCCGCCCGCTCGGCGCGCCTGGCGGCCCAACCGGCGACCTTGCGCCACCGGGCGGTGGCGCTCAGCCGGCGGGCCAAGCGTTGCTCCTCGGCTACCTGGCGTACTTCATGCAATCGGATCCGGGCGAGTTCTTGGTCGAGCAACATGACTGAGGTTCCCTCGGGTTCGTAGGACGAGATCATCGGGATGTCGGCGTCGTATCGGACGGTGTTCACGCGGCTGCCTCCTGGTTTCCTGTGGTCGCGGCATCCGCCTCGGCGAGGCGGTCGCTCTTGCGCGGGCGACCACGGGGCCGCTTGCGGGCGATGACCGCACCGCGCTCGAAGATCTCGCCGCCCCAGACGCCCCACGGCTCACGCCGGGCAAGGGCGGCCGCGAGGCACTCCGTCCGCACGGGGCAGGTGGTGCAGAGCACCTTGGCCTGCTCCAGCTCGGCGGGAGCGTCGGCGAACCACAGGTCCGGGTTGTTGGCCCGGCAAGGCAGGTCGAGCCCGGCACCCGGCGCGGTGTCGAGCAGCTCCGCGACACCGGCGCCGGTCGGCGCGGTGAAGTCGGGCAGCACAGTTCCCTCTATCGGAACGGTGGCGGTGAACATGGTGGACTTCCTCCCGTTTTCGGTGGTGCTCATGCAGGTGGTGGCGGTGGTGCTGTCGTACGTCGGGGCGTGCATGTCCCTGCCGTTCGAGTTGTGCCGAAAAAACCACGAAGGCCGCGGTCCCGTTCCCGGGTCCGCGGCCTTCGTGAGCCGTAAGTCCTGACGCTGCCGTCAGGTACTTCGCTCCTGCGCGAACCAGAGAAGAACGTGCTTGCGGACCTTCACGAACGCCGGCCGACCGGTGGCAGGCAGACCAGTGCTCTGCTCACCATTGGTCAGGGCGCGCTCGACCGGGCCGGCCGTCCACGGCCGGTTCTGATCGACGGAGACACGAGAGGTGATCCCCTTGCCGCACAGGGCAAGGGCCCCGGCCTGCGGGTAGGCGGCGGGTGCCATGAGGATGTTGATGCCGTTGCTGCCCATGTCGTCCGCCTCCAAACCAGGGTCTCGTCGTGCCAGAGTCACGTGTTGTCGTGTGGTCTTGTCTTGTTCGGGCGTCTCGCGCCCGGCCTATGCAGGCTATTGCCCCTGCGCTGGGGCGTGCAACCGGTTTTTGAAAAGTTCCTACGGAACTTCTCGCGAGTCAGGTGGAGCCTACCCCCGCATCGCCTCTGACCAGGGCGATCACGTCGGCGCCGTACTTGTCGAGCTTGCTCGGACCGATGCCGGAGATGGCCACCAGCCCACTGGTGTCGGCCGGCCGCTGCTCGGCGATGGCGGTCAGCGTGGTGTCGGTGAACACCACGTAGGGAGGAACCCTCAGCTGCCCGGCCTTGGCCTTGCGCCACTCCTTCAGCCGACCGAGCAGCTCTTCGTCCACATCGGACGGACAGTCGGCGCACCGCCCCAGCTTGATCGCCTGGGTGTTGACCAGCGTGTCCCCGCAGACCCGGCACTCGACCCGGAACGCCCGCCGGGTCGGCGCGGCCTCCCGCAGCTGGCCGCCGACCGGTCGGGCGGCCGGATGGTCCTCGGGCAGCAGCCCGTGGAGGAAGCGGCTGCGCCGCCGGGTCCGCCGGCCGCCGGGGGTCCGCGACAGCGACCACGACAGCCACAGATGTTCACGCGCCCGGGTGACGCCGACGTAGAGCAGCCGGCGTTCCTCCTCGATCGCCGCATCGTCGCTGTCGGCGTGCTGGATCGGCATGGTGCCCTCGGTCAGCCCGATGAGGAACACGGCGTCCCACTCCAGCCCCTTCGCCGCGTGCAGCGACGCCAGGGTGACGCCCTCCACCGTCGGCGGGTGCTGGGCCTCGGCCCGCATCTCCAGCTCGGCCACGAACCGCGGCAGGTCCGCCCCCGGCACCACCGTGTCGAGCTCCTCGGCCAGTTCGACCAACGCCAGCAACGACTCCCAGCGCTCCCGCTGCGCGCCGCCGGCCGGCGGCTCCAGCGACAGGCCGTGCGGCTTGAGCAGCTCACGGACCAGGGTCGGCAGCTCGGCCTCGGGCGCGTCGTTGGCGGCCGACCGCAGCGACACCATCGCCTGCCGGATCTCCGGCCGGTTGAAGAACCGTTCGCCGCCACGCACCTGGTATGGGATCTGGGCCTCGGTCAGCGCCTGCTCGTACACCTCGGACTGGGCGTTGACCCGGAACAGGACGGCGATCTCGCTGGCCGGCACGCCCTTGCGCAGCAGCGCCCCGATCCGCTCCGCGACCGCCTGGGCCTCGGTGGGCTCGTCGTCGAACTCGGAGAACATCGGCTCCGGCCCGGGCTGCCGGTGCCCGATCAGGCGCAGCCGCGAGCCGGCCGGCCGGTCCCGGGCCGCGCCGATCACCCGGTTGGCCAGGGACACCACCTCGGGCGTCGACCGGTAGTCGCGCTCCAGCCGCACCACCACCGCCTCCGGGAACCGCCGCGGGAAGTCGAGCAGCGGCCGGGGCGAGGCGCCGGCGAAGGAGTAGATGGTCTGGTTGGCGTCGCCGACCACGGTCAGGTCGTCGCGCCCGCCGAGCCAGGCGTCGAGCACCCGCTGTTGCAGCGGGGTCACGTCCTGGTACTCGTCGACCACGAAGCAGCGGTACCGGTCGCGGAACTCGATGGCGACGTCGGAGTGCTCCTCCAGGATCGCCGCGGTGTGCAGCAGCAGGTCGTCGAAGTCGAGCATCCGGGCCCGGGTCTTGAGCTGCTCGTAGCCCTGGTAGACGCGGGCGACCTGGTCGGCCGGCAGCGGGACGTCACGCCGGGCCTTGGCCACGGCCGCCGGGTAGTCGTCCGGCGTGACCAGCGAGGCCTTGGCCCACTCGATCTCGCTGGCCAGGTCCCGCAGCGACTCGGCGCTGGTCGGCGCGCCGAGCCGGTTGGCCGCCTGGCCGACCAGCCGGAGCTTGCCGTCGAGCAGGTCCCACGGGGCGTCGCCGATGACCCGCGGCCAGAAGTAGCGCAGCTGCCGCAGCGCGGCGGCGTGGAAGGTGACCGCCTGCGCGCCGTGCACGCCCAGCGCCCGCAGCCGGGTCCGCATCTCGCCGGCCGCGCGCTTGGTGAAGGTGACGGCGAGCACCTGACCGGGGGCGACGTGGCCGCGGTCCACGAGGTGGGCGATGCGCCGGGTGATCGTCCTGGTCTTGCCGGTGCCCGCGCCGGCCAGCACGCACACCGGTCCCCTGGGTGCGGTGACCGCGCCGAGCTGCTCCGGATCCAGGTCTTCGAGGAGTCGACCTTCGGCGTCCATGCCTGGCATCCTCGCAGAGGCCCCCGACAGGAAAAGCGGAGCGGGGCGGAACCGGTCCGGCCACCGGCCTTATCCTGGACACATGGCTGGTAAGCAGGAGGACAAGGCGGCCGCCAAGGAGGCGGCGCGGGCCAAGCGCGCGGAGTCGCGGGCCCGGCGCAGTCAGATCTTCGAGGCGTTCAAGATGCAGCGCCGCGAGGACAAGGCCCTGGTGCCGCTCATGCTGGCGGTGCTGTTGGGCGTCGCCGCTGTCGCGTTCCTGATCGGCCTGATCTGGGACATGCAGTGGCTGTTCCTCGGCCCGGGTGTGGTGCTGGGCGCGCTGGGTGCGGTGTTGCTGTTCGGACGGCGCGTGTCGCGCACCGTGTACAAGAAGGCCGACGGCCAGCCCGGCGCGGCCGGCTGGGCCCTGGACAACCTGCGCGGCAACTGGCGGGTGACCCAGGCGGTGGCCGGCACCACGCAGCTGGACGTCGTGCACCGGGTGCTGGGGCTGCCCGGCGTCATCCTCGTCGCCGAGGGCGCGCCGCACCGGGTGAAGTCGCTGCTCGCGCAGGAGAAGAAGCGCCTGTCGCGGGTCGTGGGCAGCACGCCGATCTACGACATCGTCATCGGCAACGAAGAGGGCGAGGTGCCGCTGCGCAAGCTTCAGCAGCACATGATGCGGCTGCCCCGCAACATCTCCAAGGCCGACGTCGACCGGCTGGAGAAGGGCATGGCCGCGCTGGCCAGCCGCGGCGCCGCGCTGCCCAAGGGCCCGCTGCCGCAGGGCGCCAAGATGCGCAACGTCCAGCGCACACTCCGCAGGCGGTGACCGTACGAACGACGAAGGCGGCCTTGGTGGCATTGAGAGCCACCAAGGCCGCCTTCACGTTGTAAGGGAGCAGCGGTGAGGCGACTGGCGCCATGTCACCGCATGCGGACGACGACGGTGCCGACCAGGCGGTCGTGCAGGCCCCGGTAGTCGTAGTCCCAGACCACAGCTGGGATGATCACGCCGACCAGCAGGGTGCGCACGATCGCGCGGGGCACGCCGACCATGGCCGAGCCGTCGATGCGGGCGACCCGCACGCCCATGGCGTACATGCCGGGGGTGAAGCCGAAGAAGGACACCGCGATCACGCCGATCAGGAACCAGGTCAGCAGGCTCCAGTTGCGCGGCAGGTCCGGCATGGTGAACAGGGCGGTGATCAACCCGGCCAGCACGCAGTCGATGAGCATCGCCACGGCGCGCCGCGCGGTCGAGGGGATCGAGCCGACGCCGGACTCCGGCAGGCCGAACCGCTCACCGCGGTATCGCCGCTCGGCGCTCCCCGCGGCCTCGCCCGGCTCCTGGGCCGCGCGGGGTCCCGACATCCACGAACCGGTCCACCTGTTCACCCCCTCAGGGTAAGGCCGCCGTCACAGCACGATGGTGCCGAGGTGACCCACTACCCTTTTCGCGGTCTCGTTAACACCCGCGAAACACCCGGGTGACTGACGGGCAACACCACCCGCCTAGCTTCGTCACGAAAACAGCCGGCTTCTGGCCGGGACGGGCTACGAGCCGAAGGAGCCAACGAGGGTGTTCACCAATCCCGACGAGGTCCTGCGCTTCATCTCCGACGAGGAAGTGAAGTTCGTCGACGTCAGGTTCAGCGACCTGCCTGGCATCATGCAGCACTTCACCGTGCCGGCAGCGTCGTTCGACGCGGACGCCATCGCCGAGGGCCTGGCCTTCGACGGCTCGTCGGTTCGCGGGTTCCAGCAGATCCACGAGTCGGACATGCTGTTGCTGCCCGACCTGGCGACCGCGCGGATCGACCCGTTCCGCATCGAGAAGACCCTCATCGTCAACTTCTTCGTGCACGACCCGCTGACCCGCGAGCCCTACAGCCGCGACCCGCGCAACATCGCGCGCAAGGCCGAGCTGTTCATCGCCGAGAACGGCGTGGCCGACACCGCCTTCTTCGGCGCCGAGGCCGAGTTCTACCTGTTCGACTCGGTCCGCTTCGACAGCGCGGAGAACGCCTCCTTCCACGAGATCGACTCGATCGCGGGCTGGTGGAACACCGGCGCGGACGAGGAGGGCGGCAACAAGGGCTACAAGGTCAAGTACAAGGGCGGCTACTTCCCGGTCTCCCCGACCGACCACTTCGCCGACCTGCGCGACAAGATCACGCTGAACCTGATCGGCTCCGGCTTCACCGTCGAGCGGGCCCACCACGAGGTCGGCACCGCCGGCCAGGCCGAGATCAACTACAAGTTCAACTCGCTGCTGCACGCCGCGGACGACCTGCAGCTGTTCAAGTACATCGTCAAGAACACCGCGTGGCAGGCCGGCAAGACCGCGACCTTCATGCCCAAGCCGCTGTTCGGCGACAACGGGTCCGGCATGCACTGCCACCAGTCGCTGTGGAAGGACGGCGCGCCGCTGTTCTACGACGAGTCCGGCTACGGCGGCCTGTCCGACACCGCCCGCCACTACATCGGCGGCCTGCTGCACCACGCGCCGAGCCTGCTAGCCTTCACCAACCCCACGGTGAACTCCTACCACCGCCTGGTGCCCGGCTTCGAGGCCCCGGTCAACCTGGTGTACTCGCAGCGCAACCGCTCGGCGTGCATCCGGATCCCGATCACCGGCGAGAACCCGAAGGCCAAGCGGGTCGAGTTCCGCTGCCCGGACTCGTCCGGCAACCCCTACCTGGCCTTCGCCTCGATGCTGATGGCCGGCCTGGACGGCATCAAGAACAAGATCGAGCCGCCGGCCCCGGTCGACAAGGACCTCTACGAGCTGCCCCCGGAGGAGGCCAAGGAGGTCGCCCAGGTGCCCGGCTCGCTCGGCGAGGTGCTGGACAACCTGGAGCGCGACCACGACTTCCTGCTCGAGGGCGGCGTGTTCACCCCGGACGTGATCGAGACCTGGATCGCGCTCAAGCGTGAGAACGAGATCGACCCGCTGCGGCTGCGCCCGCACCCGTACGAGTTCGCGCTGTACTACGACGTGTGATCGGGGGCGGGGTTCACCCCGCCGGCCCTAGACGTCACGCAGAAGCCGGGTCCGTCTCCACGGGCCCGGCTTTTGTTTGTCGCACAACAGAAAGTGACACACAGGCGTAACAAAGAGGCCGATTCGGTCGGGTTGGATGAACAGCAGGTGCTGTGCAGGAGGTGGCGAAGTGGCCGA
This sequence comes from Kutzneria sp. NPDC052558, assembly GCF_044547355.1. Classification (NCBI taxonomy): domain Bacteria; kingdom Bacillati; phylum Actinomycetota; class Actinomycetes; order Pseudonocardiales; family Pseudonocardiaceae; genus Kutzneria; species Kutzneria sp. NPDC052558. The sequence continues at coordinate 112,626 of NZ_JBIUAG010000035.1, forward strand.
GCCCGTTCGCATGGAGTCCACTCGTGACGTGGTCGTCTCCGTCCCCGTGTACGACGCGGTCCGCGGCCTGAGCCGGACCTGGCCGGCCAACTACCGGCTGAACTTCGACGTCACCCCGCACGGCGAGGTGATCATCCGGGGCGACAAGGCGGGCCTGCGGGGCCTGGCCGTGCAGCTGCTGGCGCTGGCCCAGCAGGACGTGCCCGACCGCTACCACCACCGCATCGACGACTTCATGCTGGAGGTCGACCGCGGCTCGTTACCGGTGCGGATAGAGCAGGCAGGCTGACCGCAGGGCCCCGAGGGCGACCCTCTAGTGTCTCGCCCGTGGCCGATAACGACGCAAACCTGCTGTCCACTCACTTCTTCGACTCCGCCGCCGAGGCGACCGAGGCGGTGCGTGCCGCGGACCTGCTTGGTCTGGGCGTCGCGCTGTCCAACCGTCTCGTCCCGGACACCGACTCCGACGACGACGGCTCGTTCGTCGAGGAGTGGGTGGTCGACGTCTTCGCCAGCGTTCCCGAGGCGGAGGCCGACAGTGAGGCCGAGGTGGCCTGACACTGCCCGAGGTGGGGCGTGCCGGCACGCCCCACCCCAGTTCTCCCGTCACGGCACCGAGATGACCACCTTGCCGCGCACGTGGCCGGCGGGAAGTGGTGCGGCAGCGCACCCCGCAGGTAAGCCCTCGCGGATCTTGTAGTCCACCGGGTTCACGCTGGCCGCCCGCACCGCAACCAGCACCTGGTCCGGACCGACCAGCGGGTCCGGCAGGTCCTGGAGCGACAGCACGCCCGCGTCGCCGAACTCGTTCTAGGCGATTGCCTTCAACTCAGCCTCCGTCGTAGAAGATCCGCTCCACCACAGTGCGCGCCCTGCGGGTGGTCCGCCGGTAGTCGTCCAGGAATTCCCCCGGATCGGTGCCCTGCGGGTAGCCCAGCGCCGCGGCGACCGAGGCCAGCTCCCGCCCCGAGGTCGGCACCTGGTCGGTCGGCTTGCCCCGGACCAGCGTCACGGCGTTGCGCGCCCGGGTCGCCAGCAGCCACGCCGCCGTCATCGCCTCGGCGTCGGCCGTGCTGATCAGCCCCAGCTCGGCGGCGTAGGCCAGGCCCTCGGTCGTCGATGTCGTGCGCAGCCTCGGCGCGTCGCCGGCGTGCTGGAGCTGGAGCAGCTGCACGGTCCACTCGATGTCGGCCAGCCCGCCCCGGCCCAGCTTGGTGTGCGTCATCGGGTCCGCGCCGCGCGGCAGCCGCTCGGCGTCGACCCGGGCCTTGATCCGCCGGACCTCCCGCACCATCGCCGGATCCAGCCCGCCCTTCGGGTACCGGACGGGGTCGACCATCTCGCAGAACCGGCGGCCCAGGTCCTCGTCGCCGGCCACGTTGCTGGCCCGCAGCAGGGCCTGCGCCTCCCAGACTTCCGACCACTGGGCGTAGTAGGCCCGGTAGGAGTCGAGGGTCCGCGCCAGCGGGCCGTTGCGGCCCTCGGGTCGGAGATCGGCGTCGACCACCAGCGGCGGGTCCTGGCTCGGCGCGGCCAGCAGGCGGCGCACCGCCTCGGCGATTCCGGACGCGTACTTCACGGCCTCGGCATCCGTCGCGCCGTTGCGGGGTTCGCAGACGAACAGCACATCGGCGTCCGACCCGTAGCCCAGCTCGCGCCCGCCGAGCCGGCCCATGCCGACCACGGCGATCGTCGCCGGCGGCGGCGTCCCGTCCGACGACCGCAGCGCCACGTCGAGCGCCGACTGCAACACCGCCAGCCACACGCCCGACAGCGCCGCGCACACCTCCTCGACCTTGATCAGCCCGAGCAGGTCGGCGCAGGCGACACGCAGCAGTTCGTGCCGTCGCAGCGACCGCGCGGCCGCGACGGCCTGCGTGAGGTCCGCGTGCCGGCCAACCGCGCTGCGCAGCGATGTGCCGACTTCGGTCGGATTGCGGTGCGCCAGCGACGCCGTGTCGGACAACAGGCGCAGCACCTCCGGCGCACGAACCAACAGGTCCGGCACCAGCTTTGACGTGCTGAGCACGACAGCGAGCCGCTCGACGACGGCCCCCTCGTCCCGCAGCAGGCGCAGATACCAGGGCGTGTCGGCCAACGCCTCCGACACCCGTCGATACGCCAGCAGACCGCCGTCGGGGTCCGGGGTGTTGGCCAACAGGTCGAGCAGGACCGGCAGCAGCGTCGTCTGGATCGCCGCACGGCGCGAGACGCCCGACGTCAACGCCTCGATGTGCCGCAGCGCGCCGTCCGGAGCGGTGTAGCCGAGAGCGGCCAGCCGGGCCGTGGCCTCCTTGGTCGTCAGCCGCATCGCCTCGGTCGGCACGCGCGCCACGGATTCCAGCAGCGGCCGGTAGAACAGCTTCTCGTGCAGGCGGCGCACCCGGTTGCTGTGCCGGCGGAACTCGGCCAGCAACACATCCCCGGCCGCGCGCCGGCCGTCCGGGTAGAGCCCCGCGGCCCGCGCGAGCCAGCGCAGCGCCAGCCGGTCGTCGTCGGCCGGGAACGTGTGGGTGCGGCGCAGCCGCTGCAACTGGAGCCGGTGCTCCAGCGTCCGCAGGAACCGGTACGACTCCGCCAACCCGGCGGCATCGGCTCGGCCCACGTAGCCGCCCGAACCCAGCGCGGTCAGCGCCTCCATGGTCGTCGGCGAGCGCAGTGCCTCGTCCGACCGGCCGTGCACCAGTTGCAGCAGCTGGACCGCGAATTCGACGTCCCGCAGCCCGCCGCGGCCGAGCTTCAGCTCCCGCTCGGCGATGTCCTTCGGCACGTGGTCCTCGACGCGCCGCCGCATCGCCTGCACGTCGACGACGAAGTTCTCCCGCCCGGCCGCGGTCCACACCATCGGCGCGAGCGCCTCGACGTAGCGGCGGCCGACCTCCTCGTCGCCGGCGATCGGTCGGGCCTTCAGCAGCGCCTGGAACTCCCAGGTGCGGGCCCAGCGCTTGTAGTAGGCGATGTGGCCGTCGAGCGTGCGGACCAGCGCGCCGGCCTTGCCCTCCGGCCGCAGCGCCGCGTCGACCTCGAAGCACGCCTCGCCGGCGATGCGCATCATCGTGCTGGCCAGGCGGGTCGCCGTCGGCATGTCGTCGTCGTTGTCGGCGACGAACACCACGTCGACGTCGCTGACGTAGTTGAGCTCGCGGCCGCCGCACTTGCCCATCGCGATCACGGCCAGCTTCGACGGCTTGCCGACCTGTTTGTCGGCCAGCGCAAGGGAAGCGCGCAGGGCCGCGGCGGCGAGATCGGACAGCTGCTCGGCCACCTGCTCGTAGCGGGGCTCGGCGATCTCCGGCTGCACGAGGTGCCCCAGATCGGCCGCCGCGATGTCCAGCAGCAGCCCGCGATAGGCGCGGCGCAGCTTCCGGACCTCGCCCGGGCCCTCCTCGACCGCCCGCAGCAGATGAGCCGTGTAGTCGGGGTCCGGCGGGGACTCGGACGTCAGGCGCGTCCACTCGTCGGGGTTCGCGGTGAGGAAGTCGCCCAGCGCCGTCGACGAGCCCAGCACCGCGATCAGCCGGCCGCGGAAGCCACCGTCGGTGTTCAGCGCCTCGGCGATGGCCGGCCAGCGATCGCCGGCCGCTTCACGCAGCCGTTCGAGGGTGTGCAGCGCCAGATCCGGATCGGGGCTGCGCGACAAGGCGCCGAGCACGAGCTCGGCGCCTTCCACCGGACCGCCACGCCACCAGCCACCGGCGTGCAGGATCTCCTCGGCACGGGGATCGGTGAGCCCGAACCTGGCTGGCGAGGACGTGGACCGTGGTTCAGTCATGACGGGCCCAACCGTAGTCCCACCGGTCGGGCCCCTGTCACCTGTCAGGCCCTGTGGGACGTCAGCGCGAGATGATCAGGGACAGCCCGTAGAGCACGACCGCGCAGCACGCGGCGAAGCACACCACCGCCACCGTCAGCCCGCCCACGCCCGAGCCACCCTCGGCTCGCGCCGTCACCCGCTGCGAGACGCCGCGGATGCCCAGCGCGAACAACGCCACCAGCGCGGCGACCGCCACCAGGCCGACGACAAAAACCTCGCCCAGCGCCAACCAGTTCACACTCATGCCGCCACCTTCACCGGTTCCTCCAGCGCGACCGCGTCGTTGACGACGCTGTCGGGGGTGACCGGCTTGCGCCGCGAGGCGGCGTAGATGCCGGCCGCGACGGCGATGCCGATGACGGCGACGACAACCACGCCGGCAGTGCCGGTGCTGGCGATCGAGCTGGCGACGGCGCCCACCACGGCCGCCGCCGGCAGCGTCAGCACCCAGGCGATGACCATCCGGCCGGCGGTGCTCCACTGCACGGCTGAGGCCTTGCGGCCGAGACCGCCGCCCAGGATGCCGCCGGACACCACGTGCGTGGTCGACAGCGCGAAGCCGAGGTGCGAGGACGTGAGGATGACCGCGGCCGCGCTGGTCTGGGCGGCGAAGCCCTGCGGGCCGTCGATCGTGGTGAGGCCCTTGCCCAGGGTCTGGGTGATGCGCCAGCCGCCGAAGTAGGTGCCCAGCGCGATCGCCGCGCCGGCGCTGATGATCACCCAGACCGGCGGGCCCGCGGTGGCCGGCAGCGCGCCGGCGGTGATCAGCGTCAGCGTGATCACGCCCATGGTCTTCTGCGCGTCGTTGGTGCCGTGCGCGAGCGAGACCAGGCCGGCCGACACGATCTGGCCGATGCGGAAGCCCGAGGACACGACCTTCTGGTTGGCCGTGCGGGTGAGGCGGTAGGTCAGGTAGGTGGCGGTCAGCGCGATCAGGCCGGCGATCAGCGGCGAGGCGACCGCCGGGATCAGGACCTTCTCCGCGACCTTGCCGAAGTGCACGGCGTCGGCGCCCGAGGCCACCCAGGTGGCGCCGATCAGGCCGCCGAACAGGGCGTGCGACGAGCTGGACGGCAGGCCGACCAGCCAGGTCAGCAGATTCCAGACGATGGCGCCGACCAGTCCGGCGAACACCACCGCCGGGGTGATCTTCAGGTCGTCCACGATGCCGCCCGAGATGGTCTTGGCCACCTCGACCGACAGGAAGGCGCCGACCAGGTTCAGCACCGCGGACATGGCGACGGCGACTCGTGGTCGCAATGCGCCGGTCGCGATCGAGGTGGCCATCGCGTTGGCCGTGTCGTGGAAACCGTTGGTGAAATCGAAGGCGAGAGCCGTCAGCACGACAACGGCCACGAGTAGGGGGACGTCCACCTAATTCCTCCGGCGGTGGGCAACTACGTGTGAAACGCTACCCCACGGTCGGTGGGGTGACTGACGCCCAGGCGGGCGTCATACCGCGAACGTACAGTGACTGCGCGTTATCACACCAGTGGCAGGCTTCTGGTCGTTCCGATCGCCGGCTCGAGCTTACCTGAGCTGAGCTGGACAAAACGCTGCGCAAACGGTTGCCACACTTCGCCCAGCGTGACATGCGCCTCCGCCAGCGCTCCGGGCTCCAGCTGACCCGGCCGGGCCAGCGCCGCCTCCTCGGGCTCCAGCTCGGCCCACTTCAGCACCATTTCCGGCGTCGTCTCGATATGGAATTGCACGCCGTAGGCCACCGAGCCCACCCTGAATGCCTGATTCGCGTACCGCGGCGAGGAGGCCAGCAGTTCCGCGCCCGGCGGCAGCAGCGAGATCTCGTCGTGGTGGAACTGGAGCACGTCCGGCGTCAACGGCAGCTCCGCGAACAGCGGATCCCGGGCGGCGGTGTCCCGCTTGGCCACCAGCAGCACCCCCACCTCCGGCCCCTTCTCGCCCCGCCGCACCTGGCCCCCGGTCGCCACCGCCAGCAGCTGCGACCCCAGGCAGATCCCCAGCGTCGGCGTCTTCGTCGCCACCGCTTTGGACAGCAGCAGCCGCACGTCCGCCAGCCATGGGTGCTCGCGATCGTCCAGGGCGCCCATCTCGCCGCCCAGGCACACCAGCCCCTGGTACCCGTCGAGCGCCGGCAGCGCCTCCCGCGACGGCATCACCAGATCGATCTCGGCGCCGGCTCCCGTGAGCCATTCGTCGAGGCGGCCCACCGGATCGGTCGCCGAGGGCTGGATGACAAGCAGGCGTGGCAGAGTCACGTCCCCGAGCCTAATGCCGCCATCGGCGAAGGTCGTCAGGCCCGTGGGGTGAAGGCGAATTCGACGAAGTCGGTCACCGGCCGGAAGCCGATGCGGTGGTAGACGCCGTTGGAGGTCGGGTTGGCGAGGTCGGTGTAGAGCAGAACCTCCTTGGCGCCGGCATGCCGGGCCCACTGGGCGGCAGCCGCCGTGGCGGCCGCGGCGTAGCCGTGACGGCGGTGCTCGGGCGGGGTGTAGACAGGGCCGATGCGCGAGGCCCCGGCATTGGGGACCTTGGCCGCGGCACTGCTGACGACGGCTCCGTCGTGCTCCCACAGCAGGACGCCGGTGCCGAGCTTGAGGTGGCGGCGGAAGTCGTTCTCACTGTCGGCCAGGGTGGTGCCGCGGTGCGAGAGCTCCCCGGTGGCGAAGGCGAACCAGTGCTCGGCGACCAGGTCGAGGTCGGCCTCGGTGGCGATCCGCGCTGCACCGGGTACCTCGGGCAGGGCCAGGTCGTCCAGCCGGTAGAGGCGAAGATCGACGACGGTCTGCACATCGCTGTTCGAGGCCGCCGCCCACGCGGCGGCGAAGGCCTCACTCACGTCCTTCGGCCCCACCACCGAACCGAGCTCGGGGTGGCGGGGCAATAGCGCGTCGACGAGCAGGGGCACATCCTCGAGCTCGACGCCGCTCAACCCCATCGGCCACGGCGGTGTGCGCATCGCCGCCCCGGTCACGAAGCCCTCGTCATCGTGAAGCGTCACCAGCACCAGCGGCGCCGCATCGGGTTGGGGAGCGTTGAGCACGGCGTGGATGACGCTGAGCACAGTGGTGTGCCTGACTGGATCGGCCTCGTACAGCTCGCGGGCCACCGCCCAGAAGTCACCCGCATCGTCGTAGAACCTGGCTTCCATCCAACCAACTGTGCCCGCCGACCCCACCCGCCCGCGACCGACTTTCCTTTGCGCCAGCCACTTCCCCCTCCTGTCCGTCCAGTGCGGGGCGCGGGCGCGCGAATGGAGTTATCCACACCCCAGCCACTCAGTCGCGACTTATCCACAGCCAAACCTGCGACAAGATCGCCGCCAGCCGACCCCGGGTAGACTGGATCTGGGACGCCCCCCAAGGGTGGGCGGGGGCTGGATGTAGGCGCCAAACCCCAAAAAAGCCCGGTGCAGGCCGAGGAAACCTTAAGGTCTCAACTCGGCCCGCACCGGGCAAAAGTCGGTCATGCAGAACCATCACGGGCCCCGAGCCGACTGCCCACAGGAGGATCCGGGGGCGCGGGGGCGGAGCCCCCGGCCGGGGGGTGTGGGGGGTCGCCCCCCCACAACAAACACGAGCAAACGCCCCCTGTCTGCGTTTTCCGCAGACAGGGGGCGTCCAAAGTTTGCTCGG
>NZ_JBIUAG010000036.1:0-114552 GCF_044547355.1 Kutzneria sp. NPDC052558
CGGCAGGGCGTGGCAGGCGATGCACAACGGCGCGGCCACCACCAGCATGATCGTGACCACCGCCCGCACCACATACGTCACCAACAGCCCGACCAGCAGCACCACCGCCGCCAGCGCCAGCAACACGGTGAACGCCAGGTTCGGGGTCACCGTGGCCTGTAGGAGCAGCAGGTTGGCCAGCGCGCCGGTGGCCTGGGCCGGGTCGATGTCCTGGCCTAGCACCGCCCGGCTCAACGCGTTGGCCAGCACGATCGCCTGATCCGCGGCCCACAGCGACATCGCCGAGCCGCAGAACGCCAGCAGCAGCCGGGGCAGGATCTCCTTGAGCCCGGCCCGGGTCTGCACGCTCTGATGCGCCATGACCAGGATGCCGCCGAGCAGGACCAGCACCGCGTAGCCGGCCAGCACCAACTGCCAGGAGTTCGCCCACAGCGGTCCGACCTGCGGCAGCGCCTCCAGCGGCGGCGTGGACAGCAGGCTCTGCCCGAGCAGGTCCAGCAGCGGGTGCAGCGCGGAGGTGACGATGCCGGCGAACCACGAGTTGATCGCCTTCGCGGCGCAGCCGCCGAAGTCGCTGAACCAGTCGCCGACACCGCACCCGTCCTCGCCACCGCCACTCGTGCTGGGCGGGGTGGTCGGCGGTGTGGTGGTCGGGGTGGGCAGGCAGTCCAGGCCGGAGCAGGACGACGAGGGCGGGGCCGTGGTGGTCGCGGTCGGGATGCCGGGCTGCGTCGGCGCGACCGTGGCCGAGGGCGGGGAGCACGCGGGCAGCGGCACCGAGGTCGGGCAGCTGTCCGCAGGCGGCCCGGTCGGGATCGGGACCGGCGGGGCCGGGTCCGCGACGGCGGTCGCGACCGCTGCTCCGGTCAGGACCGCGGACAGGCCCAGGGCGAGGCCGGCGGTCACCCAGCGTCGCCGCCCGGGGGTGTGTCGCGGGGGTCGGGTCGGCATCGGTCAGGCCCCGACGAACCCGCGGAGGATTTCCACGATCACCGGGGCGAGCGCGGCCAGCAGGTAGCCCTTGCCGGCGTTCTTCATCGCCTGCTTGGCCTTCTCGACCTCGCCGGGCTCGCCGCTGCCGGCCAGGTAGCGCACGGCGCCGAACAGCAGGGCGACGGTCGCCAGCAACAGCAGCAGGCCGGTCAACCACACCTGGATGTTGGTCAGGACATCGTTGATCTTCCCGACCAACGCGACCACCTCGACGGTCGCCGCGTCGGCCCGCCCGGCCGGCGCGAGCAACACCGCCAGGCCGCCGCTGACGATCGCCGCGGCACGTCGCCAGGGCTTCGGACTCACCGGCCCACCGGCCTTGGCTTTGTCGAGGCGAGAATGCTCGCGAATGTGGGTCAGGCGCATGGGGGCACCTCCGAAGTCCGGGAATCACGGGCCGTTGTTCCGCATTCCTGAACTCCCGGACCCGCCGCTTTTTTGGACTTCGACCCCGGCGACTTCTTGAACCTGTTCGGCGCGCCGTCGAACAAGTGGCCGGCGAGCCGGTCCTCGGCCCGGCTGCGGGCCTTGTAGGTGCCCCACAGGTTCGCGTCGTGCTCCCGCGCCCACGTGCCGAGCGGGACCTTGTCCAGCCGGGTCGCCCCGATCAGCTCGGCCTCGGCGCCGGTCAGGACGCCGTCGGTGATCGCGTCGACCAGCAGCATGTCCGGGTTGCCCGGCGGCACCTGCGGCTCGTCCGGCAGCGTCGACGGGTCCACGGGGACCGGCCCGTTCAGCGCGGCCATCACCTCCTGGTGGCCGGCGCGGTAGGCCGCCCACCGCAGCCGGAGCATGATCCGCGGCCGGTCCAGGTCGACCTGTGCCAGCGCCGCGAGGAACCCGGCCAGCACCTCGGCGTGGACATCGCCCGGATCCCCCGCGAACCGGGCGGTCAACGCTGCGGCGATCGCGGTCAACCCCGGCAACGCGACACCGGCCGCGCCGATCGTCCAGGACGAGTCGCCCTCCCTCGACGCCCGCACGAGATGCGCCCACACCTCGTCACGGGTGGCCTGCGGGCAGGAGCGGGCCAGCAGCCGGTCCCGGACCTCGTCCAGCGGCAGCGACCGGTCGGGCAGGCCGGCGAACTGGCTCCCGTCCAGAGCTAGCGGGCGCGGTCCGGCGACCAGCATCGTGAACGCGTCACGGACGACGTCGAGCGAGTTCCGGAATTCATGACTGTGCGAGCGGGGCGTCATTGTCGCCTCCTGGATCGGCGCGAGCGAGAACGCCATCCAGTGCGCGACAACGCCTACTAGAAAAATGCTGGCCCACTACTGGGATCCGGCGACCTAGCAATAGCCAACTACTAGTTCGAGACCGTAAGGCCCACCCTTCACCCGCTCGACCATGATCACCCAAATGGGCCCGGACCTGCGAAAACAGTGGGGACCTAGTAGCGCCCTAGCACGGCCGACACGGACCTGGGCGCCAAGACCAGCGGCACCAGAAAATTCTCGACCGAATCCTGCGGTCCAAGGTGGGACCCGAATCGGGAGTTCAGGGGTGTCAGAGGCTCTGAACTCCCGATCCCGGAGGCGACCACCGATGCCCACGGAATCCCTCGTCAAGCAGACCAGACCCCCACGCGGGCCACGGTCTCCCCTGGCGCGCCGCTCATTCCGGCGAGCCGGCGGGCCCGACATCGCCCGCTCCATCGGCGCCGGCACGACGGTCTGGCCATGCGGCGAGGACTGGCTGACCGCCGCGGTCGCCAAGACCGTCACCACCTACACCTCCCCCTGCGACCGCGTCCTCCTCCACGACGCCGGCCAGCCGAGCACGACCGTCTCGACCTACCCGCACGTGTCGCTGAGCGACACGGCCTGGACGGTCATCCGCCTCGGCCGCGCGGTGATCATCTCCTCCAACACTGAGAGCGCCCGTCTCGCCGCTGCCCCAGATGGCGAGCGCGCCTGCCTCGCATTGGCGGTGGTCCAGCCCGACCGACACGGCATCCCAGACCCGCGCGCCCTCACCACCCAGCTCGCCGGCAACGGGATCCTCGCGGTCATCACCCACGCCGAGGAAATCGACGGCCATCTCCGCGACCGGACCGTCGACATCATTCGCGCCGCACGGTCCGCTGGATTCCGCTACCACGACCACATCATTCTCCTGCGCGATTCCGGCACTCGCTATTTCGACTTGCTGGTCTTCACGGCGGGACCCGCCGATGCCTGAGCCGACCGTTCCGTTCCAGGGCGCGGTCTGGCGCAGCGGCGAGGTCCCGTTCAGCGACCAGTTCGACACCGTCTACGGCCCGCACGTCCAGGCCGACCGGATGGCGATGCCACCGGCCGTGGCCGCGCACGCCCTGACCCGCTACACCCGGCGCGGGGACCTCGTGCTCGACCCCGACTGCGGCGCCGGCACCACCCTGGCCGAGGCCCTGCGCGCTGGCCGGCACGCCGTCGGCGCGACCGCCAACCGCCGCTGGTGGGAGATCGCCCGCGCCAGCGTCACCGCCGCCAAACGCGCCGGCGCCATCGGCGACGGCACCGTCCTCGCCGGCTGCCCCAGCGTGCTGGCCGGTCCCGCCGGCGTTGGGCTGATCGGGCGGGCCACCCTGGTGCTGACCACGATCCGTAGCCACCCCGGGCCCGACTGGCGACCCACAACCGCTGTGGACAACCTCGCCGACACCCTCTCCCACTGCCTGCCCCTGCTCCGCCCCGGCGGCCACCTCGTGATCACCGCCCGACCCCGCCACGTCGCCGGCGAACTGATCGACCTGCCCGGCCTCATCCTCGCCGCCGGCCGCGTCGCGGGACTACGCCCGGCCCACCGCCGGGCGGCCCTGATCGCCCGTACCACGCCCAAACGGATCACCCCGGACTCCCGGACCCGGCGCGGCCGGCGGCCGGCAGCGCCGGTCATGCGCGTGGCCCACCAGGACGTCGTCGTCCTCCGCGCTCCCGACCTACCGGCCGCCGTGGCCGTGCCGCTCCCTGATCGCTTGCTCGCCGCCCAAGCGAACCTGGAGACCGAGTTGTTCGCGAGGGCCGCATGACCACCCACCTTCGCGTTCCCGCCTCGGCGGGGCCGGTCATCGGATCGGTGTGCACCGGCTTCGGCGGGCTGGACCTCGGCGTGCTCGCCGCCCTGGGCGGCGGCCGCGTCGTCTGGTGCGCCGACCCCGACCCCCACGTCACCGAGATCCTGGCCGCCCGCATGCCCGACGTCCCCAACCTCGGCGACATCCGCACCGTCGACTGGAAGGTCGTCGAACCGATCGACGTCCTCACGGCGGGCTTCCCCTGCCAGGACATCTCCGCCGCCGGCCGGCGCGCCGGCATCGAGAACGGAGCGCGCAGTGGCCTGTGGACCGACATCGTGGCCGCCGTTCGCCTACTACGACCCGCGCTGCTCGTCGTGGAGAACGTCGCCGCGCTTCGCTGGCGCAACGGAGGTCTCCACCGTGTACTCGGCGACCTGGCCGCCACAGGGTATGACGCGCTCTGGCGTAGCCTGCGCGCCTCCGACGTCGGCTGCGCGCACCGCCGCGAACGCGTGTTCCTGCTCGCCTGGAACCACACCCTCCTCACCCGACCCGCTGCTGCCGACACCGACCGCGCACGACGGAACCTCCAACGGCTCCGGCGCGCCACGCCGCCAGGGCAGCCAGTCCCTTGTGGACCAACTCCGACTCCTGCCCACACCGACCGCGACGAGCCCCAACGACCGGGAGAGCACCGACCGTTGGCTGGCCCGCCGGGACCAGCAACGAGCCCGCGGGATCAACGGCAACGGCATGGGGATGCCGCTGTCGATCGCGGTACGCCTGCTGCCGACACCAACCGCCTCGGACGCCAAGAACTGCACCCACGCCGGACAGAACGGCGGCCCCTCGCTCCCGCACGAGGTCCTGCTGCTGCCCACTCCCCGGGCCTCGGACACCGGCACCAGCGGCCGCAAAGCCGGCCCCGGATTCCGGCCACCGCTGTCGCAGCAAGTGCTTCCCCTCGTCGCCCAGGACACCCTTCTCCCGACGCCGCGAACGACCGACGGGACGAAGGGCTGCCCGGCGCAACGGGGCTCCAAGGGCGACCTGATGCTGCCCTCCGCGGTGGTCAGCGTCCTGACGACGAGCAGCCCATCGGCGTCGTCGACTGGGGCCCGTACACACAGGCGATCCGCCGCTGGGAAGACATCCTCGGCCAGCCGACCCCGCACCCGACCGAAACCGGCCGGCACGGCCGGCCCGTCCTCGCACCCCGGTTCGTCGAACACCTGATGGGCCTACCGCCCGGCTGGGTCACCGACCTCCCCCTACCCCGCACCGCCCAACTCCGCGCACTCGGCAACGGCGTCGTCCCCCACCAAGCCGCCCACGCCACTTCCCTGCTCTTGGCTGACCTAGCCGCCCTGCTCGACCACAACACGGCGGAGTTGCGCACGGCATGACCAGATCATCCGCAAATCAATCGCAACCGCAGCCTGCCGTACCGCCAATGCAGGCGCTGTCGCCACCATGCAGCAGCGTGCCAGGAACTCACGGACCTTGCCACGGAGTCCGGGCGGTTCCTTCGCCGAAACTCCTCGTCGAGCGGAGCGATGACTCGTCGCAGTCCAGCACGAGCGGCGCGGGGTAGCACCAACAGAGCGACTTTGCGCTCGTCACGAGCATCGACCGGCTCGCACCAAGCAAGCCGTTGATTCTACGTAGGACACCGACAGCCGCATTGTTCGGCAAATTCCGATCGTACGGTCTTGACCAGACGCCGCGCTTGAGCGGCACCAATCCCCAGCTGACCCCGTAGAACGTCGGCCGATATCGGCCTCTGGTGGACAGCTCGATGCTTGGCGTCCAACCTTCGGGCGCTGTCCAAGAGTTCGCCTTCTGATCGCCCTCCGGAGGCCCGGACGGTAGGCACAAGCGATTCTTGGCCGGACCGAGCAACGTCGTTCGCATCGACGCCCTGGTCAACAAGTTCACCAGCCCTGAATCCCTGTCGCCCGACTTCGTCACAACGTTCAAAAGAGCGCAATTGTCCAATCACACTAAGAGACCTCAGAAATTCGGGGCCAACCTCAGCCCACCCTATAAGCAGAAGCGGCCCAACAGAATCAAAAGCCGCCAGCCCAAAGTCGCCAGCAATGACAGGGTCTGCCACATTGAGCGCCAAGGTGACCGCGCTAGCAAAAATCAGCAGTTTCCGAGGTGAACGTAGCGCCTCCCCGGAGGCGCCACTCAGTGCGAGATAACGAATACCCAGCAACAACCCAAGAATAGAGAGATCGACCGCCGGAGCTACGAGTGGCGCAACCCAGAGCGAAACCCCCAGACGAAGCGCAAGGGCAAGCACATTCCCGAAGCCGAACAGGAACGTCAGCCCGACGACAGTTGCCGTGATCACAGTGACGGCCCGAACGATGACAGCAGGCCCAGTTGGAGGCTGCCCCACAGGGACACCCACTCCGACGCCCATCACGACGCCACCGTCAACAGGGTCCGCTGGTGGAGGACGTGTGCCCAGTGGGCAACTCCCCCCTCGGACACACTTACTATTCACCCGTCTCATCGGCTGAATACTCACATCGGCCGTGTTCGCGGCCAGGTCGTAGCAAACTTGCAGGTCAACGGCCTCGTACAGGTTCGCCAGGCTCTCCGGCTTCACTCCCGACAGAGCCGCACCAACATCACCAAGCGAATCGATCATCGCCCAGATCTCGGCATCGCTAACCGTGTTCGGCGCTCGGGTGTTCTCCAATTCCGCTTTCGCCGCCGCGCGTTCCGCCTGAGCCTCGTTGATCGCTTCTACCAGCGCCGCCGGCTCGACTCCAGCAGCGATCGCCGCTTGGAACTTCCGGAGCCTCGCCTCAGCGTCGGCAAGTCGTTTCTTCGCCCAATCACCGCTGGTCGGGATGCCGCCCGCTTGCGAGGCCACGAGCGCCGCCACGGTCCGGCCAACGTTCTTGCTGTCGAACAACCCGCCGAGCCACTTGTTGACCGCCTCCTGAATCGGATCCTCGCGGAGGTAGACCGCGGGCGGATGCGTCGCCAGAACAGGTGAACCTGGCGCCAGTGTCCTCGCCGGGCACCGGTAGTACATCGCGTGCGCCCGAGGACTCGCCTCCATCTTCCGCGAACACACAGCGCATCGAATCCGACCCCTGAACAGGTAAGCCCGCTTCGTCGCCCGCCCGCTCCGCTCGGTCTTCCGAGCCGTCCTCAACCCACCGGCTCCCTTCGACCACCGCAACAACTGCGCCTCCGTGAAATCCTCCACTGACACGATCGTCGGGTGCGCCGGCCGACGAGACCGCACGACCCGATCGGGGCTGGATCGCCGGAATCGGACTACGTGTCCAGCCGCCACGTCGTCCGGGTCGAGCAGCGTCTCTTGCTTGGTCCAACGCCCGAAAACGGCATACCCCGTATAGCGCGGGTTCTCCAGAACGGCGCGCACCGTACTGCCTTGCCAGCCGTCCGCCAACCGGTGCCGGTTCTGATCCGGCCGCCGCGCCGAAGGACACAGAATCCCGTCCCGGTTCAGTCCGTTCGCGATCGCCCGATCACCTCGACCGTCCAGGTACTCCGCGAAGATTCTCCGCACGATCTCCGCCGAAGCGTCGTCCACCGCCAGCAACCGAAGGCGATACCCCTCAGCCGCCTTACGCGGGTTCGGATGTGGACCACCATCCACGACGACATACCCGTAGGGTGCTCGGCCGCCCTGGTGCCTGCCTTCGTTGACCACCTGCGCATCCATCGCCGCTCGCACGCGAGCTTGGACGTGCTGCCGCTCCGACTCGCTCATGCCGCCGAGCACGCTCATCAGCATCTTGTGCGAGGGGTTCCGCGGGTCGTACTTCCCACCCAGCTCCGGCACCCATAGCTCCACGCCATGTGCCGCAAACCTCGGCGCAATCAACGAGAACTGGTTTCCGAACCAGCACCGCGTCCCTTCCCCCACGACAACGGCGTTCCAGCCTCGGTATGGGTCCTTCAGCGCCGACAGCAGCCGTGACGCCTCCTCCCTCCGTTCCCACGGCACCGACCGCGACTGTCCGATGTCGAAGTACTCGGCCGTCACCGATCCGCCCATCGGCTCGACGAACTTCCACGCGTTGCCCACCTGCCAGCCGTGCGAGGTCTCCGGATCCTGGTTGTCCTCCGTCGAGCACCGGCCGTAGAACGCCACCGACCCGATGCCGTCGTCCACCGCGTCTACGACCTCGACGCCCATCAGCTCGTCCAGCGTCGCCCACGGGTCGCTGTTGATTTCAACAGTCACTCCGACCCCCTCCCTGAGGTCCGTCCAGGACCTCGACCTCGGTCAGCTCGACCAGTATGGCAAGCAGTATCCGGCTCACCTGCCTGGTCAGGATAGGTAGTTGATCCGGTACGCGGACAACGATCTCCTCCTCGCCCTCGCTCATGACTGCTCGCCAGCAGAGCCGATTTCATCAGCTACAAGCCGCTCAGCAGCCGCTTTGATCTCCGCCGTCAGGTAGCCGCGCACCCGCCGCATCCCACCTTCGGACGGCACGTACTGCCGGGTCGGCCGACATCCCAGCTCGCCCATCTCCCGTCCGAACGCCGTCGGCTCAACGTCCAGCGCCTCGACCAACTCGGCAGTAGGAACGAACTCCCGCTCGTCCAACTCGTCGCCGAGCAGCTGCACCACCGACGCCAACGGCTCTGGCAACTCGACCGACGCCTGCACCGGCTGACCGGCGCCGAGGGCCTTCACCACGGCCGCCGAGTCGATCGCCCGCCGCTCGTCGTCGCCGACCGCGTGGCCGGCGAGCGTCCCGGCCGCCTCCCTCAACGCCCGCCCGCGAGCGCAGATCGCCCGCCACTCCGGGTTCGGCATGTAGTACGTCCGCACGGTCATCGCGAGCACGTCGGCACCGGCGTCCGTCTCGCCGTCCGGCCGCAGGATCCCGACGCCCTTATGACTCGGCAGCAGCGTGGACGCGTCGTACCCCCGTGTGTTCATCTGCTCGCCGAGCACGATGTTGGAGTCCCGCCAGTCCATCACCCGCAGCGCGAACCGCGACCCCAGCACCGCCCGCAGCCTCGACGGGATCGTGTTCGAGTCCGGCCGCTGGGTCGCCAGGATAACGACGATCCCAGCCGCCGGCCCCTTCCGGACCAGGTACGTCAACAGGTCCGCGATGTACTCACCAAGCGTCGTCTTCTTGCCGCCGACCTGCTCCCGCGTCGGGTTCTCCAGAAAGACCTGAACCTCGTCGATGATCACCGCCGTAATCGGCATCCCCAAGCTCAGGTCCCGCGAGATCGCCGGCGTGATCTTCGACTCCGGGCAGATCTCATCATCCAAAGTAGCCATCCGCGCGTACCGCGATTGGACTTCTGCCACCAGTTCCACGAGGTGATCACGCACCGCCTCGGCGTGCACCAGCTCGTCACCGCAGACGAACCGGTAGGCGATCTGTTCGGCCGCCTCCCAGTCCTTGCCACCCTTCCCGTCGAACACGTACAGCCGCGCGTACGCGTCCAGAACCAACCCGGCAGCCGCCAGCCGAGTCGCGAACGTCTTGCCCTGCCGAGGAATCGCACCGACCAAAAGGGACGTCCAAACCAGCGGAAGATCGATCCGACGCTGCCGAGCGTCCCGCCCAAACGGCACCGGCCGCCACGCGTCCCACCACTCGACGTCGACCAGCGGCGTCCGCAGCGGCGGCCCGCTGTACGGATCCTCATCCGCCACCCAGAGGAACACCCTGCCGGCGTGGCCGCCCTTGCCACGAACCCGCTCGAGGATCAACTGCACCTCGTCCACCGCCAACGCCGAAGCGAGCGCGTCGCGGTGCTTGATAACGTCGGTCGCCTTGCGCGTCGCCGGCAGATCCACGGTGATGGCCCACCCATCACCGACCCGGGCCGCTCGCTCGACCAGGCGCAGCGACTCGTCCTTGCCGATCAGCTTCGCGTCCCGAAAGGCCTCGACGAGCACCTGCGGGTCCATCGTCCAAGTGAGCGTCCGCGGCCCGGCAAGCACCGGCTTCCTCCCCGGCGAACCGTCCTTGCGCCGGCCGGTGATCGCCAGCGCCACCGCCGCGGCGCCAGCCGCGCACCACAGAGCCAACTCGCCATAGAGCAGGTAGACCACAACCGGCACAGCCGCCGAAGCCACCACGACGAGACCGGTCACCTTCCACCGGAACAGCGTCAGCGCCCGGATCTCGACGAACTTGTCCGCCAGCTTCTCGGACTGCTCCGCCGCCTCGCGGTAGTCGTGAACGCGCACCCACCGCCGCCAGCCACGAACAGCCAGCACCACGCCCCGTACGACCGACGAAGCAAACCGGAACGGCGAGCGCAGCACCCACACAGCCGCATCCCGGCCCGCCCGCTCGGCAGCCTTACGAGACTTGAGCGGCACCGGCACACGCCGTGAACGCATCCACCAGTTCATGAACCGGTGCTGCGCCGGCTGTCGAGACACCGGCACGTCGTCGCCGACCAACTCGCCCTCGAACACCGGATCGGCCGGCACTGGCAGCCTCTCCCCAGCACTCATGACTCAGCCCTCAGCGCCGCAGCCAGCCGAGGCGACAACCCGCGCGAGCACCCCCGTGACCTCGCGGATCCACGCCGGAGTCACTTCGACCTCTGCCGTCCGCGCTGCCCTCGCGATCGCAAGGTAGTCCGCGAACGACGTCCGCCGCGCCTGTGAACGCTCCGGCTCTACCGGCGTACTCGTGAACGCCAGGCCGAGCTTGTCCCGCATCTCGGTCACTGCCTCGGCAGCGACGAACACCACCAACGGCGGTACTGAGTGCAGCACAACCAGAGCCGGCGAGCCGAGCGCGAACGCGCTCCAGGTGTTCATGACGTACGTGGCGCCGAGCGTGAACCACTTCGCGGCACGGACCCAGCCACCCATCCGGATTCCCCGACGAGCGGCCATCTGCTCGGCACGCAGGATGGCCAGCAGCACCAGCGACACCATCGGGTCGAGCAGCCAGGCTGCGAACCACGCCAGCGACCACAAAGGCGAACCTGCGGCCGCGAACTGCTGAACGTTGGTCATCGTGAACGCCAGTCCGAGCAGAATCCCAGCCCAGCAAAGGCGATCGACATCCTTCACCGCCGACCACCGCCCCGGCGACGTGGCTCGGACGTGGTCACCGTCAAGGCCCGCGTCAGCGTGTGCGCAGCGAACAGCGCCGGAAATCCCAACGTCGCGAGCGTCAACCAACTACCGCCGCTGTAAGTGATCACGATCCACTGCACAACCACGATCAGCGCCGCCGTGAACAGCACCCGTCCGACGAGCGAGACCAGTCGCGCCCCATTGCGCGCAGCCTCAGCCGCAGCCTTGGCTCGTCGAGAGCCCGCGCGCCACACGAGCACCAGGACCAGGAGGACACCGATACCGGCCATGATCTGGGTCGGCGTCATGTTGAGCGTCATCGGGAACCTCCCTCAGCACGCTCGCCCCGCTGACGCCAGTGCCAGTACAGCGCCCGCCGGTCGTCCTCTGTCAGGGCGCCCCAGACACCCACCGTGTGTTCGCCGGCCGTTCGTAGTTCAAGCTCCAGGCACTCGTCCTGGACCGGGCAGCCAGCGCACAGCCGCGCCGCCAGTGCCCGATCGGTCAGGTGCTCCTCGTTCCGATCCGGCTCGTCCTCGACGGCCGCGTACATGCAGGTGCCCTCGCGCCGCACGATCTCGTCGAGCACGTCGTCCGGCACCCACCGCAGCTGGTCAAGCTGCCAGGCGATCACGATCAACCAGCGGTCATCCGTCAAGAGGCACCTCCGGACGGGTCACCGAGCAGCCGAGCCACGACCGTCGCCGGAACGACGAGCCGGCCGCGACGCCGGACGGTCCGCAGGTTGCCGAGTCGGACGGCGCGCGATGCGGTCGAGGGGTCGATGCCGAGGAGCCACGAGGCCTCTCGGACGGAGTAGTAGCTCTGCTTGGGCATGGAAGTGCGCATGAGAAATGTCCTTCGGGCTAGAAAGTTTGATGGTTTCAACAGTATGTTGTTGAAATCAGCGCATATCAGCGCGCGTTTCACTAACCGCCGCCGTGTCATGCAGCCGATCGACGTGAAGCCGCTAATCTCGGCGCTGAGGCGGAGCGCGGAGGAATGGGTGTCTGAGGATTGGGCGGCAGTCGCCAAGGCCATCAACGAGCGCGTGAATGAGCTCGGATGGCGTCAGCGGGAGCTCGCGGAGCGGTCGCACGTCTCGCAGGCGATCGTCCGCGAGGTGCAGCACCACACCGTCGAGCGGCGCCGCAGCCCGCGGACGCTGGAGTCGCTGTCGACGACCCTCGGCTGGCATCCCAAGCACCTGGATGCCGTGCTGCACGGCCAAAGGCCACCCGAGGCAGACGAGCCCGTCGCGGACGCCGGCGACACCCTGTGGTCCCGGCTCGACGCCCTCGAACAGCGCCTGGCCGAGATCACCGACCGCCTCGAC
Organism: Kutzneria sp. NPDC052558; assembly: GCF_044547355.1. Lineage (NCBI taxonomy): Bacteria > Bacillati > Actinomycetota > Actinomycetes > Pseudonocardiales > Pseudonocardiaceae > Kutzneria > Kutzneria sp. NPDC052558. The sequence goes on from NZ_JBIUAG010000036.1 coordinate 12,403, forward strand.
GGCATCGAGTCCGGCATCTCGACCGTCATCGACCATGTTCGCCCGGATCACTAGGACCGGTCCGTTGGTTTCCGTGTTTCGCATGCCAACAATTCCACTGCGAATCCATCGGGGGAACCATGCGTAAGCGATGCGGAACCGGCGCAGAAGCAGTGCGGAACACGATTCTGGGGGCGCTTGGCCGATGGATCCGATGAGCTGGACCGGCGAGACCGCATGCGCGCTCCAAGCCGCGTTACAAATGAGCAATGAGGCGTTCGCCGGTCATCTCAAGATCGGCGTCCGCACCGTCGCGGACTGGCACAAGAAGCCCAGCACCAAGCCCCAGACGGGGATGCAGCAGCTCCTCGACAGTGCCCTGGAGAAGGCATCACCAGCAGCTCGCGCCCGGTTCGACCAGCTCACAACGGGGCGAAGCGCCGGCCCTGCGACCGATGCCGAACAGCGGCTTGCCGACGATCCGAACGTCGGCGCCGCGCTCAACTGGCTCGATCACCATGCGGGTTGGGACCCGGGTACCGCGCGCCGTCGAGTCGCGACAGTCTTGCCCCAGCTCGACCTACAAGCGCTGAGCGACAACGCCAGGCGGCGTAGCCTGGTCGACCAACGACACATCGCCGACGCGCTCGCCGAGTACTACGGTCCCCGGCTTCAGCCGCATGGCCGGTATACCGCCACGTACGGCGGGGCCGGCGATGCCGTCACGAGCGTGTTGACCTGCACAGATTGGCTGGACCTTGCTTGCCCGCTCGTCGCGAGCAATGACCGTCTGTCGGTAGCCCCCATACCCGCGGACATCGACGTAGCACTGGACGAAGAAGCCGCCGAGCTCGCCGTCCGGCGGCTGGCCGCTTCCCTGGCGGCTGGGATTCGTCTCATCGACACGCCGCTGTACCGGCTGCTCGGCATCGATGTCCGCAAGGGCCAGATAGCCGGCTCAGTCGGCACCACGAACTTCGTCGGGTACGCGGTCACCATGGACCTGCTTGAGGCCGAACTGACCGACGCGATCGCCGCCGGCCGCCCGCCCCGCCCCGGCTCACTTCCGCTACGCGACAGATACCTGCCCAGCTTCGCGTCGTCATCGACGTGTCCAGCCGCCTCTGTTCAGGCGGAGCACTTGCTCTCACCGCAATTGCCCGCCCAGCAAGTCCATACCGCGGTGAGGCCGACTACGTCCTGCTTGTTCAGGAACGCTCGGGCCGCGTGCTCAACGCCGCTCACCGCCTGGCCGTCATCCCCAAGGGCTTCCACGAGCCGATGACGGATGTCCGGGCCGACGCCCAGATCGGCGCCACGCTTCGGCGGGAGATGGAAGAGGAGCTGTTCGGCCGCGACGACATCGACAGCACCGTCACCGACTGGCTCCGAGCCGACCCCATGCATCCGAGCCGTCTTTCGGAGCCGATGCGCTGGCTGATGGACGAGCCCGGCCGTCTCCGGATGGAGTGCACCGGGTTCGGCCTGAACATGGTGAGCGGCAACTTCGAGTTCGCCAGCCTCATCGTGATCGAGGACGAAGATTTCTGGACGCGCTTCGGCGGCCAAATCGAGGCGAATTGGGAATCAGCCAGCCTGCGCCAATACTCCAGCCTTGACCCCCAACTGCTGACCGAGCTGATTGGCGATGTAGCCTGGAGTAACGAAGGGCTCTTCGCACTACTGCAAGGCCTCCGGCGGCTTTCGCAGATCGGCGGGGACCGCGCGAACCTGCCCGCGATCGACTGGAAGGTGCAGTAGTGGCCCCCACCTGGTACCACGGCAACGCCGCCGATGACGGGCAGGACAACCGCGGGTGGATCCTCGGCCACTTCATGGACCCGTCAACCGGCGTCCGCTCGACAAAGGACGTCGAAGTCAAGTGGGGAATCCACCCCGCCGGCGACAAGCGCCCCGAGTGGACTTCCGACGACCAGCGCACCACGCTTCTCCTGTTGGTCGAGGGCCGCTTCAAGCTCGACCTCACCGAAGGCAGCATCGTCCTTGAGCGTCAGGGCGACTACGTGACCTGGGGTCCGGGCATCGATCACTCATGGGAAGCCCTCACCGACGCCGTCGTCATCACCGTCCGCTGGCCGTCAGCTCCATAGACGGCACGTTCACGCGGTCGCCGCCGAGCTGCGCCAAGCGCCGGAGCCCTTCGCAGAACGCGAACAACCCCTCATTGCTCCAGCTCTCCTCCGAGATCAGCTCGCCGTGCAGTTCGCGGTCGAGGCTGGAGTACACCCGGAGTCCCGTCGACTCCCAGTTGGCTTCGATGTGCCCGCCGTACCGCGCCCAGAACTCGTCATCTTCGATGACGATGAGGCTCGCGAACTCGTAGTTGCCGCTCACGAGGTTCAGCCCGAACCCCGTGCACTCCATGCGCAGACGGCCAGGCTGCTCCAGCAGCCACCGCATCGGCTCCGACGTCCGCCCCGGATGCATCGGCGCCGCAATCCGCCGGGTCGTGGCGGTGATGTCCACCTCGCCCCGGCCGAACAGCTCCTCCTCCAGCTCCCGCAAGAGGGTCACGCCGATCTGCGCGTCGGCCCGGACGTCGTTCATCGGCTGGTGGAAGCCCTTCGGGATCACCGCCAACCTGCCCGCCGCATTGAGGACGGTCTCAGAACGCTTCTGCACCAAGAGCGCGTAGTCCGCCGGCCCGCGGTACCGGTCCGCCGGCCTCGCGATCGCGCACAGCGCCAACACCCCTCCCGCGCACAGCCTGCCGGACAGGTCCAACACGGACGCGAGGTTCGGCAAGTACCTGCCCCTCAACAGCAACGCCGGCTCCCTCGCGGCAATCGCGTCCACCAACTCGCGCTCAAGCAAGTCCATCGTCAGCGCGTACTCGACGAAGCTCGCCTCGGTCACCGTGCCCGTGATCTTCCCCGTCCGAGCCTCGATATCGACCAGCCGGTATAGCGGCACGTCCGACATCCGCACCCCAGAGCCGGCCACCTCCGCGAGCCGGCGCACCGCCGCGTTCAAGCCGAGGTCATCCATCCGCCGCGGCGGTGGCGGTGCGTCCGGAGCGTAGGTCAGCTGATCGCCCTCGCCCAGCACACACGCGAGGTCCAGCCAGCCTGGTCGTGTCACAATGGTCGTCGCAACTTCCTTTTCACCGCAACGAATGCCGTACATGCCGCACCCCTGCACCGAATCCGAGTAGTACTCGGCAAGCAGGCCTGCCAGCTGCTCCCGCCCGATCTTCCGACGCCCCGCCGAGCGGTCCCCGACCACGCTGCCGTGCACCCTCCGCCCAGCCGTCCCCCGCTTCCAGCCCGCGTACTCGTCGAACCACTCCAAGACCGCAGCGAAGCCCTCTCGGAGCACCGGCACGTCGGCACCGGCCCCGACCGCGGGCGGCGCCAGCAGCTCGTCAACACGCAACTCGAAGATGCTCTCCAACAGCCTCGCCGTCGCCGGCCTCACCGGCCCGAGCGGCTGCCCCTTCGGCCCCCGACCAGCAATGAGCCGTTGCAGATGCCGAACCCCAAGCGTCCCCGGCTCGCCATGCTCGCGAGCGAACGTCTCGGCGTACTCCGCGAACTCCTCCAGCGTCTGGCGCCGTTCCCAGATCCGCTGTTCGAGCACCGTCCGGAAGGTGCGCACCCCAGACCTCCCATCCCCGCACCGGCCGTGTCGTCCCAGGTCGCCCTCATGTCGCCCGGAGATCGTTCCGCTGACGACGCGCTGATGACATGGTGATTTCAGTCTGACACGGACCGCTCCACCGGTCACCCGAGCCGTCCGGCGGCGTGGCCTCCGCGCCGCCTCAAGCGCCGCCGGACACCCGCAGGGGCCGTGCACCAGGTTGCCCCGACCCTGGTGCACGGCCCCTGTGCCAACTCCGCGAGGTCGCCATGCCACACCGGTCTTCCCTGTTCAACCGCATGGCCGCCCTGCGCCAGACCTATACCGGCGAGACCAGAAACGCCGTCGTCCCCGAGATCCACTACTGCCTGGCCGGCCTGGACGCCGACGACCGCGCCGTGCTGTCCGCGACCCTAGACGGCACCTACCTGGACCCGCTCCCGCAGCACCTACGCGGACTGCTGATTCCCGGCGCCATCAGCCAGCCTCAGCAGCACCTCGAAGCCTCCGTCCTCGACGCCGTCAGCCGCGCCGGCTTCCACCACCCCGCACTCCTGCGCATGGTCCGCCCCCATCGCGACCGCATCGACCTCCATCTCCAGCCCAACGCACTCGCCCCACTCCTGCGCGAGCTACTGCCCACCGAAGGCCCGGACGGCTCCTTCCGCGGCATCCCCGGCCTCCGCGCCGTCGTCCACCGCCGCCACATCGAGCTGTACCTCCTGCACAGCATCCCGAAGGCGACGCTCCTGCTTCCCGCCGTCAGCTACCGCCCCTGGACTGAAGCACTGGCCGAGGTCGAGTCCCCACAGAATCCCCTGCGCTGGCTGGGAAACGACCCAACTCCACTACGCCCCGTCGAACTGGAGTTGGAGCACATCAAGCCCCACGCTGCCCTCGCGAGCGCAATCCTCCGTCGTCTGTTGCTCTTCCGATCCCCGCCTGAGGTGACGACTTCCTCCGACCATCCCGATGTCTGCGCGCTCGACTGGTACCACGGCCCATCGACGGCACGTGTCATACGCGCACTGGTCCATCAGGTCGGCGGGATCGCCACCACCGCCGACCTGTTCGCCACCGACACCCACCTGTCCCTGGACACCACGTCAACCCGTCTCCTGCTGCGCGGACCTGACCTCCGGCCCGAAACGACCACCGAACGGACTCCCAACATGACCAGCACCGAGCACCCGCTGACCGCCGAAGCCCTATGCGCCCACATCGCCACCAGCATCAACGGCGGTCACATCCACGCCTACGGTGCCGATCCGGCAGACTCGCCCTTGGTCGGCCACACGCGTACGACGACCGTGCTGACGACCGCCGGCAGCCGCCAGCGCTGGTTCAAAGTCAGCGTAGAAGAGATCTACCCCGCGCACGTCTCCGTGCTGTCAGCCGATCACGACGTGCTCGTCAACCTCGCTCGGCGCGCCAGGATACCCCTCCCTGCATTCGGATTCGATCCGACGCCGCTCATTCTGAGACCATGAGCTCAGACGAACACTGGCGCCGAACTGCCGCTTGCGCCTCCGGCGCGGGCGGCAGTACCACATTCCGTGACCCATTTCGTGACGCCATCCGATAGTCTCGACCTAGCTGTCACGTAACGAGTCGCGAAACGGAGAAGTCACGCCGTGAAGTGCACAGGATGCGGATCAACCTACCTGCCGGCGCCAGCTGCGGCCGTCCGGCCCGCTACCACGACGCAACCTGTCGCCAGCGCGTCCTCCGCGCTCGACTGGCCACGTCTTGGATTCCTTGACAGCCGTCGAGTTAGCTACGAGCGCGGTGCGCCGCGCCGCACTTGTCGGTGAGAGCCTTGACGACGCCAGACATCAGCTCGCTCAGGCTGCCGCCGAGCTCACTCAGCGACTCGGATTTCCTCGCAACGGCTTGGCCATCGAACTTGCCACTGGCCGTCCTGTCACGAAACCTGCCACGCCGCCTAACGATGCAAGTAACGCTCTCCGCGCCGTCACAGTCGAACATATTCTACACTCAGCAAGCAAGGTCGTAGCGAGACTTACAGCAGACGCTATCGTTCGGGTGGCAGCAACTTAGCAGGTCAACCTAAATAGGGAGTCTTGCCTTGAGCACAGAAGGTAACCTCGCCTCCAGATTCGGCAAACTACTCGATTACATTCTTCCCGACATAGACATAAACCAATCGCAAAACTTGAACGCTAACGAATCGCAAGTTGTCAGCAGCCTCAACCAAATCCTACTGGAGGTTGACGGGAAAAATTCAATTGACGCCGCGACTTCAATTCAGAGATCGCTGCTTTCTTACGTCGAAAGTAGCGAAACCACTTACGTTAACGATCTAAGACGGACTGCGGGAGGTGAGATTTACGAGCCCGCGAATCTTGACGATGACGTCAAAGATCATATCGCACGCCTTGCTCGCGACTTCTACCCCGTTTTCCTATTGCCACAGGTTACCGGGTACGGACTTCCGTATACAGTGGATCCGACCCCCATGCTGCGACACCCGGTAAATCAAATGCTCATGCGTGCGACACTAATGGACGATGCGCTCGTCAGGCTGTTCCCTCAGGCGCGTAGCAACTTTCCGGAAAGCGACACCGATCTACGGTCAATTTCATCACACATAGTCTCATCAACCGGGAAGGCGGAGGGTCTACCTCTAGCCTTACTGGCGGACCGGGTGTTGAAGAATGCATATGAACGCATCCTGCTGTCAGATCTAAATGATGTCCATTCCTACATTGAATCCGCCGTCGGTCTAATCAACGAGATTCGAACCCTTGCGACAGGCAAATCGGTTAATGTTCCCGTCGTCGCCGGCCTCGGCAACATAGACTTCGACACAGACCTTCCCTTAGAAGTATCAGGAATTAAAATATCACGGGCCGACACCGTTGGCAGTTCGAGGTTAATTTCTATCCAAGTTCCAATCTCGATAGAGGTTTCCACAACGACCCCATTCAGGCTCCTATCGGTAAAATCGGCAATGCAGATTGACGCCGCCTCTCAACACGCCGAGTTGTCCAAGCATCAATCTACAACCCTGGCGGCCGACAAAGCGTTGCAGCGCCATATTGACACTATTCGCTTCGGACTCTTGCTCGCGTCCGATAAATTGCCGTACTTTACAGCACAGCAGGGGATGACGAGAATTTTTGAGCCACTGAGTGATGTAGCTATGGCATCCATGCCGAGATATACACCCCCCTCAAGCCCTCAAACGGTCATCAACTCCGACTCTTTCGAATCGATCATATTCTGGCTGACAAGAACCTTGAATCATCCAGCAAAGCTGGACACAGCGATGCGCCGCCTATTGGCAGCCGCGACAGCACGTGCCGATCCACTCGATGGACTTATTGACGCCGTCCTTGCCTGGGAGAGCATGTTCAGCGGCACGCCGGAGACCAATCTAAGAGTCTGCGGAGCAATGTCGCATCTAATCGAACCTTCCAGCTTTACAGCGCGCAAGGAATTGTTTAGAGAACTGAAAACTATATACACCGTACGCAGTCAACTTGTCCATGGTAGTACCGAACCTAACGTGGAAGAAGCGAGCCGGCTACGAGACCGCGCAGTGGAACTCGGCCTAGTGGCTACACGTAAGCTATACAACTACCCGACACTCTACAATCTAGATTCATCAGCCCGTGGAAGCGAGATAATTCTCGGCGCTATCCAAGAGATGACAGATTTATAAATTCAAGCAGGGTAGGCGGGCTAAATCAAGAAGCCCGCCTATCACTCATTTTGAGTTTAGCACCACTTCCGTTAAGAAATTTCGACAATGGCTACCGCAGGCCAAATATGAGCTGCTTGATCGACTCGGAACGATCCTTGCCAACGATTGAACCTTTAACATCGACATACAACGCACTCAACCCCTTTTCTCCTGTCGAGGGTCCAATCCGCCACTTAGCAAGGTCCACAGTAAAGCGATTGCCGATAGCACCAATCGCCCATTCAAGCATGTCCGCATTTCGTGTAGTTCCGATTGGCGGAAAGTTAGCAATCACCCTAACCAGTGCCCACGCATCGTTATTTCTGCGAATGTACCAGCGACAGGCTTCAAGGAGATCAAGGGTCCACCATGAGCGCGGGTCGCCATCCACCATTTTCCAAGGCGCAAGTTTACGACCCACTTCCGGCATACTATTGGCACCCAGCAGGCCGTCGGCCCATTCACAGGCGTCAGCAGGAGAAAGTTCACAACTTGTCGCGGCAGCAAGGAATCCCAGAACAGCGTCTTTCTTGCTAGTGTAAAGTAGCATTGATAACGATTCGGCATTCCAGGTGCTCGGTCGCGGTTCGCCGTATCGCGCCTGCAAGTCCGCCAGAACGAAGTAGCCGTTTGTTGCAAATGCGGTCTTAATTTCACATGACATCAGTGTGTGGATTATTGCCGGGTTCGCCTCCATGGCAAAGATGTTCGCCGCAACAATAAAAAGTCCCACACCAACCTTGCCACCAGTGGCGAGTATCTTTTCGACTAGCCGAAGGCCGCGCGCATCTTGCAGAACGCTATCCGCATCATCAATAGGGAATATTATCCCGGGAATCTCGCGACTAGGCTGGGAATAATTGTTTTCACGATATCTAGAGTCGATAATTCTGCAAGCCGCCTGTAGATTAGCTACAGTCTCTTCAAGATCTTCGGCGAAGTAGTGATCTTCGCACACTCCACGCCATTTGCGGCGCAAGTTGTTTTTCCCGGAAGGATCGGAGGGAATTACAAAGAATCGTTCAGTCAGCAGGGCCTCAAGCGTCAGCACCCGAAGGTGATTCGACTTACCCATGCCGGGCTCCCCAATTATCAGGACAGAGTTCACATAGCCGGTCCCGGGGTCATGTAAAACACATCGCTCAGTATCCCCGTCCTCATAAACCCCAACCTTTATTGTCCCTGTCTCGGGATCATAGCTAGACTTACCAGAATGTTCCAAAGGCTCGTTTGCCTTGCGTTCTTCTTCTCGGCGAGCCAGGATAGCTGCCCGAATTTCGCCGTGCGCTTTTGTGTTGTTGACCAAATTTGACATTTTGGTTTCATGAGCCGCAAAGAGTTGGACGCCCGGAGGTTTCCGCACTATCGGCGCTTCGTCTCCGAAGATCCTGAGAGTCGCACCTGTTTGCTCGGCTTTGTCTGCGAAGAAATCGGCACCTTCACGAACTAGCATCGCGTCGATTCGCCATTCGCTCAGCTGCTCCGCCGAAATTCCGCGCAGCACTGGCCGCCGCGGCTCCGGCGGTATGTCGTGAGAGATAAAGTGGCTTCGAATCGCATCGGGCTCCTGAGCAGAGTAGAAGCGCGCGAGCCCCCACCAACCACTGAGATGAACGTGGATTAGGCGAAACCCGGCCGAACGCATCTTACGCATTGCATCCGTCGGATTTCCTGCTTGCCATTCTTTTAGCTTCTCATTGTAGTGAGGGTTGAAATACGAGATAAGACTGTGCTCAACGAGATCAATCGAGGTTTTGCGCATCCGACCATCCGTGAAAGCCAGAGTGTCATAGTACGCGTCAAGGCTCGGCCCATCCTCATCGTCCTCAATATGGTCGTCTCCCGTCCAGACTTTACGTTCAAGGGAGAGTGGGGCAACAAAGATCTCACAGTCAGCATTAACGTGATCCTCGTATATCCGCTGCAATTTCTTGTGATCGCTTGTGCGCTTCCAGGCATTACTTCCACCATCCTGACCGAACGCCTGACCGATATAGAGAACTTCTTGCTTAGCAATCTCCATTTTAGCACCAGATAGCAGCGAAGCTAGCGCCCAAGCATCTCCATGAATAAGCTGATCATCAACATAGAGAGAAAAGTAAGCCCCATTCTCGTGAACGTGAAAACCTCGAATCTTGCCAACAGGGGAAAAGTCCGACCCTAGCGTCTGCACGCGTTGAGAGGCCCCAAAGTCTTCACGGAAAAGAAAGTCGACCGTCAGTATTCCGTCACCGACCGCTGTCGACTCGGCGATAATTTTTGTCGATGGACGCCTGGTAATAATGTACCAGTGACTAGACGAAAGAGCTTGCGCCAGGCTCGAAGAGTCAAAGCGCCTCTGGTAGATGTGATCAACCCTAAGGCGATACGACAATGTTCCCGCCAAAATGACTCCTATGCTGTCAACCTCAACTGCTCCAGAATGACCTTAACCTCAACCTTGCCATCCGGGTTTAATTTCGTATCGCAATAACCTCTTTCGTGGCCGATCGTTCTCAAACCTCCTTGCGCTGACCTGACCGCATCCTTGTGGCTTGCTCGGGACAATACTGCCTACTGTCGAGCGCCCTCGACAATACATCTACGCTTTACTCCCCAAATGGAGCAGCGTCAGAACATTATTGGCATCGAGAGCACCTGGTGGTCCTCAGCCACGCCCACGGCTGGGGCAGGCTGACACCGCCCCGGCGGCCCTGGCCGCAAGGGCCCCGACGTGCGTACAGCGTGGCCGCGACGACGTTCCCGTCACATCGCGGCGCCCGAACAGCGGCCCCTTCACCCAAGGCTGTGTCACCCTGGCAGACCAAGGGCTGCGAGCTCTACTGGAGCACGACCTCCCGAGCGCAAACGTGGGGGGGGGGGGGGGGGGGGGCCCCCCCCCCCCCCCCCCCCCCCCCACTTCAACGTTCATGCCGGCCAGGCCCGTGTTCACCTGTCCCAGCGAGCAGGACAGGTGGCGAGGTCTTCGGCCCGACAGGGACGGCGCGATGCGTACACGTCACAGGCCATCGCGAAGGCTGAGCCGGGTGGATAGTGTGCACGACCGTCCTCGGACACGCACACTATCTACACGGGGCGAAACTGTGGCATACACAGCCTGTTCCCCTGGCTCATATCTCAGCTGCAAAGCCAATTGCCGATAAAGGCGACTTAGTCCCGTGGGCTTGGCTTCAGACAGCACCGCTCCTACATCACCGAGCGAGTCGATCATCGCGAACACGTCCGCGTCGGCCAGTGCGTCTGGCGTGGGTGCGTTGTCCAGCTCAGCTCGCGCCGCAGCCCGCTCAGCTTGGGCTTCGTTGATCGCTTCGAGCAGCGCCGCCGGATCCACTCCGGCGGCAATCGCGGCCTTGTACCGCTGCAACCGCTTCTCGGCATCCGAAAACCGTTTCTTCGCCGAATTGCGGCCTCGCACCTCTGCGTCACGAGCGGACCTTGCCGGCCCGGACGAGATCGTGCAGGGCCTGCATGGTCTCCTCGATCGGCGTCCTGGGGTCGTGCCGGTGGATCTGGTAGAGGTCGACGTAGTCGGTGCCGAGCCGCCGCAGGCTGTTGTCGAACTGGGTCATGATCGCGCCACGGGACAGACCGACCCCGTTGGGCCCAGGCCCCATCGCGAAGTGCACCTTGGTCGCGATGACCACCTCGTCCCGCTTGGCCAGCTCACCGAGCAGCTTCCCCGTGATCTCCTCACTGCTGCCGCCACCGTAGGCATTGGCGGTGTCGAAGGTGGTGATGCCCGCCTCGATCGCCTCACGGAAAAGCGGCCGAGCGTCGTCCAACCCCAGCGTCCATCCGCCGCCGTTCGCTTGCGGGGCGCCGTAACTCATGCAACCCAAGATCACCCGGGAAACCGTAAGTCCACTTCGGCCCACGTTGACGTACTCCATGCAGGTTCGCTCCTCGCGCCAACTCGATGAGTCTCAATTGGACAATAGCGCGTGAGCAAAACCCTGTGAGCAACCTGTCGAACCGTCCTGCATCGATGGCTGGACCACCCGAGATCGTCAGGTAGTCGACAGGCACGAGTGGCCCGCTGACTTCCGACCACACGATAATGGCGAGGCCGATTCTCCACTCCGGGTGATCTACATCACGACCACGGGAGTTTCCTCCGTCGGACCGCCGAGGCGGTCAGACAGGAAGGCGGCCTCCCCATGGCGGCCGGCTCTCAGCCCGACATGCGGCTGCTGATGCAGGACGCCAGCGAGCGGACGCTCGTGGTGCTGGCGATCGCCTCGTCATCATCCAACAGGACGTCGAATCTCTCCTCGGCACTGGACAGCACGTGCATGACCGCGAGAGAGTCAAACCCAAGCACTTCTCGCAGATCATCATCCACATCGAACACGGCGTGGGGCTGGCCGTCGGCCAGCACTCGGCCGACGATCGCGGAAAGCTCATCCAGAACGGTCACTTCGGCGCACACTCCTCGGATCTGATCGCTGCTGGGACGCGCATGGCCTTGCCGGTGGCCGAACGCACGATGTGGTCGACAAATTCGATGACCCTAGGAACCTCTTCCGCGTTCAGGTGCTGATGGCACCATTTCCGCAGATCCGCGACCGGCAACGGCCTGGCCGCGACGACCCGGCACGCCGCCACCTCGCCGCGGATGCGGTCGCTCGTGCCATAGACATCGACGTCGGAGACGGCGGGGTGGCGAAGGACCATGTCGCGGATCCGGGCGCAGCTCACACGAATGCCGGACACCTTGAGGAAATCCGCCTGCCGGCCGAGCAGCCAGATGCCCTGTTCGGTCGCCTTGGCCACGTCGCCGGTGGTATGCCAGCCGTCTTCCGTCTCGATCTCGACGTAGCGCCCGTCCCGGATGATGCCGGCGGCCAGCGCGCCGGTCCGAACCCGCAGGAGCCCCGATTCATCGAGGCGCACCTCGACACCATCCAAGGATGGTCCGACAAAGCCGGCGCGGTCGCGCACGGCCGCGACCTCGCCGATGGCGATCGTGCCGGTTTCGGTTGACCCGTAAGCGTTGCGGAGCGGAATGCCGGCGGCCACCGCCCGGTCGGCCGTCTCCACGCTCAGCCGCCCGGCCGAGGACACCACGGTCCGCAGCGCGGTGAACGCGGCCCGGCCGCCGACTGCCAGCACGAGATCCAGGTGAAAAGGCAGTCCGACAAATACTTCCACGCCGTCGAGCGCCGACAATCCCGCCGCGGTGGCATTGGGCCGCACCACCCGCACGCGCCGGCCACGGCCGAGGGCAGCGGCCAGATGGCTGAATCCGTAGGAGTGGAAACACGGGGTCGCCAGCGCGACATCGCCGGGCTCGGCGTAGACCGCGCCGGCGATCTGACGGCTGTCGGCCAGGGTGACCGCCGCGGGCCGGACCACGCGGGTCGGTGCGGCCGTCGAACCGGACGACAGGAAGTGGAATCCGTTTTCCCGCACCGGTTCCGACCCCAGCTCCGCGGTGATAGCCGCCTGTTCGCCGACTTCGATGCCCACAGTGTCCAGCGCCAGCCGGGGGTCGACAAAGGTGACGCCGGTTCCCAGCCGCTCGGCGGCGATCGCCGCCACGAGAATGTCGACCACCGATGCGCTCCGGCACACCAACGGGCCCGCGCCTTCCCGGGCGACGGCCCGGCCGGCGACCAGCAGTTCATCGGCGGTGACCCAGTTGCCGGCCTCGTGCACGACCGGCGCGTCCCCGGCTGCCTCCAGTGCGTCAGTGACGATCACCGCGCACTGTCCAATGCCACGGCCATGACTTCTCTGGCCGGGTTCTCGACCCCACTCGCCACTCGGTCCACAAAGGACTCGATGGCGATCGCTATTGCCTTCGCGTCGAACCGAGCATTGGCGATGACGAAGATCTCCGCCAACTCACCCGCCTCGCGGATCTCCACGAACAGCCGGTAGCCGAGTCCGAACCGGGCGAGATCGATATGCCGCGTCAGGATTCTCTCGCCGGCGCCGCGGCGCGCCATCGACCGCGTCCTGGTGGAGCGACTGTCGTTGTGCAGACAGTCGAACCACGGCAGGTCCGCAAGTCCCTTGCGGTCCCGCAGTTCCGCCCGCAGAGCATAGAGGTCGTACGGGTTGTAGCGGCCGACCCGATACGAGCGCAGCGACACCCGGTAAGCAGCCCGGACGATGTCGTCGAAGCACAACGCCCCGATGTCGAGCGTCAGGCCCCATGGCTGGACGAGGGTCCCGACGAAGGCCACCTCCGCCACGGAGAATCTGTTCGACAGCAGGCTGGCCATGGCGGCCGACTCGCGGCCGGTCATGGCCGACACGAGAACGGCGGTGGCGGCCATGAACACACTGGCGGTGCTGGCCCGCGTGCGGGCGGCGATCTCCTCGGCGGCCAGCGTCGCCATCGGGCTGATCAGCGACGCGCGCCGCCAGCACCGTGACTCGGCCGGGGCCGGCTCGAAGTTGGCCGGAGCATCCAGCATGTCCGCCCACCGCTGCACGGCACGGTGAGAGCTGACCTTCAGCCGGTCGCCGGCCTCGTCCGCAGCTCGGCCGACGGCGGTGACACGGTCAGGCCCCGGCCAGAGGTCGCGGCCGTCCAGCAACGCGCGGAAGTCCCGAACCAGCGCGCCCTCGCCGAGCTTGTCCGCAACCAGGTGCGACACCGCGCCGGCCAGTGCGACCGAACCATCGCCCGACCGCACGATCGCGAACCGCGCCGGCCAGTCCCGCATGGTGTCGAACGTCTGCTGGCCCCATTCCTCCACAAAGGACTCGATGGACCGATCGCTCAGCTCGACCGTCGGCACGTCGATCATGCCTTCGCGGTGAACGCGCTGGCGGCCAAGGCGCTCGGCCCCGGTGTCCGGGAAGGTCGTGCGCAGTCCTTCGTGGACGGTCATCACACGGCCGACAGCCGACAGGACGTCGGCCCCCGGGGGCACCGGGATCGAGAACCGCGCGTTGGTGTATCCGTCGTTCGGCCGATCGGGCCGGATCCCCCGCCAGACCGCCTCTTGTGCCCACGTGGTGGATCCCTCGATGTCGCCGCGCTCGCCCGCGAACGGGACCGCTGTCATCGCCCCTCCAGTTCCAGCTTGTCGATCCAGGTCAGCACGGCCGCGGCGGTGTCGGCCGCGTGCGCGCCGAGCATGGTGAAGTGATCGCCCGGCACCACCGCGAACTCGTGTGGCATCGACCAGCGCGCCGGCCAGTCCTCGATGCCGGCCATCTCCGGTGTCGGCGTGGTGGCCCCGAGGAACAGGATCGGCGTTGTCACCGGATTCGGCTGCCACTCGGCGAGAATGCGCAGGTAGCCGCCCATGGCCAGCAACGCGCCGTCTTCCGGTGTGCCGTCGGCCAGCGCCGACCGGGCCGGCAGGCGCAGCAGCCACTGCGGCGGGTCGACGACTGGCTCGTAGGTGTCGATCAGGACAAGTCCTTGTGGGGCATGGCCGAGCGCCTCCAGCCTGGCCGTCACGGCGTGCGCGAGGACACCGCCCATCGATCGTCCCAGCAGGACGAACGGATCTCCGTCAACGTGACCGAGGACCGACCGCGCGTGCGCATCGGTCAGTGTGTCGAGGTCCGCCGGGATCGATGGCCCGGGATGTGGCAGCACCGCCGTGTCGATCTTGCCCGCCAGCTGCCGGCCCAGCGCGTCGTACTCGTGCGGAACGAGCGTCGGCGTGACGGCCGGGACACAGACCAGTTTGACGCCGGGCCGTCCGGCGGTCAGCCGAATCGGGATCGACTCGCCGCCGCTGCTGAATATCGGCAGCGCACGCGAGGCCGCCGCCAGCAGCTGCCCGGCCTCGATGATCTTCCCGGACCGGTAGAGCCGCTCGTACACCGAGGAGATCGAGTACGTGGACGGCGCCGGCCGGTCGAGGAAGGCCGCGACGGCGTTCGGGGTCGGATGGTCGAAGGCCAAGGTCGCCGGCAGCGCCCGTCCCGTGGCCGCGGCCAGCCGGTTGCGGAACTCGATGGCCGCCAACGAATCGAACCCGTGGTCACGGAGCTCCCGGCTGGGGTCGACGGTGCTGGGCTCCGCGTGGCCGAGCACCGCCGCGGCGTGGGCGCACACGAGGTCGAGAGTCGAGTTCGTGCCCGCCACCGGCCGGGACCGACGCTGCTTTGCCAGCTTGGCCGGCACCAGATGGGCGCGGTCGGCGCCAATCGCTGCGTCGAACAGGGCCAGGCCATCGTCATCGGTGAGGGCGCCGATTCCGGCCCGTGCCATGCGTTCGTGATCGGCCGACCTGGTCATGACGCTTTCCCGCTGCCACCAGCCCCAGGACAGCGACACCGCCGGCCGGCCCTCGCGTCGGCGGTGCTCGGCCAGCCCGTCGAGAAATCCGTTGGCTGCCGCGTAGTTCGCCTGCCCCGGCGCGCCCAGCACGCTGGCCACCGAGGAGAACATCGCGAACAGCCGCAACTCATGCCCGGCCGTCAGCTCGTGCAACCACCACGCCGCGTCCACCTTCGGCCGCAGCACCGAGTGCAGCCGCTCGGGCGTCAGCCCGGTGAGCAGGCCGTCGTCGAGGATCCCCGCCGCGTGCACCACCCCGGACAACGGGCCGGTCTCGTCGATCACCTTGGCCAACTGCTCGCGGTCCGCCACGTCGCAGGCGACAACCCGGGTCCCGGGCCCACAATCCTGGCCGCCGCCGCGACTGAGCAGCACGATCTCGTCCGCGCCGCGATCGAGCAGTCGCCGGGCGATGAGCCGGCCAAGCGCGCCGGTCCCCCCGGTGACCAGGATCGTGCCGGCCAGTCGCACCGGCTCCCCGGGCACAGCGGTCACGAGGCGGGGGATCGTCACTGTGCCGTCGAGGATCCGCGACTCCGCCAGCCCGGCGGCGACCACCGACGGTAGAAGGGCGGCGGAATCGGTGTCGGTCAACAGGATCCGGCCCGGGTGCTCGGCCTGCGCGGACCGCGCCATCGCCGCCACGGCCGTGCTGGCCAGGCCCTGGTTCCGGCGGGCGTTGACTACCAGCGGCTTTTCCTCCGCCGCGAGCCAGCTTTGCAGGAACTCGAGCGCCTCCTGGGTTACACGGTGCACGTCGGCCACGACATCGTCCCCGGTCGGCGGCACGTCGTAGACGCCGAACTCGGCTGTGGCCTCGGCGACGTCGACCGTGATCCAGTCGGTCGCCCGCAGGTCGGCCAATCTCCGGGCGTGACCGGTCATCGGGCGCGTGGTCAGCGACTTGACCGACACGACCGGCTGGCCGGTGGGATCGGTGGCGCGCAGGCTCACGGCGCCGTTGTCGTCGGTGTCCAACTCGACGCGCAGGCTGGTCGCCCCGTGCGCGTGGATCCGAACACCTTCCCATGCGAACGGCAGCCGGAACTCGTCGGCGTTCACCGCAGGACCGTGCAGCGCCGCGTCCAGCAGCGCCGGATGCACGCCGAAGCCGCCAACGTCGCTGGTCACCCGCACTTCGGCGAACAGCCGGCTACCACACCGCCACAACCGGGTCAGTCCTTGGAACGCCGGTCCGTAGCCGGGGAGTCGCTCGTAGGCGTCGGCGACGTCGATTTCCTCGGCATCGGCCGGCGGCCACTGCGCCGCAGGGATTGGCGGGGCATCTTCCCGGCCCAGCAGCCCCGTCGCGTGCGGCAGCCACTCGCCTCCGGTGCGGGCGCTGACGGTCACCGGCCGCGCGCCCGCGTTCTCGGGGCCGACGCTGACCTGCACCGACAGGTCGCCGTCGAGCACCAACGGGGCCTGGATCACCAGCTCGCGCAGCACATCGCAGCCGACCTCCTCGCCGGCCCGCAATGCCATCTCCACCAGAGCCGTTCCCGGCAGCACCACCTCGCCGCCGATCCGGTGGTCGGCCAGCCATGGCTGCGCCGCGACGGAGATCCGCCCCGACAGCACGACCGAGCCGGTGTCGGCGACCATGGTGACCGCGCTCAGCAGCGGATGCTCGACAGCCCCGAGCCCAGCGGCCGCCACATCACCGGCGCTGGTGTCGTTGAGCCAGAACCGCTTACGCTGGAACGGGTACGTGGGCAGCTCCACCCGCCGCCCCGGCCCGACAACCGTCGCCCAGTCAATGGTTCGCCCCCAGCCGTGCACGGTCGCAAGGGCCTTCAACACCGCCGCCACCTCATCGTGGTCCCGCCGCCCCGACGCCACGCACCGCGCCTCCGGCAAGCACCGCTGCGCCATGGCCGTCAACACCGCATCCGGGCCCAACTCGACAAACCCGGCGACGCCCTGACCCGCCAACCACTCCACACCATCAGCGAACCGCACCGTGGCCTCGACGTGCTCCAACCAATACTCCGCCGACATCGGTCGGGCAAGCCCACCAGTCACCATGGACACCAACGGAATCCGCGCCGAGCCGAACTCGATCTCGGCCAACTCCGCCGCGAAATCCTCCAACATCGGACGCATCAACGGCGAATGGAACGCATGGCTGACCCGCAACCACGACGTCTTGCACGCCACCCGGGCCGCGATCGCCTCCAGGGCCGCACGTTCCCCCGACAACACGACCGAAGTCGGACCGTTCACCGCCGCCACCGACACCGCATCCGCCAGCGGCACACCGGTCTCAGCCGTCCCAACCGCCTCCCGATCCCTCAGCAACGACAACACTTCCGTCTCGGTCATCGCAACCGACAGCATCGCGCCGCCGGCCGGCAACGCCCCCATAAGCCGGCCCCGCGCACCCACCAGCCGCACCGCATCCGCCAGCGACAACACCCCCGCCACATGCGCCGCCGCGATCTCCCCCACCGAATGACCACCGACAAAATCCGGCCGGAAGCCCAACGACTCCCACAACCGGAACAACGCCACCTCGTACGCGAACAACGCCAACTGGGCGAACTCCGTGCGATTCACCGCAGACTCGGGCTCGAACATCAGGTCACGCAAACCCGGCCCGGCCACCTCGTCCAGCACCTTCGCGAACACCGGGAACCGGGCGTACAACGCCTTTCCCATCCCCGACCACTGCGAACCCTGACCGGAGAACAACACCGCCACCGAACCGTCGACCGGCCGGCCCAGCACCAACTCACCGTCCACAACGACCCCACGAACCGGCAACTTCGCCTTGCCCAGCAGCGAAAACGCCACATCGTGGGTGGGCTCCAACGTCTCTGCCATCGCGGCCAACGCCGACTCCGACCGAGCCGACACCACCAACGGCGCCACACCGGCCGTGTCGGTCACCGACTCCGACGGCACCGCAACGCCCTCCAGGATCACATGGGCGTTGGTGCCACTGATGCCAAACGAGGAGACGCCGGCCCGACGCACGTCACCCGGCCACTCCCGGGCCCCGGTCAGCAGTTCGACCGCCCCGGCGGACCAATCCACCTCGGGCGTGGGCGCGTCGACGTGCAAAGTCCGTGGCAGCACACCGTGCCGCATCGCCAGCACCATCTTGATCACACCAGCCACGCCGGCCGCGCCCTGGGTGTGCCCGAGGTTAGACTTCAGCGACCCCAACCACAACGGCGTCGAACGGTCCTGTCCGTAGGTGGCCAGCACCGCCTGCGCCTCAATGGGATCCCCGAGACGGGTGCCGGTCCCGTGCGCCTCGACGACATCGACATCCGCGGCGGTGAGGCCCGCGTCGGCCAGGGCCGCGCGGATCAGCCGCTGTTGCGCTGGACCGTTCGGCGCGGTCAAGCCGTTCGACGCCCCATCCTGGTTCACCGCCGAACCGCGCACGACCGCCAGCACCTCATGCCCGAGGCGCTGCGCGTCCGACAGCCGTTCCACCAGCAGCAGCGCCAATCCCTCGGAGAGGGCAGTGCCGTCGGCGGCCCTGGCGAAGGCCTTCACCCGGCAGTCCGGAGACAGGCCCTGCTGCACACTGAAGCCGGCGAACACATCCGGGGTCGACAGGACCGTCACGCCGCCGGCGACAGCCAACGAGCACTCCCCTGCGCGCAGGGCCCGCACGGCCAGGTGCAGCGCCACCAGCGACGACGAGCAGGCCGTGTCGACAGTCATCGCCGGCCCCTCGAAGCCGAACGTGTAGGCGATCCGGCCGGAGGCGACGCTGCCGGCGCCGCCGTTGCCGAGATAGCCGGCAAGCTCCTTCGGGGGCCTGCGCAGCCGACTGGCGTATTCGTGGTACATCACGCCGGTGAACACACCGCTTCGGCTGCCCCGCAACGACAACGGATCGATGCCGGCCCGCTCGAGCAACTCCCACGACGCCTCGAGCAACAACCGCTGCTGCGGATCCATCGCAAGCGCCTCACGCGGCGAGATCCCGAAGAACTCCGGGTCGAACTCCGCAGCGTCAGAAAGGAATCCGCCCTCACGGCGGTACGAGGTATCGGACAGATCCCAGCCGCGGTCGGTCGGAAACGGGGTGATCGCATCGCCGCCTGCGGCCAGCAGTGTCCACAGGTCTTCGGGCGAGCGCACCCCGCCGGGCAGCCGGCACGCCATCGACACGATCGCGACCGGCTCGGCCCGCTCCGTCCGCAGCTCGGCGTTCTCGGCCCGCAGGCGGCGGTTCTCCTTCACCGATTTCCGCAGCGCGTCAAGGAGTTGGTCGTCAGCCACGGCTCAGCCCTCCAACACGTGCTTGATCAGCTCGTCGGCGTCCATGGCGTCGACGTCGTCGTCCGGGGCGTCTGCGGCCGGCGGCGCGAACTGGTCGAGCAGGTGACGTGCCAGCGGGGCCGGCGCGGGATAGTCGAACACGAGGGTGGCGGGCAGGCGTAACCCGGTCGTCTCGGCCAGGCGGTTGCGGAACTCCACCGCGGTCAACGAGTCGAACCCGAGCTCTCGGAATGGTTGGTGCGGTTCAATCTCCGCCGGATCGGCGTGGCCGAGCACGGCCGCCACCCGCCCACGAACGGTGTCGAGCGCGAACCGCTCCCGGTCCGGCCCGGCCAGGCCCGCCAGCCGCTCGGCCCATCCTCGCTCGCCGCCGGCGACACCGCCGCTGGCCGCCGGGCGGGCCGGTCGCACCAATCCTCTCAACACCAAGGGAATCTCGCCCGACCGGGCCATCGCCGCCAGGTCGAACCGCACCGGAGCCAGCTGGGACCGGCCGGAGCCCACCGCGGCGTCGAACAGGGCCAGACCGTCCTCATCGGACAGTCCGCGCGACCCGATCCGGGCCATCCGGTCCCGGTCGACCCGCTCGGTCATGCCGGTCGTGGACCGCCACCAACCCCAGGCCAGCGATGTTCCCGGCAGTCCACGGGCTCGGCGGTAGGCCACCAGTCCGTCGAGAAACCCGTTGGCGGCGGCGTAGTTCGACTGCCCCGGGTTGCCCGCCAATCCGGCGTAGGAAGAGAACACGATGAACGTCGACAGGTCGTGGCCGGCGGTGAGCTCGTGCAGCCACCATGCGGCGTCCACCTTGGGTCGCAGCACCGTGGCCAGCCGATCCGTGTCCACCTGCTCGAACACGGCGTCCGCCAACACGCCGGCCGCGTGTACCACCCCGGACAGCGGTCCGACCTCGTCGATCACCGCCGCCAGGGCGGCGCGGTCGGCCACGTCGCAGGCCACCACCCGGATGCGCGCGTCCAGGTCGGCGAACCTGTCGGCCATGCCGGAACGGCTCAGCACCACCACGTCGCGTACGCCGTGTTCGCGCACAAGATGCCGCACCAGCAGAGATCCCAGCCCGCCGGTGCCGCCCGTGACCAGCACCGGCCCCTCGATCCGCCCCGGCTCGGCCGCCACCGGCACCAGCCGGGGCACGCTCGCCGCACCGGCGTTCACCCGCACCTGCGGCTGCCCCGATGCCACCACCAGCGGCAGAACCCTGTCGTCGTCGGTGTCCACCAGCACCAGCCGGCCCGGGTGCTCCGACTGGGCCGACCTGATCAGCCCCCACACCGCCGCGCCGGCCAGGTCTTTGCCGCTCGCGCGCACCACCAGCACCCCGGAGTGGTTGCCCGCCAACCACTTCTGGACGTGGATCATCGTATCGGCCGTGATGCGGTGCACCTCGGCGACCACGTCCGCGCCGGTCGACGGCACCACGTGCAGATCGAACCCGACTGCCCCCGAATCGGCTCCGGGCAACGTCCACGGCGTCCACTCCACGGTGTAGAGCCCATCGACTGCACGGGCCCGCACGGCCGCCGGCGGTCTCATGACCAAGGACTCCACCGAAACCACCGGCTGTCCCGTCGAGTCGGTGGCAAGCACCGACAACGTCCCGTCGTCCGCGACCACCAGCCTGGCCCTCAGCTCGGTCGCCCCGGTCGCGTGCACCTCCACCCCGTTCCAGGCGAACGGCAGTCGCACCTGCTCAGCATCCACCGCTGCCGCGTGCAGAACCGCGTCGAACAACGCCGGGTGCAGCCCGAACCCGCCCACCTCGGCCCCGGTCCGCACCTCCGCGAACAGCTCCCCGCCGCGCCGCCACAACGCGGTCAGCCCCCGAAACGCCGGCCCGAACCGCAACCCGATGTCGGCCAACCGCTCGTAGCAGCCTGCCAGGTCGACGGGCTCAGCCCCAGCCGGTGGCCACTGCGCGGACACCGCGGATCGACCATCCACCGTGGACTGACGGAGGGAACCTACGGCGTGTCGGCGCCATTCGCCCGTGCTGAGCCGGGCGTGGATGGACACTTGGCGGCGGCCGGCCGGGTCTTCGGCGCCGACGGCGACCTGTACGGCAGCTGCGTGGCCCAGGGTCAGGGGCTCGTGGATGACCAACTCGTCGAGGACAGGGAAACCCACCTCGTCGCCAGCCCGAATGGCCATCTCCACCAGGGCGGTGCCGGGCACGATGACCGTGTCGGACAAGGCGTGGTCGGCGAGCCACGGCTGTGTGGCCGGGGAGAGCCGTCCGGAAAGGACGACGCCGCCGGTGTCGATGACGGTGGTCACCGCCCCCAGCAAGGGATGCGCGGCGGGGACGAGGCCGAGGCCGGACGCGTCGGCGGGCTCGCTGTTGGACAGCCAGAAGCGTTCGCGTCGGAACGGGTAGGTGGGCAGCGGGACCCGGTGGCCACCGGTGAAGACCTTGTCCCAGCGCACAGTGACGCCCCGAGCCCACACCGCGCCCAGCGCGGAGAGCATTGATCCGATCTCGGGGTGTTCGCGCCGCAGGGTCGCGGTGACGACGGCGTCCTGCGCGACGTCCTCGATCGCGCTGGTCAACACCGGGTGCGGGCTCACCTCGACGATCACGTCGATGCCGTCGGCGACGAGCGCGTCGACCGCGGCGTCGAAGCGGACTGTCTGGCGCAGGTTTCGGTACCAGTAGTCACCGTCCATTGTGGAGGTGTCGAGCCAGCGGCGGTCCACGGTCGAGTACAGCGGAATCGACGATGTGGTGGGGCGCAGCCCGGCCAGGGCGGCGGCCAAGTCGGCCTCGATCGCCTCGACCTGGGCCGAGTGCGACGCGTAGTCCACGGCCACCCGTCGTGCCCGCTCATCGGTCGCAAGTAGCTCCGCCAAGGCAGCGACCGGGCCCGAGACCACCACCGACGCCGACGAGTTCACCACCGCCACTGATAGTTCGCCGGCCAACACTTGTTCGACCTCGGCCAGCGGTCGGTGCACGACGGCCATGCCGCCCAGCCCGGCCAACGCTTTCAGGGCACGGCTGCGCAGGCACACGACCCGGGCCGCGTCGCGGAGCGAGAGTGCGCCGGCCACATGGGCGGCGGCGATCTCACCTTGCGAATGTCCCACCACGGCAACGGGTTCCACACCACAGGCACGCCACAGTTCGGCCAGCGCGACCAGCACCGCGAACAGCGTCGGCTGCACGACGTCGACCCGGTCCCACATCGCCTCGCCGTGCAGGACATCCGCAACCGACCAGTCGACGAACTCGGCCAGCGCGTGGTCGGTCCGCCGAATGCTGTCCCGGAACGCCGGCACGGACTCCCACAGCTGCCGGCCCATCCCCACCCACTGGGAACCCTGGCCCGGGAAGACGAAGGCCACCCGACCGGCGCCGGCGACACGACCGGCCAGATCACCGGCGGCTGCCTGGAACTCCTCACGGCTCGACGCCACCAGCACGGCCCGGCACGGCAACACCGGTCGGGCCAGCAACGACCGCGCCACATCCACCGGCGACTCGTCCACCGCCGCGATCCGCGCGGCCAGGGCGCGCAACCCGGCCTCGTCCCGGGCCGACAGTAGCCACGGCACGGGACCGTCGGCGATGAGCCCCGCGACCGGCTCCGCAACTTGTTCGGGTTCAACGCTTTCCAGGATGACATGCGCGTTGGTGCCGCTCACCCCGAACGACGAGACACCGGCCCTGCGAACCTCCGCCGACCAATTCCTGTTCTCCGTCAACAACTCCACCGCGCCCGCCGACCAGTCCACCGCCGGTGTCGGCTCGTCCACGTGCAAAGTCCTTGGCAGCACGCCATGCCGCATCGCCAACACCATCTTGATCACGCCGGCGACGCCGGCCGCCGCCAAGGTGTGGCCGATGTTGGACTTCAGCGACCCCAACCACAATGGCGTCGGCCGTTGCTGGCCGTAGGTGGCCAGGATCGCCTGGGCCTCGATCGGATCGCCAAGGCGGGTGCCCGTGCCGTGAGCTTCGACAACATCCACATCGGACGGGCGCAGTCCGCCGTTTGCCAGCGCGTCCCGGATGACCCGCTGCTGCGACGGACCGTTCGGCGCGGCCAATCCATTCGACGCCCCATCCTGGTTCACGGCCGAGCCGCGCACGACCGCCAACACCTGATGCCCCAGCCGCCTGGCGTCCGACAACCGTTCCACCAGCAGCAGCGCAAGCCCCTCCGACAGCGCCGTCCCGTCCGCCCCGGCCGCGAAGGCCTTGACCCGTCCGTCGACGGCGAGCCCGCGTTGGCGGCTGAAGTCGATGAACGGATTCGGGGCCGGCAGCACGGTCACGCCGCCGGCCAGCGCCAGCGAGCACTCACCGGACCGCAGCGACTGCACCGCCAAATGCAGTGCCACCAAGGACGATGAGCACGCTGTGTCGACGGACACCGCCGGCCCCTCCAGGCCCAGCGTGTACGCCACGCGGCCGGACACCACGCTGGCCCCGGTCGTCAGGGAGCCTTCGAGCTCCGGCGGCAGGGTGTGCATGCGGCTCAGGTAGCCGTTGTCGATCACGCCGGCGAACACGCCGGTTCGGCTGCCCTTCACCATCGCTGGATCGATGCCGGCCCGCTCCAGCAACTCCCACGACGCCTCAAGCAGCAACCGCTGCTGTGGATCCATGACGAGCGCCTCACGCGGCGAGATCCCGAAGAAGGCCGGGTCGAAATCGCCGGCGTCACCAAGGAATCCGCCCGTACGGGCGTAGGAGGTGCCCGGGTGGTCGGGATCATCGTCGAACAGTCCGTCCAGATCCCAGCCGCGATCGGTCGGGAACGCGCCGATGCCGTCTCCGCCAAGTGACAGCATGTCCCACAGCTGCTCCGGCGTCCGCACGCCGCCGGGCAGCCGGCAGGCCATCGACACGATCGCGATCGGCTCCGCCGCGTCGGCGGCCGGCTGGGGCGACGGCTCGGCGGCTGTCACGTCGGCCAGCAGGAACGCCGTTACGGCCAACGGGTTCGGGTGGTCGAAGACCAGCGTCGCCGGCAGCCGTCGACCGGTCGCGGCGGACAGCCGTTCGCCGAACTCAACCGCCGTCAGCGAGTCGAAACCCATCTCCTTGAACGCCTTGGCGTCACCGATGCGGTCGGTTCCCTTGTGTCCCAGCACTGCTGCCGCTTGGCCGCGCACCAGTGCCAGCATCCGACGCCGACGCTCGTCTTCCGAGAGGCCGGCCAGCCCCTCGGCCTCGGTGGCTGCGGTCGGCCGGGTCGGCCGCACCATTGCCCGCAACACCTCTGGAATCGTCGTCGCGCCACGGAAGACCGCCAGATCCAGCTTGGCCGGCACCACGGCGGCGGCGCCAAGCTCGGACGCCGCGTCGAACAGCGCCGTCCCCTCGTCGTCGGTCAGCGGCCGCAGACCGGCGCGGGCAATCAGGTGGTGATCGGCGGTGGTGAGCTGCCCGCTGAGGGCGCTGGCCCGCTGCCACGCACCCCACGCCAGCGACAGCCCCGGCAGTCCATGGGCCCGACGCTGCGTGGCCAGCGCATCCAGGAAGCCGTTCGCCGCGGAGTAGTTCGCCTTCCCGGCCGTGCCCAGCACGCCCGACACCGAGGAGAACAGCACGAACATCGACAGGTCGTGGCCGGCGGTGAGCTCGTGCAACCACCACGCGGCGTCCACCTTCGGCCGCAGCACGGTGGTCAGCTGGTCGGCATCCATGCCGGTGATGAGGCCGTCCGCCACCGTGCCGGCCGCGTGCACCACCCCGGACAGCGGGCCGACCTCGTCGATCACCGCCGCCAGGGCGGCGCGGTCGGCCACGTCGCAGGCCACGACCCGAACCCGGGCGTCGAGATCGCTGAGGTCCGGCGTCCGGCCCGAACGCGTCACGAGCACCAGGTCCCGGACGCCGTGCTCGGCGACGAGGTGCCGGGCGATCAGCCCGCCCAGGCCCGCCCCCGTCACCAACACCGTCCCCCGGCTCCCCTCGTCATGCGGGGAAGGACGCCTTACCCGCGTTCCCCGCACGGGGGTGAGCCGTGGCACCAGGACCTCGGCGGCGGTGATCCGGGCCTGAGTCAGCCCGGCGGCGACCACCGCCGGCACCAGGTCGGACGGTTCGGGACTGTCGATCAGCACCAGGCGGCCGGGGTTCTCGGTCTGAGCGGCGCGGACCAGACCCCAGACGGCGGCACCGGCCAGGTCGTCCGGGTCGGCGCGAACGACCAGCATCGGGCCGCCGCCGGCGAGCCGCCGCTGGATGTGGGCCATGGCCTCGGCGGTGATCCGGTGCACGTCGGCGACGACGTCCGAGCCGGTCGCGGGCACGATGTACTGGTCGAACTCGGCGGTCCCGGCCGGTGCGACCGGGTACGGGATCCATTCGACGGTGTGCAGGTGCCGCGCGGGCCCCGGCTCGGCCGGCCGGCTGGTCACCGAGTCGACCGACAGCACCGGGCGGCCGGCTGGATCGTGGGCGGCGATGGACATGCTGTCACCGTCGGCCCGCACGCAGACCCGCAGGGTGCGGGCATTGCCGGCGTGCAGACGGACCCCGTGCCAGGCATACGGAATCCGGGCCTCGCCGATGTCGGGGTCGCCGACCCGCAGCGCGGCGTCGAGCAGGGTCGGGTGAATGCCGAACCCGTCGGCCTCGACCGGGACGGCGACCTCCGCGCACACCTCGCCCAGAGTCGGGACGAGGTCGTCGGCTTGACGGAGGGTGCCGCGGGCGTGCCGGATCCATTCGCCGGCGTCCTCACGGGCGAAGATCGCCACTGCGCGCCGGCCGGTGGCATCGACGGGATCGACGCAGACCTGCACCGCCATCGGGCGTGCCAGCACCAGCGGCTCCGGCATGACCAGCTCGTCGAGCACGGCCAACCCGACCTCGTCACCGGCCCGGATCGCCATCTCCACGAGCGCCGAGGCGAGCACGGCGGGATCGGCCAGCCAGGGGTGGGCCGACGGGGAGAGCCGGCCCGACAGCACAACCGCGCCGCTGCCGCCGATCGTGGTGACCCCGCCCAGCAAGGGATGCGCCGCCGGCTCCAGGCCAAGCCCGGCGGCGTCGGCCGGCGCCGAGTCCTGGAGCCAGAACCGTTCACCCTGGAACGGGTACGTGGGCAGCTCCACCCGCCGCCCCGGCCCGACAACCGTCGCCCAGTCAATGGTTCGCCCCCAGCCGTGCACGGTCGCAAGGGCCTTCAACACCACCGCCACCTCATCGTGGTCCCGGCGGCCGGACGCCACGAACTGGCCGCCCGGGACACACTGCCGGGCCATGGCCGTCAACACCGCGTCCGGGCCCAACTCGACAAACCCGGCGACGCCCTGACCCGCCAACCACTCCACGCCATCAGCGAACCGCACCGTGGCCTCGACGTGCTCCAACCAATACTCCGCCGACATCGGTCGGGCAAGCCCACCAGTCACCATGGACACCAACGGAATCCGCGCCGACCCGAACTCGATCTCGGCCAACTCCGCCGCGAAGTCCTCCAACATCGGACGCATCAACGGCGAATGGAACGCATGGCTGACCCGCAACCACGACGTCTTGCACGCCACCCGGGCCGCGATCGCCTCCAGGGCCGTACGTTCCCCCGACAACACGACCGAAGTCGGACCGTTCACCGCCGCCACCGACACGGCATCGGCCAGCAACGGCAACACCTCCGCTTCGGAGGCCGCGACCGACAGCATTGCCCCGCCCTCGGGCAACGCCCCCATCAACCGCCCCCTGGTGCTCACCAACCGCACCGCATCCGACAGCGACAACACCCCCGCCACATGCGCCGCCGCGATCTCCCCCACCGAATGACCGCCAACGAAGTCCGGCCGAAAACCCCACGACTCCCACAGCCGGAACAGCGCCACTTCGAACCCGAACAACGCCACCTGGGCGAACTCCGTGTGGGTCAGGGCATCGGCGTGCTCGAACATCACTTCGCGCAGCCGGGGGTCGACCACCTGGTCCAAAGCCTCGGCGAACACCGGGAACCGGGCGTACAAAGCCTTTCCCATCCCCGACCACTGCGAACCCTGACCGGAGAACAACACCGCCACCGGTCCCTCGATCGGCCGGCCCACCACCAGATCGCCGTCGACGACGACGCCGCGAATCGGCAGCTCAGCCTTGCCCAGCAACGAGAACGCCACATTCTGGGTGGGAGCCAGCGCCCCGGCCATCGCGACCAGCGCGGACTCCGAGCGAGCCGACACCACCAACGGCGCCACACCGGCCGCGTCGGTCACCGACTCCGACGGCACCGCGACGCCCTCCAAGATCACATGGGCGTTGGTGCCGCTCACACCGAAAGAGGACACCCCGGCCCGGCGCACCTCGCCAGGCCAGTTCCTGGCCTCCGTCAACAATCGCACCGAACCCGCCGACCAGTCCACCGCAGGAGTTGGCGCATCCACGTGCAAAGTCCTTGGCAGCATGCCATGCCGCATGGCCAGCACCATCTTGATCACGCCGGCGACACCAGCCGCCGCCTGCGTGTGGCCGAGGTTGGACTTCAACGACCCCAACCACAACGGCGTCGAACGGTCCTGTCCGTAGGTGGCCAGCACCGCCTGCGCCTCAATGGGATCCCCGAGACGGGTGCCGGTCCCGTGCGCCTCGACGACATCGACATCCGCGGCCGACAGGCCGGCATTGGCCAGCGCCGCGCGGATGACCCGTTGCTGCGACGGACCGTTCGGCGCGGTCAAGCCGTTCGACGCCCCATCCTGGTTCACCGCGGAACCACGCACCACCGCCAGCACGGGATGCCCCAGCCGCCTGGCGTCCGACAGCCGCTCCACCAGAACCAGGGCGACGCCTTCGGACCATCCCGCGCCGTCCGCGGCGGCGGCGAACGACTTGCAGCGGCCGTCCGGCGCCAGCCCGCGCTGGCGGGAGAATTCCACAAAGGACGCCGGTGAGGACATCACTGTCACACCGCCGGCCAGTGCCAGCGCGCAGTCACCGGATCGCAGCGCCTGCACGGCTTGGTGCAGCGCCACCAACGACGACGAGCAGGCCGTGTCCACGGACACCGCGGGACCCTCGAAGCCGAAGGTGTAAGCGATCCGCCCGGACACGACGCTGCCGGCGCCGCCGACGCTCAGATATCCCTCCAGCTCGGCCGGAACCGACCGCAGGCGGGACAGGTAGTCGTGGTGCATGACACCGGCGAACACCCCGGTCGGACTGCCCCGCAAGGACAACGGATCGATGCCGGCCCGCTCGAGCAACTCCCACGACGCCTCGAGCAACAACCGCTGCTGCGGATCCATCGCAAGCGCCTCACGCGGCGAGATCCCGAAGAACTCCGCGTCGAACTCCGCAGCGTCGAGCAGAAACCCGCCGTGCCGAACGTATGCGGAGCCAGGGCGGTCGGGATCCTTGTCGAACAAGGCGTCCAGGTCCCAGCCGCGATCGGTCGGAAACGCGCTGATGCCCTCGCCTCCAGCGCACAGCATGTCCCACAGTTGTTCCGGGGACCGCACCCCGCCGGGCAGCCGGCAGGCCATCGACACGATGGCGATCGGCTCAGCCAGACCCGCGACCGGGGCGTCGAATCGATGGACCGGCTGCCCGTCGGTCAGCTCGGCGAGCAGGAATTCCGCGACGGCCACAGGGTTTGGATGGTCGAAGGCCAGTGTCGCCGGCAATGGCGAGCCGAGTGCGGCCGACAGCCGGGTGCGTAGCTCCACCGCCGTCAGCGAAGTCAACCCGATCTCTCGGAACGGCTGCCGCTCGCCGATCCGCCGCCCCCCGGCCAGCACGGCCACCTCGGCGATCACGGCGTCCAGCAACGCCGCCAGCCGCGACGAAGCCGGCAGCGCCAACACTTCCTCCCGCAGCCGGGGATTCACCGCGGCAGGCGCCAATTCGTGCCGCATGACGTGCACGAACACCTCGTCCACGGTCAACGCCGCGTCGAAGGCGGCGAGCCGGTCCTCCTCGGGCAGCGGCCCCCACGAGATGGCCCGCACCGGCAGGGCGGCGGCGGCACGACGCTCGGCGAGCTCGGCGAACGGCGTCGAGCATTCCGCCGCCACCGACAACACCAAGGGGCCGTTGGAGAGCTCGTGCAGCACGGTCGCCGCCGCCACCGCGTCCTGGAGGAACACGTCCGGCACCGAGCCGACCACGTGCACGATCCCCGACACCCGATGCCCGCCCAGCAGCGACGCCACGGCCTCCCGGTCGCGCAGATCGCAGGACACGACGGTCACCGGCAGGTCCGGCACCGACACCGGGTCCAGCAACAGCAGATTGTGTATGCCGTAGGCACGAGCGAGGTGCTCGGTCAACGCGGCGTCGGCCCCGCTCACCAGCAGTACCCCGTCCGGCTCGAACCGCAGCACGTCCGGTCCTGGACCGACCGGCGCCAGCCGGGGCGACAGCGATCCCCGCGCCGGCAGCCCGGTGGTGTCGTCGGCGGTCCCCGGCGACCACTCCACCCGGAACACCGAGTCGAAGTGACCCCGGCCGACCGCGCGCAGCCGGGCGGACTCGGTCCGCAGCCCGTGCCGCAGCACCTTGCCCGACGCCGTGCGCGGGATCGAGGAGACCTCATATATTTCGTCCGGGGTTTTGAAGTGCGCCAGCCGCTCGCGGCACGCCGCGTACGCCGCGTCCGGGTCGAAGCCCGGATCGGCCACCACAAAGGCGATCGGAACCTCGCCGAAGGCGCGGTGCGGCCGGCCGGTCACCGCGACGTCCCGCACTCCCGCCACGGCCCGCAGCACCTGTTCGATCTCGGCCGGGTGGATGTTCTCGCCGCCGCGGATCACGAGTTCCTTGATCCGGCCGGTGATCGTGACGTTGCCCCACTCGTCTCGCCGGGCGAGATCCCCGGTGCGGTACCAGCCACCCAGCATCGCCTCCTCGGTCGCCGCCGGCTGGTTGTGGTAGCCCACCATCAGATTCGGGCCGCTCACCCAGATCTCGCCCTCGACCCCGGTCGCGACGTCGACCCCGGTGTCCGGGTCGACCAGTCGCATCGAGATCCCGGGCACGGCCGGCCCGCACGACCCCGCGACCGGCGTCACCCCCGGCCGGTTGGCGGCGACGATGCCGCACGTCTCGGTGCTGCCGTAGCAGTCGAGCAGGCGCAGGCCGAAGGCCTCGTCGAACTCGGCCGACAGCGTCGGGCCGGCCGGCGCCCCGGTGGCGACGCAGACCCGTAGGCTTGGCAGCGACAACTCGCCGTCCAGGGCGGCGTCGATCAGGTAGCGGTACATGGTCGGCACGCCAACCAGGAACGTGAAGTCACCGCCCCGCAACGTGCTCAGGACCTGTTCAGGGTCGAACGACTCGACGATCCTTGCCGAGGCGCCGACCGCGGTCACCGACAGCACGCAGTGGATGTGGGCGAAACTGTGGAACAGCGGCACCGGCCACAGCACCCGGTCGGCCTCGGACAGTCCCAGCACGCCGACCGAGCTCGCCGCCACCGACCACAGGCAGCCGCGCTGGGTCGACATCACCGCCTTGGGCTGGCCGGTCGTCCCCGAGGTGTAGAGCATCCAGGCGATGTCGTCCAGGTCGAGGTCGTCCCGGGCCGGTTGCGGGGGACGCGTCGTGGCCAGGCGCTCGAACGATTCGGCGCAATCGCCGCCGACGACCACCACCCGCAGGTGCGGCCGCTGCCTCAGCACCGGTTCGATCTCGGGCAGGCGGACCTGTTCGGTGATCAGGATCCGGGCCGCGCTGTCGTCGAGCAGGTAGGCCAGTTCCGGGGCGGCGGCCGCCGGGTTCAACGGCACGCCGATGCCGCCGGCGCGGGCGATGGCCAGGTAGCTCTCGATCGTCTCCACCCGGTTGCCGAGCAGGATCGCCGCCCGGTCGCCGGGGTGCAGCCGCAGCCGCGCCAGGTGGCCGGCCAGCCGTCCGGTCCGCTTCGCCAGCTCCCGGTAGGTGACGGCCCGCCGCGAGTCGGCGAACGCGATCGTGTCGCCGCGATGTTCCGCGTGGTCGGTGAGCAGCTCGGCCAACGGGCGGATCAGATCCGGACGCACGATGACACCACTTCCGATCGGACGGGAACGAGGAGTCGAGTATCCGGCGGCATCGGTTCCGCCCGGCCCCCTAGCGACCCCCTAACGCACCCTAAGTCGGTGCGCGGCAAGGGTTTGGCCGACCGCGGCCGTTGGTAGCGTCGTCGGGGAGTCAAGGTTCCCGGTCGAGGGGCGGTAGGCATGTGCGGGGTAGCCGGTTGGGTGTCGTTCAGCCGAGACCTTTCGACGCAGCGGCCGACGGTAGAGGCGATGACGCACAGCATGGCCTGCCGGGGTCCGGACGAATGGGGCGTCTGGCTCTCGCCGCGGGCCGCGCTGGGGCACCGCCGGCTGTCGGTGATCGACCTGCCCGGCGGCACGCAGCCGATGTCGGTGGACACGCCCGGCGGTCCGGTCGTGATGGCCTACAGCGGCGAGACCTACAACTTCCGGGAGCTGCGGGCCGAACTCTCCGGCCGGGGGCACCGGTTCCGCACCGACAGCGACACCGAGGTCGTGCTGCGGGGATACCTCGAGTGGGGCGCCGCGGTCGCGGAGCGGCTGGTCGGCATGTGCGCCATCGGGATCTGGGACTCCCGGTACGAGCGGCTCACCCTGATCCGCGACCGGATGGGCGTCAAGCCGCTGCACTTCCAACGGTTCGAGGACGGGGTGCTGTTCGGGTCTGAGCCCAAGGCGATCCTGGCCCATCCCGGCGTCGACCCGGCGGTTGACACCGACGGGCTGCGGCGGATGTTCGCCGCCTGCGTGTGGTTTCGGGACGGCGTCTACTCGGGGCAGCGGGTGGTCGAGCCGGGAACGGTGGTGCAGATCGACCGGGACGGCGTGCGGGAGCACACCTACTGGCGGCTGACCGCGGCCGAGCACGAGGACGACCAGGCCACCACCATCGCCCGGATCCGGGACATGGTGGAGGACAACGTCCGGCACGAGTTGGTGGCCGATGTGCCGCTGGGTTTCCTGCTGTCGGGCGGGTTGGACTCCAGCGCGCTGGTCGCGGTGGCGAACCGGCGGATGGCCGACAGCGGGTCGCGGCCGCGCACGTTCTCGGTCGATTTCCCCGGCCAGGCCGAGAACTTCCGGTCCAGTCCCGAGCAGGACGCGGCCGACGCGCCGTTCGTGACGGCGATGGTCGAGCACCTAGGCTCCGACCACCGGCGGATCGTGTTGGACCACAAGCAGTTGAGCGATCCCGAGCTGCGCCGCGCGGTGGTGGCGGCATGGGACTGGCCGACCGGCATGGGGGATCTGAACTCCTCGCTGTACCTGCTGTTGCGGGCGGTGCGGGAGCATGTCACAGTGGCGCTGTCGGGCGAGGCGGCGGACGAGGTGTTCGCCGGCCACATCTGGCACCGGTCCGAGGACGCGCTGCGCGGCGGTCTGCTGCCATGGCACGCCACGCTGTTGTCACGGGTCGACCCGACGCCGTTCCTGACCGACGAAGTGCAGGCGGCGCTGGATATGCCGGTGTTCAACCGGGATCTGCACTCGGACACGGTGGCCGCGACGCCGCGGCTGGACGGCGAGGACGCGGACGAGCGGGAGGCGCGCACCGCCCGGTACGCCGGACTGGTCCACTTCCTCCGGTTCATGGAGGATCGTCTCGACCGGATGGCGATGGGGGTCGGACTGGAGACCCGGGTTCCGTTCTGCGATCACCGGCTGGTGCAGTACGCGTTCAACGTGCCGGGGCGAATGCATTCCTTCGACGGGCGGGAGAAGAGCCTGCTGCGTGCGGCGGTCGCCGATCTGCTGCCGGCCTCGGTGTCGCGCCGGCGCAAGAGCCCCTATCCGTCCACTCAGGACCCGATGTACGTGGAGGCGTTGCGGGAGCAGGTGCGGCAGGTGCTGGCCTCGCCGTCGGACCCGGTGTTCGACCTGTTCGACCGGAGCCGGGTCGTCACCGCCACGCAGGCCCCGACCGGCCAGCTCCTCGGCCCGCAGCGGGCGATGTTCGAGAAGCTACTGGACATGGTGGCCTGGCTGGATCTGCGCAGGCCGGCGCTGAAGATCGGGTGATCTTCAGTCCAAACAGGAGGGTTGCCGCTCTCGGGCGGCGACCTCCCAGAACAGCGGGCCGTCCTCGGTGCCGCGCAGCACGGCGCCGGCCCAGCGGGGCTCAAGCACCAGACAGCGGTCGCCGTAACCGGCCTCGAACGCCCGCCGGGCCAGGGTTTGCTCGGCGTCGGGCGGCCACCTGTCCGGCCGGCCCAGCAGCACCAGCAGGTCGCACTCGACCGGCGCCGCGATGGGTCCATCGATCCCGTCGGTCAGCGCGTGGAAGGCGACAGTGGCCGACAGCGGCCGGCTGATCCAGGCCAGCAACCACTCTCGCCCGGACTGGTGGCTCAGCTCGACGCACCGGAACTCGTCGTCAAGACGCCGGGCCTGGTCCAGCCATGCCCGCAACCCCTCGGCCCATCGCCGAGGACCGACGGCCGGCTCGGCGTCCATCGGCACGGCCAGCATGGCGAGCACATAGTCACGCACCACTGTGGACATCTACGACCTCCCGGCCAATTCCGTCGGCAGACCCGCGGCACGGAACGCCTCACGCACCACCGGGTCCTCGAACACGCCGCCACGGCACAGCATTCGGATCGTGGGCGCGGCGTTGTCGGCGACCGCCGCGCGCACGGCCGGCAGCGCCACCGACTCGGCGGCGACGCGATCGGCGTCGGGGAACCGCACGTCGTGCAGCGCGGCCCGCAGCGCCGCCTCGTCCGGCCGCAGGAAGGCATTGGTGATCACCGGCAGCAGCACGCCGATCTTACGCCGCAACGGGATCGGCAGCCGCGGCCACAGCAGGTCGAACAGGCGGCGGAAGTAGGCGTGGTGCAGGCCCTCGTCGGTGGCGTGGTCCTGGGCCACCTCGCGGACCGCCCGCTGCACGCTGGGATCCTTGGGCAGCTTGGTCAGGCTGCCGGTGATCAACGTCTCCGAGACCACGGTGAAGAACATCTTCAGCAGCGGGCGGTACACCGGCGGCTCGGCCGCGTACAGGCGGCGCAGGTCGCCGAGGAACGCCGGCTCGTGCGCGATCGGCGCGATCCCGGTCGCCTCGTGCACCGCCGCCAGCAGGGTGTTGGACATCTCGGCGTGCCCGGCCTCGTCGGTGTAGATGCGCAGCGCGTCGGCCTTCATGCCCGGCGGCAGCCACGGCAGAAACGCCGGGGAGTGCAGCAGGGCGCAGGTCTCGTTGACCGGCCCCATTTCCAGCCGGACCGTGAACTCCAGATATATATAGAGATTGTGCACGAGCAGCGCCTCGCGCACGCCCCGCGGCGCGGCCAGCACCCGTGGATGGGCCAGCGGCACGCACAGGTCCGGCGAGAAGAAGTGCTTGCCCGGCTCGAACTCGGCCCCACGGCGCGGTTTGGCCCGCACCCACGACCGCTCGTCCCACCGGGCGAAGCCGGAACGATAGTCCCCGTCGTCCAGCCGACCCACCTCGGTCACCGACCCGTTCCCTTCGCTCAGCGCCCGGCCCATCGCGGTGTGCGTTTCTCCGTGAACGCCAGCGGGCCCTCGACGGCGTCCCGGCTCGCCTGCCGCCGCTTCTCCCAGTGGTAGGCGGCATCGAACGCGTCCGGCAGCGGCAGGTCGACCGAGCGCAGCGCCGCCTCCTTGATCGCCCGCACGGCCAGCGGCGCGGCCGCCACCAGGTCGGCCACCCAGGCCTGGACACACCCGTCAAGCCGCTCGGCCGACACCACCTCGTTGACGAGTCCGTTGGCGTGCAACGTGTTCGCGTCCACCTGCCGGCCGGTCAGCAGCAGCCCGGTCGCGATCTTCTGCGGCAACTGGCGCACCAGCCGGAACACGCCGCCGGCCCCGGGCACCAGCCCGAGTCGCACCTCCGGCAGCGCGAACACCGAGCGGTCCGAGGCGATCACCAGGTCGCAGGCCAGCGCCAGCTCGAAGCCGCCGCCCAGCGCGTAGCCGTCGACCCGCGCCAGCACCGGTTTGCTCAGGTCGAACCGCTCGGTCAGCCGGGGCCAGCCGGGCCCGCCCCGGCTGCCGAAGGTCGAGGCCGGCCCGCCCGCCGCGTCGAGGCGGGCCCGTTCCTTGAGGTCCTGGCCGACCGAGAAGGCGCGGCCGCCGGCGCCGGTCAGCACCGCCACCCGGATCTCGTCGTCGGCCTCCACGTCGTCCCAGATCCGGCCGAGTTCCTCGTGGGTGCGCAGATCCAGCGCGTTGAGCACCTCGGGCCGGTTGATCGTCACCCAGGCGACGTGGCCCCGCTTCTCGTAGCGGACGCGGGTCATGTGAACCGGCCCACCTTCGCCACCACGTCGTCGGCGTGCATGCGCAGCGCCTGCTCTACGGCGAATTCCGCCAGGTAGCAACGCAAATCGTCGGGCGACTCCTCGGCCCTGTTCACCATCCGGCGGTTCGCGGCCACCGAGTCGGCGGACAGGGCGGCCGCGGCCCGGTCGGCCGCGGCGTCCATTTCCGACGGTTCGACCACCTCGTCCACCAGCGCGGCGGCCGCCGGCTCGGTCGCGTGGATCCGCCGGCCGCCCAGGATCATCTGCCGGGACAGCCGAGCGCCGACGGCCCGGGTGAGCCGCAGGTTGCTCACCCCCGGCACGATGCCCTCCTTGGCCGCCGGCAAACTGAGGTACGCGTCCGCGGCGGCGACAACGTGATCGACAACGAGCAGCAGTTGGCAGCCGCCGCCGATCGCGAACGTGTCGACCACGGCCAGCCATGGCTTGTCGACCAGCGGCGAGCGCCACCGGTCCGGGTCGTCGTGCCACAGCCCGCGGCGCATCTTGTTGAGGTAGCCCAGTTCCCGGCGCAGCAGAAAACCGACCAGGGTGATCTCGCCGGCGCTGATGCTCTTGAGGTTGATGCCGGCGCTGAACACCCGCCGCCCCCGGTAGCGGGGATGGGACATCTCGCCGCCGCGGATCAGTCCGACCCGCGTCGCCGGGTCCAGCAGCGCCAGGTCGACGGCGGTCTCCATGTCGTCGACCTGGCGTTCGTCCTCGGCGTTGAGGCAGTCGTCCCGGCACATCGTCAGCCGCGCGACGCCGTCGCGCCGCTCCACCCGCACCGACTCGGTCTCCAGCGTGCCGGTGCGTTCGAACTCCGGCAGCAGCCGCAGGGCGCGGGTGGTCGGCCGCAGCATCGAGTCCATCAGGTGCCGGCCTGCGGCCGGGGAGTCCAGCACGCCGCGCACGAAGATGCCCTGGTCGATCTCGAATCCCTCTTTGGCCGCCTGCGGCCGGGTCCGCTCGGCCGCAGGCCCCGGCACCAGCTCCGGGAAAGCGGCCGTCGCGGCGAGGACCAGCTCCTCGAGCCGCGGCCGCAGCCGCCGTCCATCGGTGAGCTTGTCGTACACGGCCTCGGCGTGCTCGGCCATGAACGCCACCCGGGACCGGCGGGCCGAGGTGTGCGCTGCCGCGGCCGCGGCCCGCTGCTCCGCAGTGCGGGCGTCGGGTGGCGGCAGAATGGCCAGCACCCGCTCGATGTCGGACGCGGTCTCGGCCAACCGGGCCCTGGCCTCGGAAAAGTCGGTCACGGCGTCCGGCCTCGTCGTAGGGCGCGGTCGCAGGCGGCGAGATGGGAGCCGAGCGCGTCCTCGAAACTGGTCCGCCCGGCGTCCAGCAGCAGCTGCCGGCGGATCGCCAGTTCCTGGCCGGCGATGTCGGCCGCCCGCTCGGCCACCGCCGCCACGGCCTGGTCCGGCTCCGGCGCGATCTGGTCCAGCAGGCCGAACGCCACCGCGTCCTCGGCGTCGATCGGCTCACCGAGCAGGGCCGCCCGGCGGACCCGGCCCGTCCCGGCCTGCCGGGCCAGCCGGTAGATCGCCATGCCCGGCCACGTCGCTTCGCCGTCCACCGGCACCACCAGGCGGGTTCCGGGCGCGGCGACCCGGACGTCGACAGCCAACAGGACGTCGAGCGCCGTGCCGCCGACATCGCCTGCGGCCACCGCGACCGTGGGCAGCCAGAGACGCTCCAGCCGCCGCACCGCGCGTTCCCACTTGGCCACCAGGCCCACGGTCAGGTCCGCCGGCCAGCCCGGCTCGGGGGCACCGGACACGTGCAGGGTCACCAGCCCTGAGGCGTCGAGATCCTCGGCGCGGTCGCACACCTGATTGAGGGCCTCGGTCGTCGGGGCCGACAGCGGCCGCGCCCCGTCCACCCGGACCTCGTCGATCGCCGGGGTCACCACTGGACCAGCGCCGTCTCGATGGTGGAGCCGGGCCCCATGGTCATCAGGACGCCGTACTCCCCCGGCTGGCACACGTCCTCGTCGAGCAGACGCTCGTAGGAGAACAGGAACGAGCCGCTGGAGACGTTGCCGTAGTCGTGCAGGACGCCGATAGTGTGCCGGACGTCGTGGCGGCTCAGGCCGAGGTTGACCACGGTCGCGTCGATGACCTTCTTGCCGCCGGAATGCACCAGCCAGTGCGCGATGTCGTTGCGGCGTAAACCAGTTCCGGTCAGCAGCCGGTCCACCACGACCTCCGCGTGCGCGCCGACCACGTAGGGGATCTCGGGGTCGAGGAAAAAGCTGAACCGGCCCTGGTCACGGTCCCAGTCGTAGCGCATGGCGTCGATGGCGTCGGTGACCAGCAGGCTGGCGAACTTGAGCAGGCGCGGGCCAGGCGCCTCGCCGTCGGCCACCAGCGCCACGGCCGCCGCGCCGTCGCCGAACAGGCTGTTGACCACGGCGGTGCGCATCGAGCCGTCGAAGGTGTACGCGGCCGAGCAGGCTTCGGCGCACAGCACGACCGCGAGCTCGCCGGGATGGGCGGCCGTCCAGCCGGCGACGACGTTGAGCGCGTTGAGCCCGGCGTTGCAGCCCATGCCGACGATGTCGGAGCGGCTGCAATGCGGGTCGATGCCCAACTGCCGGATCAGCAGCGCGCTCAGGCCGGGGGTGAGAAAGCCGGTGGACGTCACGCAGCACAGGTGGCGCAGGTCGGACAGGCTGGCGCCGGCCCGCTTGAGGCAGCCCTGCAACGCGGCGCCGCCCATCTCGACGGCAATCCGCTTGTGCTTGGCCAGCAGGTCGCCCTGCGGCTCGGGTTCGAGCCGGCCGGACGCGTCGGGCTCGGGCAGGGTGAGATGGCGGCGCTCGATGGCGCTGTTGAGGAACACCGACCGGACCCGGGGATCCTCGATCCGCATCAGGTCGAGCAGCTCCGGCTGGGTGACCGGCTCCCCGGACACGGCGGTGGCCACCCCGGCCATCCGGGAGATCTCCGACAGGCAGGCCGTCATCGCCCCACCACCCCTCGTCTGTCGCGGATCACCGCAACGGTCCTACAGCCCATTTCCCCTCCATCTCGGAGATCAACAAGCGCATTCACGAGTTTCGGCGATATTCACGAGAACCCAAGATCGTTCGGCTCCAAACGACAATATCGGGGTTAGATGTTTCGAGCAAGTGATACTCCGCCATCATCCGCATCGGCCGCCGTCAGCGGACGTGACGTCTCAGAACGGCAGGTGCGACTGGTCGGCCCGGACTGTCAGCCACTGCCATTGAGTGAATTCCTCGACACTCTGCTCGGCGCCATACCTCGTGCCATTGCCGGACGCGCCCCGACCGCCGAACGGCACAAACGCGTTGTCATTGATCGTCTGGTCGTTGACATGAGCGACGCCGGTGCGCAGCCGGGCGGCCAACTCCAGGCCGTGGACCGAATCGGCGGTGCGAATCGCCGCCGTCAGGCCGTGCTCGACGCCGTTGGCCACCCGCAGCGCCTCCTCCTCGTCCCGCACCACCAGCACCGGCGCGACCGGCCCGAAGACCTCTTCGGCGAAGGCCGGCGCGTCCGGGCTGTCGACCTGGATCACGGTCGGCCGGTGGAACAGCCCGTCCGCGCCGCCACCGGCCCGCAGCACCCCGCCACCCGCGAGCGTGTCCTCGACGATGCGCCGCACCCGCTTCAGCTGGACCTCGTCGATGATCGGCCCCAACTGCACGTCCTGCGTCCAGGGATCGCCGACCCGCAGCGCGTCCGCCCGCGCGGCCAGCCGGTCGAGGTACTCCTCGGCGACCTCGGCCACCACGATGTGCCGGCCGGCCGCCATGCACACCTGGCCCTGGTGGAAAAACGCCCCCCAGGCTCCGGCCGAGGCGGCCGCGTCGACATCGGCGTCGGCCAGCACGATCATCGCGTTGTTGCCGCCGAGCTCCAGCGACACCCGCTTCAGCAGGCCGCCGGCCCGCTCGCCGATCTGCCGCCCGACCGCCGTCGACCCGGTGAACGCGATCATCGCGACCGCCGGATGGGCCACCAGCGCCCGGCCGGGGTCGGCCGGTCCCGGCACCACCTGAAGCAGGTCAGCGGGCAGGTCGGCCTCCTCGAACAGTCGCGCGATCACGTGCCCGCCGGACACCGCGGTCCGCGGGTCCGGCTTCAGCACGACGGCGTTGCCGAGCGCCAGTGCCGGCGCGACCGCCCGCATGGCCAGCAGCAACGGGAAGTTCCACGGGCTGATCACGCCGACCACGCCGAGCGGCACCCGGCGCGCGTGGCTGCGCCGACCGGGCTCGGCCGGCAGCAGGACCCCGTGCGGCCGGGTCGGCAGCGAGGCCGCCACCCAGAGTTCGTCCAGCGTCGAGGCGACTTCGTGCTCCGCCTTGGCCCGAATGCCGCCGCCCTCCCGGATCAGCCACTCGACCACGCATTCACGGTTCGCGGCCAACGCCTGCGCAGCCCGACGCAGCACCGCGGCCCGCTCCACCGCCGGGGACGCGGCCCACGCCGGCTGCGCCTCGACGGCGGCCTGCACGGCCACGTCGACGTCCGCTGCCGAGGCGACGCCGATCGTGGCCAGCAGGGCGCCGGTCGCGACCTCGCGCACCGTGGCAGTGCCGCCGGACAGCGAGACGCGGGGTTCGATGAATGCCATGTCACGTCCTCGTCGATCGTGCGCCGTGTCCGGTGATCGGCACGTCGATCAGCAGCGGCGACGGCGAGGAGGCGCCCTCGCGGACCAGCTTCGCCAGATGTTCGGTGCTCTCTGCGCGGACCGCCCGGATGCCGAAGAACTCGGCGGCGCGGGTGAAATCCAGCACCGGCGGGGCCAGATCGAGGCCGACGTGAGTGTGCCGGGTGGACCGGCTGTGCCAGGAGTCCAGCGTGTCCTTGAGGGTGCGGTACTCGCCGTTGTTCATCACGACAAAGGTCACCGGCACCTCGTAGCGGGCCGCCGACCACAGTCCCTGCAGGCCGAACAGCGTGCAGCCGTCGCCGAGCACGGCCACCACCGGCCGGGTCGGATCCCCGAGCCGGGAGCCGGTCGCCGCCCCGATCCCCCAGCCGAGGCCGCCGCCGACGGTGTGCACCAGGGAGCGGGGCCGGTCCAGCCGCAGCATCGAGCGGAGCAGGACGCCGGAGGTGATCGCCTCCTCGACCACGACCGCGTCGTCGGGCAGGCCAGCGACGATGCCGTGCACAGCGGCCAGCGGATCCATCGGGGAGTCGCCGTAGCGGTGCAGCGCGTCGGCCTCGAACGCGGCCCGCCGCTGCGCCGCTCGCCGGCCGGCGAGCTCGATCCGCGCCTTCGCGTCCGGCACGCTGCCGGCCAGCGCGGCCCCCAGCGCCTCCAGCGTCGGGCCGAGGCCACCGACCAGTCCCACGGCCACCGGGAAGTTGCGGCCGACCTCGGCGGGATCAACGTCCAACTGCACCACGGCCACCCCGTCGGGAATCGGGGATCCTGGCGTGTAGTGGTGGGCCATGAAGGCGTGGCAGCCGACGATCAGGACCACGTCGTGGCCGGCGAGCCCGTCCCGGATCGCACGGTGTGTCGGGGCCAGGCCGCCGGCGTGCAGCGGATGCGAGGCCGGGAAGTTGACGCCGTCGTTCATCGGCTGGTCATAGACCGTGGCGCCGATCGCCTCGGCCAGTGTCACCAGTTCGGCCAGCGCGCCGCGGCGGCCGACGTCGTCCCCGGCGACCACCGCGGGATGCCGGGCCTCGGCCAGCAGCTCCACCGCCGCGGCGATGTCGCTCGGGGCGCCGGGCGGCGTCAGCGGCGACTTCACCGGCGTCGCGACCGGCTCGTCCTCCTGGAGCAGGTCCATGGGAACGGACAGGAACACCGGCCCGGCCGGCGGCTGGACGGCCAGGGCGAACGCCCGGCGCAGCAGGACCGGCAGGTCGGGCCCGTGCCGCACGTCGAAGACGGCCTTCACGGCCGGCTTGGCCAGTCCGACCAGGTCGCCGGACAGCATCGGGTCGCCGGCCAGGTGGCGGCGGTCCTGCTGGCCGGCGGTGACCACCATCGGGGTCCGGGACCGGGTGGCGTTGAGCAGCCCGATCAGGCCGTTGGCCAGCCCGGCGGCGATGTGCAGGCTCACGAACGACGGCCGACCGGTCGCCCGGGCGTAGCCGTCGGCCATCGCGACCACCGAGCCCTCGTGCACGCCGAGCGTGAACTCGATGTCGTCCCGACCGGCCAGCGCGTCCAAAAAAGGCAGCTCGGACGTTCCTGGATTACCGAATACTCGGTCGACGCCCTCGTCGGCGAGCACGCTCAGCATGGCGTCGATCGGCCGCAGCCGATTGTCGCTCACAATGCCCATCCATTCACGCCATTCAGGCTCGCACCTTCGCCACCGGCCCGAACCCCTGTTCACCCCCTAGCAGGCCCTACACCAGCCGTCAGCGACGCGGAAAGGCCAGTACTGCGCGCGTCAATCAATCGCTCCGTTCATCGCCGGCCGGGCGGGCCATCCACGCCCGCCCACAAAGGCGACCATCGCCACAGCGCCACCGCCGTGTTAACCTGGCCGGAACCGTTTGGACCCAAACCATAGGGCCGGCAGCGTCGCCGGGTCGGCTCCGCGGGTGAAGCGCCGGGAGGCTCAAGTGCCGGAGTTGGTGGAACGCGACGGCCAACTTTCCCGTCTTTCCGAGCTGCTCGCGCAGGCCACGGCCGGTTCAGGGCACACGGCGCTGGTTGAGGGTCCGGCCGTCACCGGCCGCAGCGAGCTGCTGCACGCCTTCGGCCGATCCGCCGATGCCCTGCGGCTGCAAGCGGTCTGCTCACCGGCGGAAAGCTCGCTCTCCCTCGGCGTGGTCGGCCAGCTGCTGGCCCGTCCCGGACTGCCCCCGCGATTACGCGCCCACGCCGCAGGCGTGATCCGCAATGGCGACGCGAGCGCCGAGGTGCTCAGCACCCTGTGCCTGGACGTGCTCGACCTCGCCGACCGCCGGCCAACGCTGGTCAGCATCGACGACGTCCATCACGCCGACCCTGCTTCGCTGCGCTGGCTCGCCTACCTGGCCCGCCGGATCGGCGCCGCGCCTGTGCTCGTGGTGGCCAGCAGCGTGTCCAATTGCGGTCCGGAGTTTCGCGCCACCCGGGCCGAGTTGCTGCGGCTGCCCAACTGCGAGGTGCTGCCGCTCGACCTGCTGTCCCGGCCTGCGGTCGACGAGCTGCTGGCCCGCGAGCTGGGCGAGCCGATCGCCCGCCGCCACGCCGCGGCCGTGCACGCCGCCAGCAGTGGCAATCCGCTCCTGGTGACGGCCATGATCGAGGACTGGCGTCGTGACCACGAGATCGTCGGACGGTGCTACCGCGAGGCGCTGCTGGCCGGAATCCGCCGGACCGGCCCCGACGCGACGCTGGTCGCCGGCGGGCTGGCGGTCATCGGCGACCCGACGCTGCTGGACCGTCTACTCGGCCTGGACCACGGCGCGGAAGTGATGCGGTCACTGGAATCCTCCGGGCTTCTCGCCGATGGCGCCTTCATCAACGACACCGGCCGTCAGGCCGTGCTCGACGAGCTGCCCAACCGCGGCGAGCTGCACCAGGCGGCCGCGCGACTGCTGCACGACCGCGGCGAGCCGGCGGTGGTGGTGGCGCCGCACATCGTGGCCGGCGGCCACGCCGAGGACGTCCCCTCGACCACGGTGTTGCTGACCGCCGCCGAGAACCATTTGCTGGACAACGGAATGACCACCGCCGTGGCCTGCCTGGAACACGCGGTCAGCTACAGCCCCACCCCGGACATCCGGGCACGACTGGCGCTGGTCGAGTGCCGCGCCGACCCGATGGCGGCGGCCAGGCACCTGACCCAGCTGATCACCGACGTCCGCGCCGGGGAGCTGAGTCTGAGCCACAGCCTCGAATTGTGCCGGCAGCTGCTGTGGCAGGGCCGCAGCGACGAGGCCGCCGTGGTCGTCGACCGGCTGTGGGCGGAGGCCGACCGCTACGACGAGGGCACACTTGCCGAGCTCCAGGCGTTCGAGTACTGGCTGGCGTGCACCTATCCGCGGCTGGCCCGCCGCACCAACCAGCGGCTGCCGCCGCGGCCCGCCCAGACGACCGGCGGCCTGGTGCTGGCCGGGGTCCTTGTGCACGGCGACCTGGACGACACCGCCGAAGGCCTGCTGCGCCAGGCCGACCTGCGCCGGGACACGTTCTGGACCAAGGAGACCCCGCTGGTCCCGCTGATGTCCCAGATGTACGCCGGGCGCACCGAATCGGCGGCCCGCTGGTGCGAGCGGTGGACGCAGGACAAGCGGGTCCGCGAACTGCCGGTCATTCGGGCTCGGCTGGCCGCGACGGCAGCCGAGATCGCGGTCCGGCGGGGCGACTTCGCCACCGCGTTGGCCGAGGCCAAGGACAGCCTCACCCAGCTGTCGCCGCGGTCATGGGGAACCGTTGTCGGCTTCCCCCTCGGCGCCGCGATCCTGGCCGCCACCCGCACCGGGGACCTCGCCGCGGCCGCCGAACACCTCCGGCTGCCCGTTCCGCCGGCGATGTTCGAGAGCCGCTACGGC
This sequence comes from Kutzneria sp. NPDC052558, assembly GCF_044547355.1. Lineage (NCBI taxonomy): Bacteria > Bacillati > Actinomycetota > Actinomycetes > Pseudonocardiales > Pseudonocardiaceae > Kutzneria > Kutzneria sp. NPDC052558. Next base: position 56,929 of record NZ_JBIUAG010000036.1, read on the forward strand.
CTGCACTACCTGCACGCCCGCGGCCACTACCATCTGGCCTGCGACAACAGCCGGGCCGCACTGGCCGACTTCCATACCTGCGGGGACCTGGTGCGCAGCTGGTCCCTTGACCGGCCCGAGCTCGTGCCGTGGCGGATCAACGCAGCCGAGGCGCTGCTGAGACAGGGCGAGGTGGACCAGGCCCGCCGGCTGCTCAACGACCAGCTGGCCCGCATCGGCGCCGACCTCGGCTTCCACCGCGGCCGGGCCCTGCGGCTGCTCGCCGCATGCGGCGCCGAGCACCGCCGGGTCGACCTGCTCGGCGACGCCGTCGAGATCATCGAGGCCGGCGGCGACCGCTACGAGCTGGCCCGCGCCCTTGCCGACCTCAGCCGCGCCCACCAGGCAGCCGGCGAGCAGCGCCGGGCCCGCCTGATCGCCCGCCGCGCCTGGCACATGGCCCGTGGCTGCCACGCCGAGCCGCTCTGCCGGGAGCTGTTCCCCGACGGCGACGACATCGACGCCGACATCGCCGACGACGACGCCATCCGTTCTCTGACCAGGGCCGAACGCCGCGTCGCCGTGCTGGCCTCCGCCGGCCACAGCAACCGCGCCATCGCCCGCAAGCTGTTCGTCACCGAGAGCACCGTTGAGCAGCACATGACCAAGATCTACCGCAAGCTCAACGTCAAACACCGCGACGACCTGCCGGTGCTGCCGCTGGCCGAGATGGCCAACCTCGCCTGAGCTGTCCACTGTGGACGGATGGTCGGCTGCGGTTCGTCGGTCGGCGCGTACGGAAGGGGCGGCGGCGAACCCAGGCATCGCGACCGCATACGTGCGGGGCGCTTGGGTTCCAGCAAGGAGTTGTCACCACCGGCTCGTCGAAGGCACGTGCCCGCACAACCGCTGGTGCACACAGCTCGCCCCCGAAAGCATCGACCAAGCAGAGAGTATTCCCCCCAGGTCCTTGAACTACGCCGAGAGATTGACGACTAGAGGACCTTCGGGTATAGGTGCGCGGACAAGTCGACACGCTGGCCGCGCTTGCCTTCACACAGCTAATTCACAGCAATGCCGCCCGAGCCATCGGCTCCACACAACGAACTCGTCCTACCCACGACCGCACCATGGACCGCCGGACCGCCGTCGACACGCGACGATCCGATCGGGCGCAGAGCCTCGGCCTTCTCAGCCACACGCACAAGGCACCTGGACAATCCCAGCTCTCGGACCGACTACTACAGAAATGTCGAAGATTCTCTTGGTGACGGCGACGGAGCCCACCTGGGCTCTTGCCTGGACTTCGCCCAAAACTGTCGATCACCGACGGCGACTCCGTGCGCGAAGTGGAGCTTCGACAGGGGCGGTCGCGTCGTCATCGGGCACTATGCCACCAGCAGATGACAATGACGCGTTACAGTGACAATCAGGCAAGGACAGTTGCGTCAGTAGTCGTTACGTCGCCGCGAGTCACGGCCGAGGCTAACATCCGCAAGAGTTATTCCTGGGGAAACCACTCGAAGCTGCGGAGTGCGCCCCGCACGAGGGGCACACGGTTCCTGTCGAGGTGTCCACTTCATGTCTTTGAGGGGGATTCGATGCGCTTCACCGTACTTGGCGCGTTGACGGTGAACGATGGCGATCGCCAATTACCGCTGCGCGGCCTCAGACAGCGTGCCACCCTGGCGTTCCTGCTTCTACACAAGAACTCCCTGGTGCCGGCCAGCGCGCTGATCAGAGCGCTCTGGCCGTCGAATCCGCCGGTCACCGCGCGATGACTTGGTTGCCACGGACCGTGCCGCCGGACCCCACCACGTATAGCTCGCACCGCGGCGGAACTCCGTGCAAGGCCGACGACCCGCACTAGTGGCGCCGGGGCACCCTGCCCGAAGTCCTCAGCCGATCGCCCACTGTTGCAGCGCGGAGCCCGCGATCGCTTGCTGCGTCACCAAAGCGCCGTCGGTGGTCGATGCGGTGGTGAGTAGCAGTCCACTATGGACGTTGGTGAGCCTGTAGCCGCCGGCCGTCCTGGCGGCCTTCCAGCGCTGGTTGCTGTTGCCGGAGCAGGTCCACTGGATCACGCGAGTGCCGGCGGCCGTGCCGCCGCCCTCGTCGTCCACGCACAGCTTGGAATACGCGTTGGCGATGGTGTACGAGCCGTCGGTCTGCCGGGTGAACGTCCAGTTCTGGTTGGAGCCGCCGTTGAGCCGCCACGTGACGAGCTGGGTGCCCGCGGCGGTCGACCAGTTCGGGTCGTCGAGGCCCTGGCCGGACACCGAGATCCGGTGCGTGCCGTCGAGGACGGGCGGCTCGCCGGTCGCGGTGAGGCCCAGGGTCTGCTCGGCCGCCGTGCGCGACCCGCCGGTCGCATCGCCGGTGGTGTTGGTCCAGGACCGGGCGGGCGTCGTCTCAGCGAGCCGGGTTGAGTCCGAGGACAGCCCCAGCACCAAGCCGCTGTACCGGTTGACCAGCCGATACGTCCCGGTCTTGGCCCCGGTCGCGGAGGAGGCGCCGGCGAGGATGAACCACTGCTGCCCGACGGTGGATCCGCTCGCGGTGACCGTCGGCTTGGTCGCCCACGCCCGGTTGGCTGTCGACGTCGAGTCGACGCCGAGGGCCTGGCCGGTGGCGCCGTTGCTGATCGTGTACGAGCCGTCGCCGTTGGCGGCGAAGGCCCACGTCTCCAGGAGCGAGCCGGTCGAGGCCGGCACGGACGTGGTCGCGGAGCTGCCGCTGACCTGGGCGAGAACCCGTCCCGATCCGTTGCTGATCCGGTAGGTCGTGCTCAGGTCGACGGGCGGCGCGGCCGGCGACGCCGAGTCCACGGTGATGTTGGCGTACTCGCCGTCCGAGCCGACACAGGCGATGGAGCAGTAGGAGCGGAAGCTCCTGCCGACGATGGTGGAGCTGGTCCGGTTCGCGCCGTCGACGAACCAGCGGTACCAGGAGTTCGAGGCGTAGCTGCCGGAATCGCCTACGTAGTACCACTTCTGCGTCGACAGGTCGTCTGTGACGTAGTACCGCTGCGGCAGCTTGGTCGAGCTGTCGGCCACTTCGGGCTCGCCGATGTACAGGCCGAGGTAGGCGTCGTAGGCGATGTTCATGACGAACAGTTCCGACTTCGGCGGCAGCGTGCCGGCCGTGATCTGCTGCGGCACGGAACCCGCGTTCGTGGGCTTGTAGTCGTGGTCGACGGCGGTGTAGCCGGTCGTGGCGGTCGTCGTCACCGGCGTCATGTTGCTCTCCAAGCCGCCCACGCCGGGCTGCGACCAGGAGCCGTCGTACCACTTCTGCCACGAGCCGGTGGCCATCTTCGACGACATCGGCGCGCGGGCGACGTGCGCCAGGCCGTCGTAGCTGCCGGATGTGCCGGCCTTCGGCACGATCCGGGACGCGTAGTAGACGTAGAAGTAGCCCGAAGCCTGGTCGACGAACAGCCTCGGGTCACCGTCGCCGTAGTCGAAGGTGCCGTTCGGGAACGCCGTGGTGTCGCCGCGAACCGTGCTGTACGGCGAGGTGATGGCGTGTCCCTTGATGGTCCACACCTTGCCCTGGTCGGTCGACTCGGCGTAGTCGATCGCGTCGTAGTGCGAGAACGAGTTGGCGCCGAACGGTTCCGGGGTGAACTCGTTGTGCACCAGGCCGTACCAGTTTCCGGTGTCCGGGTCGACCCAGACGCCGACCAGGTCGCAGAAGTTCTTCTGCGAGTAGGACGAGCCCGCTGGCGGGTCGGTGGCGGCGACACCGGTGGGGCTGTTGTCGCACCGCCAGCTCGTGTCGTTGTTCTTGTCCCTGGGCTCGGCGGGATCGACCGCGTCGCTGATCGCGGCGGACCGGCTGGCGCTGTCGAAGTCGGCGCCGGTGTAGAAGTCCCAGTACCGGGGCTGCGTCGCGCCGTAGAGGGACGCGGACTGCTGGAAGTAAAACGTGCCGTCCTTGTCGACGAAGGGGCTCGCCGGGGTGTCGGTCGGGAACTGGTACGGACTCGTGGACCCGATCGTCACGGTGTAGCCGGAGGTCGGCGGACTCGCCGAGGCGACCGGCGGCGCGCCGAGCAGGGCGACGGCCACGGCCAGGGCGACGGCCGTTCGCGGGCGGGCGACGACGGGCAGGGTGCGCATCGCGACTCCACTGGGGTGAGGGCGGCTCTTGACTCCCGAGGGCTGTTAGTTATAACACTAGTCGAACTAATTAGGGTAGCGGCAGGGTTCGTGTGCCCGTCCGACCACAACCGGAGGCGCCGCGTGGTTCACCTCGACACGGTGACGTTGCCCGTCGCCGCGCTCGGCCCGGACAACCCGCTGCCGCCACTGGCCCCGCCACACCCGGTGACGCCGCTGGTCGACGCCTCGGCGGCGGACCCGGACATGGCGCGCAACCTCGCGTACGGGCGACCGGCGACGCTGCTCCCGTACACCGTGCAGGACGACTACGGGCGGGAACTCACCGACGGGAAGCTCACGGTGGCCGTCGTCGACAATGGCGTGATCCGCGCCGAGTTCCTGCTCGACTTCGGCGGCCGGATGCGGTCGCTGGTCCACCTGCCCACCGGACGGGAGTTGTTGCACCGCAACGCGATCCTGCAACCAGCGAACCTGGCGCTGCGCAACGCCTGGTTCGCCGGCGGCGTCGAGTGGAACCTCGGCACCACCGGCCACACGCCGCTCACCTGCGCCCCCGTGCACGCCGCCCGGGTGGTGCGGCCCGACGGCGTCGAAGTCCTGCGCATGTGGGAATTCGAGCGCAACCGGGAGCTCGTGTACCAGATCGACGCGTACGCGCCGGAGGGCTCCGCCCTGCTCCACGTGCACGTTCGGATCATCAACCCGAACGCGCACGAGGTCCCCGTCTACTGGTGGTCCAACATCGCCGTGCCGGAGACGCCCGACACCCGCGTGCTGGCCCCGGCCGACGCCGCCTACAACCTCGCCTATGACGGCGTCCTCCGGCGCGTGCCGATCCCCGTTCACGACGGCGTGGATCGCAGCTACCCGGCCAACAGTCGGCACGCCGCCGACTACTTCTACGACATCGCGCCGTCCCGCCGGCGCTGGATCGCCGCGCTGGAGGCTGACGGCAGCGGCCTGGTGCAGGCCTCGACCGACCGGCTGCGCGGACGCAAGCTGTTCCTGTGGGGGCAGGCCGGCGGCGGCCGCCGCTGGCAGGAGTGGCTGTCGCCGGCCGACCAGCCGTACCTGGAGATCCAGGCCGGCCTGGCCCGCACGCAGCTGGAGCACCTGCCGATGCCGGCCGGCGCGCAGTGGTCATGGCTGGAGGTCTACGGCCTGCTCACCGCCGATCCCGCGAAGGGCCGCGACTGGGACGGTGCCTGCACGGCCGTCGAGGAGGCGTTGGAGGAGCTGGTCCCCCGCCACCTCGTCGATGCCGAGCACGACGCCGCCCGGCAGTGGCTGGACCAGCCACCGACCGAGCGGCTGCACAACGGATCCGGTTGGGGCGCCATGGAACGGCTCCACCGCTCCGCGACCGGCGACCCGTCGCTCGAGTTGCCGGGAGTCCCGTTCGACACCACCGGCGACGAGCAGGAACCGTGGCTGACATTGCTGGCCACCGGCGACATGCCGGCCTCACTGAAGGCGCCACTGTCCTATCAGGTCACTCACGGTTGGCGGCAGCGGCTCGAACACGCCGGGGACAACTGGCTCACCTGGCTGCACCGCGGGGTGGCGCGCTGGCACGCGGGCGAGGCCGACGCGGCCCGCGACGCGTGGCGCGCCTCACTGGCGGCGACCGCCAATCCCTGGGCGCTGCGCAATCTCGCCGTGTGCGAACCGAACGCCGACCGCGCCGCGAGTTCGCTGCTCCGAGCCGGCGAAATGCTGCCCACTCCCCTGCGGGCCCTCACCGTGGAGACGCTCCAGGCGCTCCTCGCCGCGAACCGCCCGGGTGACGCCCTGGCCCTCGTCGACGGGCTGCCACCGGAGCTGCGGGCGGACGGCCGGATCCAGATGCTCGAGTGCTCGGCGGCCATCGCCGCGGACAGTCTTGACCGCGCCGGCCGCCTCATCGGCGTCGGCATCGTCGTGCCCGACCTCCGGGAAGGCGAGGACGCTCTGGACCGGCTCTGGTTCGCCTACCACCAACGGCTCGACCCGACCCTGCCCCGCACCGCGCATCCCCTGCCCCACAGCTACGACTTCCGGATGACCGAAGGCTAGTTCGCCGGCGCCGAGACGGAGCCCGGGTCGTGGAACACGGGCTCCAGCGCCTCCTGGGCGGCGCCGCGTGCGGCGCTGGTGAATCCCAACGTCGAGACCAGCAGCTGACAGCCCCCGGCATGTGGGGCCAGGACGTGCTCGTCGACCACACGCCGGGTCGTCGCCAGCAGGTGGTCGCCGAGAATCGCGAAGTAGCCGCCGAGCACGACCGCCTGCGGGTTGAGGACGCCGATCAGGAGGCCGATGCCCAGGCCGAGGCCGTGCGCGATGCGGTCGAGTGCGGCCAGCGTGCGCTCGTCCCCGACGGCGGCCCGGGTCCGGATCTCGGCCAGCCGGACCTCCAGGTCGCGGTCGGGATCGCGCACCGGGTCGTCGGGATCGGCGGCGTGCCGCAGAAGCGCGGACAGGCCGACCATGGTCTCCCAGCAGCCGCGCCGGCCGCAGGCGCACGGCTGCGGATCGGGATCGAGCGGCATGTGGCCGACCTCGCCGGCGTAGCCGGCGGCCCCCAGCATCAGCTGGCCGTTGGTGATGATGCCGGCGCCGACGCCGATCTCGCCGGTGATGTAGATGAGGTCGTTGATGCCGACCGGGCCGACGATGGCGTGCTCGGCGATGGCGCCGAGTCGCGCGTCGTTGCCGACCGCGATGGGCGGGGCGTCGGCGGCGAGCCGGGCCCGGAGACCGGCCACGACCGGCAGCTGCGACCAGTTCAGGTTGGCGGCGAAGACGACGACGCCGGCATCCCGGTCGATCTCGCCCGGCGCGGCGACGGTGACGCCGACGACCTCGACGCCCTGCGCGCGCATGTCGTCGATGGCCCGGGTGATCAGTTCGGCGACGGCGTCGAGCAGCACGTCGCTGTCGCGCGCGGCGTTGATGGTGATGCGCTGGTCCAGCAACGTCTCGCCGCGCAGGTCCAGCGCGATCGCCCGGGCATAGTCGACACTGATCTCCACGCCGAGCCCGCACAGCGTGCGGCCGTGCAGCTCCACCGCCTGTCGGGGGCGGCCGACGCTGCCGCCGCGCTGCACGTCGCCCTCGCGGACGAGATTGCGCTCGACCAGCTCGTTGACCAGGTTGGACACCGTGGCCTTGGGCAGGCCGAGGTCCTCCGCGAGCTGGGTCCGCGAGCGGGCGCCGCGGGTGCTCAGGCGGCGCAGCACCAGGCCGAGGTTCGTGCGCCGGATCGAGGCCCGGTTCGCGACATCGAGGTTGTGCGCCGCCACGCGTTAGTTATAACACCGACCGAACTAATGCGTCACGGCAGCGGACCGCCGGGGGCAGGGGCCGCCCGGCTCGCAGAGTTTCGGCAGGAGCCGGGACAGGGCCGCAAGCGCCGCCCGCGTGGGCGGCGTTGAGCAGCGCCGCGGCCAGGTAACCCCGGTCCGCCAAGGCGTCGAGCCCGAGGACTCGCCCCTTGGCGCTGCACCGGCCGGTCGAAGACGCGCTGGCCTCGTCCGGGTTGCGGTGGACCATGGTGCGGCCCAACTTCTACCTCCAGAACTTCCTCCGCCAGGCATCCATCCGCGAGAGTGGACGGTTCAGCTTCCCCCTGATCACCGCGCCGATCAGTTTCGTCGACGTCGGCGACATCGCCGACGTGGCCGCGCGGGTGCTGACAACCGAAGGTCACGACAGCAAGATCTACAGCCTCACCGGCCCGAAGGCCTTGAGCCACACCGAAGCGGCCGAGGTGTTCTCCGACGTCCTGGGCAAGCCCGTGCGCTACCTCGGGCTGCCCGATGAGCAGGCCCGCGCGGCGCTGCTGAGCCGTGGGATGCCGGCGTTCCAGGTCGACACCCTGATCGAGGTCGCGCGGGCCTACCGCGACGGCGGCGCGGAGATGGTCACCTCGGCCGTCCCCGATCCCACCGGTCACGCGGCCCTCGGGTTCGCCGATTTCGTGCGCCGGCACCGCAACGTGCTCGGCTGATACGCGCATAGTCGGATCAGCGTCCCTTCGCCGGTAGGCACAGGTCGGCGACTTGGCCGGCTGCTCGAGGTCTTGTTCAGCGGGCCGGTGTTGGCCGCGCCTCAGCGGGGAACACGGCCCAGCTGACGGCGCAGCCAGACCACTCGGGCAGCGATGGCGTCCTGGGAGATCACGGCGTGGGGAGCCACGACGTCGAACCCATGGAACCCGCCAGGCCAGACGTGCAGCTCGACGTCGCAGCCCGCCTCCCACATGCGGCTTGCGTAGGCGACGTCCTCGTCCCGGAAGGTTTCGGCGGAGCCGCGCTGGTGCCTTCGGTCGTCGTGATGTCGGCTTCGATGAATCGGTCGGGGTGCTCGTGCCCGTCGGGCATCGTTCGCGCCGTCACGTACACGTCGGCGCCCAGCTCTCGCAGTCTCTCCGCGACGGCCTTGCCCGAGCCTTTCGACCCGCCCGTGACCAACGCCCGGCGACCGTCGAGACGATCGCGATCTGAACTAGACATTTCTCTCCACTGAAGATCGAGGTGGCGCGGGTTCGGTCAGGCGACGTGGTTGGCGATGACGAGTTCGGCGATGAGGTCACCCCGCAGCGCGAAGCGGTAGTCGAGCTCGGCGACACCACCCGGGAAGGTGCCCTCGAGCCGCACGGTCACCACCCAGTGGGCGTCGTCGACGCGGCGAGCGCCGAGCTGCTCGGTCGTGTACTCGAACTCGGCCCCGGCGTCCCGCAGGAACGCGTGCGTCTCCTCTCGGCCGCGGAAGGTCTCGTCCTGGTCGACGATCACCGCGTCCTCGGTGAGGAACGATGAGGCGGTGTCGGCATCGCGGGCGACGTGGGCGGCGAAGAAGTCACGCACGGTGGTCGGAAGCAACTCGGACGGGAGATCGGTGTGCTGTGTCATGAGCCCACCGTGTGACCTCACGGCGTGGGAGGGTCAAGCCGTGGACTCTCCCCCGGGGAGAGAGTCCAGAATGCGGGGATGCTGACCATCGGGGAGTTCTCGCGGCTGACCCACTTGAGCGTGCGGACCCTGCGCCGGTATCACGAGGCGGCCCTGCTGGAACCCGCGGTGGTGGACGAGACCACCGGTTACCGGTACTACGGCGTCGACCAGATCCCGGCCGCGCAGGTCATCCACCGGCTTCGTGAACTCGACGTCCCCCTGAGCGATGTGCAGCGAATCCTGCGGACCCCGGACCCCGGGGTCCGGGCGGCCCTGGTTGCCGACCACTTGCAACGCCTCGAGGACGTGCTCGACCGCACCCGGGCCGCAGTCGTGTCGCTGCGGCGCCTGCTGCGGCCCGACCCCGCGCCGATCGAGGTCGAGCTGCGTGCGGAGCCCGCCCGGACGGTGGCGGCGGTGGAGGCCGTGCTCGGCCAGGGCGACGTCGAGGCCTGGTACGCGGGCGCGATGGCCGAACTGGAGACGGCCGTCGGCGATGCCGTGACCGGACCGCCGGGCGGCTGCTACGACAACGCCCTTTTCGAACAGGAACGCGGTCACGCGCTCGTCTACCTGCCGACCGCTGCGCCACCTCGCACCGGACGCGTGCATGCCGCCGTTCTTCCGGCCGCGGAACTGGCCGTCACCACCCACGTCGGCGAGCACGACGGCGTCGAGGTCACGTACGGCGAACTCGGGACCTGGGTGGTGGAGAACGCGATGTCGGTGGCCGGGCCGGTGCGGGAGGTCTACCTCGTCGGCCCTCGTGACGTCAGCGATCCCGCCGCCTGGCGCACCGAGATCGGCTGGCCGGTCTTTCGCGTCACCTGAGTCGGTGCGGAGCGGAGTCCTGGAACAGCGCGGCGTACGCCTTGATCGCGGGCTCACTGCCGACCTAAAGCACTTATGCCGCCCCAAATTCCCGGGAAATTTGCTCTACTGGCGGCCATGATCCCCTACACCGGCTCCGGTCCGTACTGCTACGCGAACTCGCTGGCGATGATGCTGGGCGAGACCTCGCCGCCGCCCGGGGTGATCGAGGCGCTCACCGGCTCGCCGTTCGGATTCGAGCTGATCGACGGCACACTGCCGCTGTTCGACCCGTACGGCTGGACGCCGGAGATCGGGCTGGACGCTGCGATCGAGCTGCTGGGCTGGACCTGCCAGCGCAGCGACGGCCACGACCCCGACGAGGCGCTGGCGCGGCTGACCACGGCGCTCGCCGCAGGCCCGGTGCTCGCCGGACCGCTTGACATGGGCCTGCTGCTCTACCAGCCCGGAACCCCGGCGGACTTCGGTGACCACTACGTGGTCGTGCTCGGCATCGACGACGGTGCCGTGGTCCTGCACGACCCGCACGGCCACCCGTACGCGACGCTGCCGACTGACGCGTTCCTCAACGCCTGGCGCGGCGCGGGCGTGCCCTACACCGAGGCCGGGTATGTGCTGCGCGCTGGTTTTGCCTTGCGGTACAAGGTATCCGTGCCTGCCGCGCTGCGTCGCTCGCTGCCCGCGGCGGCGGCGTGGCTGGCCGGTCGCGCCGACGTGGCGGTACCGCCCGGCACGCTCGGCGGTGCCGAGGCCGTGGAGCGTTTCGCCGAGCAGGTCGAGGCCGGGCTACCGGACGGCGTCCGCGGCCACCTGGTGCACTTCGCGATCCCGGCCGGTGCCCGACGGCTCGCGGACGCCGCCGCCTGCCTGGCCTCGCTCGGCCTGGACACGGCGTCCGCCATCGCCATTGAGCAGGCGCGACTGGTCGGAAGCCTGCAGTACCTGGTGGTCACTGACGACTCCAAGGCCGCAGCGGCATCGCTGCGGCGGCTGGCGCCCACGTACGGTCAGCTCGCCGAGGTGCTGGACCGCAGATCGTGAAGGGTGGCTTGTGGCGGCAGCGGTGGCGATCACGGCGTAAGGACCCAAAATCGCCAGCAATAACAGGGTCCGCTGGTGGAAAACGTGTGCCCAGTGGGTAACTCCCCCTCCGACACGTGGGGGTTCAACTCCCTGGCGACGCATTGTGAGCAAGTTGCTTAGTACTCCAGTAATAGATCGTGATCTTCATCGTTCCTGGTGGGCTTGCCGCAGGTAGTGAGCCTGCTGCGCGCGGTACTGATGACGTCGTCGCCACCGCGACCAGTGCAGGCAGTCCACACGACCGCCGGCAGGGACGATCACCAGACGGACGAACAGATGCCGGATCTCGTTCAGTGTCAACGGAATCAACCCCGCCGGAGCGGGACCGACCCGATCGGCCGTGCCGGATTCGCCTGCTTTGCTGTCACGTCAACCAGAGTTCTCATGCGGTGACACAAACGTTCGCCGGTTCGGTCAGCGACACCGATTTCGGGTACGTGACTTCGCCGCGAACCGGCGCACTACTGATCACAGGGGTCGTCACGAGGCGCGGGACCGAGGACGCCCCAACTGCGTTGGTGTTCGCCGCAGACCCGAGCATTCCTACCATCGCGCGGCCAGCAGGTCCGGCGCCCACGCTGCTGGTCCAGGTGGGACGGCCGCCCGGCGTGCCTGTCATGATGCGTCGCTCAGGGCGATACGGGTGGATAGTGTGCAAGTCCGTCCTCGGACACGTGGGGGTTCAAGTCCCTAGGGACTTGAACCTTATTTTGTTTCTAATGCCCGACAAACTACTGTCTTACGCGAATCCCAGTGAGCCAGTCGTCCGGTTGATACGGCGAATTGGGGTTGACCCTGTTCATCGAACCGGGTCAGCCCCACGACTTCACCGGAGGCGGACGAATCAGTACCGGGCAAGATCCTGGACAATCGGCCCCGAGGTAGGGACCCGGAACCACCACCAAGATCGGCCGCCCATGTCGACATGGGCAATCCTGGCCATACGCTCGCCGGAATCATCAGCGGTGAAGGAGCGGAACCTGTCGTCGGTCTTGGCGACGTAGCCGCGTACCTTGTCCGCGAGCTCGGGGCGGAGCTTGCTCAGCGCGTTCTCGACGAAGTCGCGCATGAACAGGCTGGCGGCCAGGTCGTGCTCGGTCCACACGCTGTGGTCGTCGTACGGTAGCTCACGGTCGTTGTCGATCTTCTCGACGTGCAGCTGCCAGGCCCGAGCGAGGCCCAGAGCGTCCGGCTTGTCCTCGCCGGCTTGAGGTTTGCTCGCCGCGATCTCGGCGAGTTCGGCGTCGTCGAACATCGCCCGCACGTCGGGCGGCAGATCGTCTCGCACGTTCACTGTCCAATCTTATACGTCGTCGATCTCCAGGGCATGTCATAGTTGACGATGACACGGATCTTGTCGCCGTTGACCGTGGCGACGAACTCCTCCGCGTTCTGGCCCGGCAGCCGCACCGGAGTGGCCTTGTCCAGAACCTCGCTCACCTGCTGCGGTGAGGGACGGTTCATTCCGGGCATGGAGTCACCCGTGTGACCGTTGATGAACTCCTCGATCTCGTCGCGGTTGAACTCGCTGCCGCGGAACCCGTCGTTGGGTTCGAATGCCTCGTCCTCGGCTCCGGTGTGGTCGGTCCGCATGACCTCGACTTCGTCGTCACCGGCGGCGTGACGTGCGAGGTCGCCGCCGCCCGCGGCGGTCATCGCCATGCCGGTCGCGATCACGCCAGCCGACGCGATATTCGTCGGCACACCGAGTACGGCTCCCGCACCAGTCGCGTCGAGGGCGATGCCGCCGACTTCGCCACCGGCGCCGACGACGGTCAGGGCGGCGCCAGCGATGGTCGTGGCTGTGTCCAGCGGATGGTGAATCATGGCGTTGCCGTAAGACGCGACGGCGTTGACGACCGTGCCGGCTGCGTTGGCCAGTCCCGCGCCGAGGTCGGAGAAGAAGTCACCGACCTCGGACCAGAAGCCGGGTTCCTCAGGTGCCTTGTCTCGGGCCGCGCCGATGGTGGCGGCAGCTCCGTCGCCGGCAGACCGCAGCTGCGCGCGAGCCGCGTTGAGGGTCTGTTGTGCCGCTTGGCGTCCCGCGGCGCCGGGATCGTTGAACGGTAGCTGGTGCCCGGCGGTCTGTTCGTCGCGGGTGTGCTGGTCGGTGGCTTGGCGGGTGGCGGCTTCCGCGGTGTTCCATTGCTGGATCGCCTGGGCGGCTTGGCCCTGCGCCCAGGTGAGGGTTGTGGCGTAGCGCTCCAGAGCGGCGGCGGCCTCGTGGAAGCAGTCACCTGCTTCGAGCCATTTGCCGGGCTGGCCCTCGAACTTCGCGCGGAACGCGTCCCCGGCGGGACCACTCCACCCCTCGGTCGTGTCGATGCGGCTCAGGCCAGCGCCGGCTTGGTGAAGGGCGTCTCCGTACTGCCGCCACGCCGGATAGATGGAAGTGAGTGATCCCGGGTTGCCGGGGACCAGGTCCTTGGGGTTGTTCGTCTCACCGAGTTCCGCGGGCATCAGTGGACACCGGGGTCGTCGCCCGTGGTGCGCGTCAGGATCTTGTCGAACATGCCTTTGGCCGCCTGGTCGACCTGCAGATACGCCTGCACGCTCTGAGACAGCCGGGTCGCGACCTCCTGACCGTCCTTGGCGAGGTTTTCGACCCCTAGCTCCCACCGGGTGCAGAAGTCGGCCACCGTGTCGGCGAGGTCGTCATGCCCGTAGTCGCCTTTGACGCCGCCCAGGTCGCTGACCTTGTGCGCCTTGAGGTCGACCAGGGTCGTGTTGACGCCTGCCGCAGCGTCTTCCAGCGCGCCAAGATCGACGCTGAAGCCGTCAGCCATCTGTTCTCCCCAGAATCAGTGTCCGCCAAGCCTATCGTCCCAGCTGTCCGCGGATCTGGGACGGCATTCAGCCCGATTCGGTTCCGACAGCGCTCCGCGTATTCGCGACACGGGCGTCTCTCCACCGACGGCGCCAACTCAGCAAGCGGGTCGTCCTCGCTCTGGTCGTGCTGCGAGGCCAAGCGGCGATGATGCGCATCGGCGTCTGCACGGTCGTCTGCGATCAGGTGCTGGTGACGGCCAGCACGTCGCCGCTCCAGGTACCGGCCGTATGCCCAGGTATCCAGTCACTATCGGTTGGTTCGACTCGAGCTTGGCCTTGGCGAAGATGATCGCTAGTTCCTCGTCGACCGCCAGGTCTCCATGGCCCGGTTGACGAGGTCCTCGCGAGGGATGTTGGTGGTGCCCAGGTCGGGGCACCTCACTCGGTCTCCGGCGCGTGCTGTGGAGACGGGCCGCTTTACCTCGTCCCACCTGTCCGTCGCTATTCTCGCAGGTAGAACCGCCGCCGACCCGTCCCCAGCTTAGGGACGGGTCGAAGCGCACCTGGTCCACTTGGGACAGCCGCCGCCCGCAACGTCACATGACTTCGGCCAAGAGAAGCCGGGTGGATAGTGCGCAGGTCCGCCCTCGGACACACTTACTATTCATCCGCCCCATCGGTTGAATGATCACATCGGCCGTGTACGCGGCTTGGTCGTAGCAAACTTGCAGGTCAAACGGCCTCGTACAAGCCCGCCAGGCTCTCTGGCTTCGCTCCAGACAGAGCCGCACCAACATCACCAAGCGAATCGATCATTGCCCAGATCTCCGCATCGCTACGGTAATACCGCCGGGTTTTCGGTCGCTTCCCAGTTCCGCTTTCGCCACCGCACGTTCGGCCTATTGCGAGATGCGACGGTACACAGTGGACGGTCAGGGCAGCCGGCTGGCGCGGCTCTCCAGATAGCGTTGCTCGGGCAGGCTGTCGGTCTGCCGCGCGGCGAGCAGGTAGTCGGCGTGCGCCGCCGCCGGGTCGCCGGCCATCTCCAGCAGGTGCGCGCGGACGGCGGCGAGCCGGTGGTGGTGGGCCAGCCGGGTGTCGGCCTCCAGCGGGGCGAGCAGGTCGAGTCCGGCCCTCGGGCCGCGGACCACGGCCAGCGCGACCGCGTGGTTCAGTGTCACGACCGGGCTGGGCGCGCGTTGTGAGAGCAGCTCGTAGAGGCCGAGGATCTGTGGCCAGTCGGTGTCCTCGACCCGGGGCGCCTCGGCGTGCACCGCGGCGATGGCGGCCTGTAACTGGTAGGGGCCGAGACGCCGCCTGGCCAGCGCGTCGGTGATCAGGGCGAGGCCCTCGGCGATGTAATCCCGGTTCCACCGGCCGCGGTCCTGTTCACCGAGCGGGACCAGCCCGCCGTCCGGGGTGGTGCGGGCCGGGCGGCGCGCGTCGGTGAGCAGCATCAGCGCCAGCAGACCGGTCACCTCGCCGTCGTCGGGCAGGTGGCGGTGCAGGTCGGCGGCCAGCCGGATCGCCTCACCGGTCAGGCCGGCCTGGTGCAGGTCGTGTCCCGAGGTGGCGGTGTGGCCTTCGTTGAAGATCAGGTACAGCACCCGCAGGACCACTCCGAGCCGCTGCGCCCAGCTGTCCGGCGCGGGCAGCCGGAACGGGAGCCGGGAGGACCTGATCCGGCTCTTGGCCCGGCTGATGCGCTGCGCCATGGTCGTCTCCGAGACGAGGAAGGCGTGCGCGATCTGGGCTGTGGTCAGGCCGCCGACCGCGCGCAGGGTGAGCGCGATCTGCCCCGGCACGGCCAGTGCCGGGTGACAGCACAGGAACAGCAGGGTGAGGGTGTCGTCGCGGTGCTGGGCCGGCGGGGGCGCCAGCTCCCAGTCCGACGGCCGCATGGCCGCCTCGGTGTCCTCCCTGCGGCGCCGGGCGTGTTCGCTGCGCAGCAGGTCGGTCATCCGCCGGGTGGCCACGGTGAACAGCCAAGCCCTCGGGTTGTCCGGCACCCCTTCCGCTGGCCACTGCACGGTCGCCGCCAGCAGCGCTTCCTGCACCGCGTCCTCGGCGATGTCGAAGGTGCCGTAACCGCGCACGAGCGCGCCGAGGACCTGGGGCGCGAACTCGCGCACCAGACCGGGCCACCCGATGTCGCTCACACCCCGGGCGGGTCCGCGCTCGGGGGCATGTCGGCGATGGGCCGGATCCGCACCACCGCGGCGCCGCCATGGATGCGCCGGGCGATCTCGGCGGCCCGGTCGATGCCGGCGCAGTCGATCACGTCGTAGCCGGCCAGGTACTCCTTGGCCTCGCCGTAGGGGCCGTCGGTGACGATGGTGCCGCCGTCGTCGGTGCGCACCGTCCTGGTCTCGGCCGAGTCGGTCAGCGGGGCGCCGTCGAGCCACTCACCCGATTCGGTGATCTCGCGCAACAGTTCGGCATGGTCCCGGTCCAGCTGCCGGCGCTGCTCGTCGGACCGCGCTGACCAGGTGGGATTGCCATAGATCAACAGCAGGTACTTCACCGGCGCACCCCTTCGGTTGGACCGCGTCGCGACGATCGCGCGGCCCGGTATCCCACGGGCTGTCGAGATCGGCGCATCGGCTCCGACTCA
Source organism: Kutzneria sp. NPDC052558 (assembly GCF_044547355.1). Taxonomy (NCBI): domain Bacteria; kingdom Bacillati; phylum Actinomycetota; class Actinomycetes; order Pseudonocardiales; family Pseudonocardiaceae; genus Kutzneria; species Kutzneria sp. NPDC052558. Next base: position 73,269 of record NZ_JBIUAG010000036.1, read on the forward strand.
CTTGAGGATACGGCCCATCGGCTGGCCGGCCACGAGAAAGGTGGATCATGAGCCAGGTCGCGCAACCGGTAGCGGGACGACGGGAGTGGCTCGGGCTGGCGGTGCTGGGGCTGCCGACCCTGTTGCTCGCCCTCGACCTGAGCGTGCTGAACAACGCGGTGCCCCGGCTGAGCACCGTGCTCGGCGCGGACAGCGTCCAGCAGCTGTGGATCATGGATGTCTACGGGTTCATGGTGGCCGGCTTCCTGGTCACCATGGGCAACCTCGGCGACCGGATCGGCCGCCGCCGGCTGCTGCTGATCGGTGCGGTCGCGTTCACCGCGTCCTCGGTGCTGTCGGCCTTCTCGGTCAACACCGACATGCTGATACTGGGGCGGGCGCTGATGGGGATCACCGGCGCCACGCTTGCCCCCTCCACCCTCGCGCTGATCAGCAACATGTTCCGAGACGGCCGGCAGCGGGCGTTCGCGATCTCGGTGTGGGTGAGTTGCTTCATGACCGGCGCGGCCGCCGGCCCGGTGCTCGGTGGCGCGCTGCTGGGCTGGTTCTGGTGGGGCTCGGTGTTCCTGCTGGCCGTGCCGGTGATGGTCGTGCTGGTCATCGCGGGACCGCTGCTGCTGCCGGAGTACCGCGACGACAACCCCGGCCGGCTGGACCTGGTCAGTGTTCTGCTGTCACTGGCGTCGATCCTGCCGGTCGTCTACGGCGTCAAGGAACTGGCCAGGGCCGGATGGCAGCTCTGGCCCACCGTGGCGCTGCTGGCCGGCGTCGTGGCCGGCGTGGTGTTCGTACGACGGCAGCGCCGGCTGGCCACGCCGCTGGTCGACGTGCGGCTGTTCGGCAACGGCACGTTCAGCTGTGCCCTGGCCGCGCTGCTGCTGGCCCCGGCCACCCAGGGCGGCGTCATGCTGTTGGTCAGCTTGTACTTCCAATTGGTCGCCGGGCTCTCGCCGCTGGTGGCCGGCCTGTGGATGGTGCCGTCCTCGCTGGCCATGGCCGCCGGTTCCATGCTGGCCGTGCCGCTGACCCGCCGGGCGCACCCGGCGATGGTCACCGCCGCCGGTCTCTGCCTCGCCGCCGTCGGCTATCTACTGATGGCGACCGTGCACGACGGAACCGGGTTGCCGGTACTGGTGGTCGGCACGGTCGTGGCCTTCTTCGGCATCGGCCCGGCCTCGGCGCTGAGCAGCAACCTGGTCGTCGGTTCGGTCCCGCCGCAACGCGCCGGCGCCGCCGCGTCCCTGTCGGAGACGAGCAACAACCTCGGCATCGCGCTCGGTGTCGCGCTGATCGGCAGCCTCGGCGCGACGATCTACCGGCACGCGTTGACCGGTTTCCCGTCGGGTGTGCCCGTGCCGGCGGCACAGACCGCGCGGGAGAGCATCGCCGGCGCGGTCTCGGTGGCCGGGCAGTTGCCCCAGCCCGCACGCGACGACCTGCTCGCGCCGGCCCGTGCCGCGTTCATGACCGGCCTGGACGTCAGTGCCGTGGTGGCCGCCGTGCTGCTGGTCGGACTCGCCGTGATCGCCATGACCGTGTTGCGCCGCATCAACGTCGGGCAGCCGGCCGAACGGCAGGCCGCCGAGCAGGCCGCCTGATTCCGTTTCACCTCAACCCAGAAGGAGAGCACCACCGTGGAATCCGTCACCGAGCAGACCCTGCCGAGGATCGTCTCCCGGCAGGAGTGGCTGGCCGCCAGGAAGGAGTTGCTGGCCCAGGAGAAGGAGATCACCAGGCAGCGGGACGCGGTCAGCGCGCGGCGCCGTGAGCTGCCGATGGTCGAAGTGCTTGAGGACTACACCTTCGACGGCGATCCCCGGCGTGAGTGTGTTCCTGCGCGACGGTGACCGGGTCTTCCACACCTACTCCGCGTACACCAGGGGACTGGACATCCTGATCAACACCGCCAACTACCTCGACCTGACCCCGTTCGGCCGCCAGGACCGCTGACACGCCACGGCCCGGTCCGTCCCAGCGGGACGGATCGGGCCACGTGGTGGGACCGGGTCAGGTGAGCAGCACCGGCAGCGCGCGGTCGCCGTTCATGATGAACGTGCCCTGCGGCTCCAACCGCCGCAGCGGTACCGCGAGCGACATCCGGGGGAAGCGGTCGAACAGCAGCGACAACGCGATACGCGTCTCCAGTAGAGCCAACGCGGACCCGATGCACCGGTAGATCCCGTACCCGAAGGAGAGGTTCTCCTTGCCGGCCCTGGTGATGTCGAACCGGGCCGCCGTCTCGCCGTGCAGTTCGGGGTCGCGGCCGACGGCGGCGAAGCACATCAGCACCGGCTCCCCCTTGGCGATCCGGACGCCACAGACCTCCACGTCGTCGACCGCGAACCGGAACGGCAGGTGCGCGACCGGCGCCTCCGCCCGCAGTGTCTCGGCGATCACGTCGTCCCAGGACGCCCTGCCCGCCAACACCATGTCCCGTTGCTCGTGATGGGTGAGCACCTGCTCGGGGCGAACGCCGAGCCCGGCCAGGACGTGACCGAATAGGCCGTCCGGCGTGCCGTCGTTCTCGTTGAAGTATCCCGGCGGGGGCTCGAACTCGTTGTCCCACCCGCAGATGGCGGTGTCGCCCTCGAAGATCAGGACGTGTCGCAGCCGCGCTACCAGCTCGGTGAAGCCCAGCGGGCGAATGACCTTGTCCGGCACAGGGTTAGCAGCGGCGGCGGCTTCACGCGTGGCGCGCTCACGCTCGCGGCGGTCGTACTCGATCTCGGCGAGGGTCGTCCAGTCGTCCGGCACCACCTGATCGACCTTCGGCCCCGGGACGGTGCTGTCGATGCACGCGCGCCACGAGTGTCCGCGCATCTCGGCTTGCCACACCAGGTCGGCGGTCGCCTCGGCCTGCTCGGTCAGCTCGAAGCCGGCGGCGGGAAACATCTGCCCGGGAGGACGGTCGTTGTAGTGGATCACTGCTCCGGCACGGGTCGGGTCCACGCCGAGCTCGGCCAGGACATGGCCGAGCAAGGTCACCGGATTGCCGTCCACGAAGTACGGCGACGGCTCCGTCACCAAGCCTTGGCACACCAAGGTTCGGTCGCCGAAGTCGTAGAGGGCGCGCCGCATCCGGTCGTGCAGCTCGGCGTAGCCCAACTCCCGCATGTTCTCGTCCGGGATCGGGCCGCAGTCGTTCTGGTGCTGCACGATTACGTCGTCGCCGTCGGGGTAGTCGAACGTGTAGCCGTCCTTGGTGGTGACGATGTAGGCCATGCCGTCACTGGACGGGCGGATCTTGTCGATGACGCCCCAGCCCACGACGACGTCGCCCACGTGGACGTGCCAGATCGTTTCCATGATCCAGCCGTTCTCCTGTGAGAACCGCGCGGGCAGGACTCCCTGGGTGACCTGCCCGCAGTCCCCGCAGGCCACCATGTAGTGCGTGTTGTCGTCGTCGGCGGCGACCTGCTTCGGTGCGACCGCGCCGTGATGCGGCGAGTCCTTCGGGAGATCCATCGACTCCACGGTGTTCTCACTGGCGCAGGACGAGCACGCGAACAGGACATCCTCGTAGAACGCCTGCAGAGCAAGGTTTTCCTGCTGACGGTAGGGGTTGTCGGTGGGCGCGATGATCAGTTCCATGATGGTGTCACCAGAGTTGTCGCGAGCGGCGGTTCGGCGATCACTTGGCCGATCGGGGCGGCCCGCCGCGACGCCGCTCGCGTGCCACGTCGGCCAAGGTCACGTAGTCCTGCGGGACGCCAGGTTCGCGATCAGCTCGGGGCCGACACCGAGGCCATGCAGGACATGGCCGAGCAGCGTGAATGGCTTGCCCTCGGCGGTGAAGCAAGGCGGGTGCCGGGGCTCGTCCGTCCACACCACGATCCTGTCGCCGTGCTGAGCGATCACCAGTTCCAACCGGTCGTGCGACTCGGCATAGCCCGGCACGCCTGTGGGACGCATCGGCGGTCGCCGCGTCGGTGTCGGCGGTCTCTTCGGTCGTGGGGGCGTCGCGTCCGATCCATTTGCTGCCGGGGATCGCGCGCAGCGTCCACTCGTCACGCAGCGGGTTCATGATCATCACGGCGTCGTTCGCCCCGTGGTCGAACTCGAACCCGCCCTCGATGACCACCGAGCGCTTGGCGGGATTCGTGCTGGACGGGCGGATGTCGTCGACGACACCCCAGCCGATGACGCACTGGCCCGCCCGCACCTGGTGCACGAACAGCGTCTCGACACCACCACCGGAGCGGTACGCCTCAGGCGGGAAGCCGTGGCTGACCCGCCGGCAGTCCTGGCACATGACCCGGTAATGGACGCCGCTGGGAACCTTCTCCCTGTAGTGCGGCGAGAATTCCGGGAGAAGACTGGTCTCCGCTGTGTTCTCACCCCTTAAAGCACTGGCGACACCGGCAAACCCACTTCCTTCACCCTCAACGGCATCTCCTGCACCGCTGTCTGAATCGCGAAACTGTCCCAACGGGAACGTCGGCTTCGCGGCGACACCGACGTTTCCGTTGGTGCGATTGACCTTGCTGGAGACGGCGGTGCTGCCCGGCGTTCGGGGCGTCTGCGGACTGGTGATCCGGACCGCACGTGAACCGATGGAACCGGTGGAGAGCCAGCTGAGGCCGGCTTGTCCGACCAACTCCTGGCCCCGCTCGACGCCACCTGGCCCGGGCGGTGCCACGAACTGCTCCACCTCGCCAAACCTGAACGGACGTCCGGAGCCCTGGCTGCTGCATGCGCCGCCCCTCGCGAGCGGCTATGACGCTCTCCGCCAGCCCGACCCAGCACACCAAAGCAGCCCACTCCGAGGTCTCGGCGGCGGGCTGCCGGTCCGGCATGTCGGCCAGCCGGGGCCGAGCGGGCACGGTGTTCAGCCCGTCGACCAGGGACGCGCCGGGATGGACAGCATCGGCGTCCGCGAAATGGGGGCGATGCCGCCCTCAGTCACGGCCAGGCCTCCGCACGCCACGGCGTCGGTCCGGCCGGGCGGTCACCGCCCCGCGACACACGTGGCATCTCACTAGGTGGGACTCGGCGATATCTCCCTATGCCGATCTATCGAATCGAGTGGGCGGGTCCACACCCGCCGTCCACGATCGCCGGCATTCGAGTGATCCTCTCGCCGTGAATGCCCACGGCATGTGACCGAGACATCGCGGCCAAGCCAGGCGTGACAACAGAATCGATCACACCCAGGCTCCGATACAGGCACTTTGTCGCATTCGCCGCCGGCGCTTGACAGTCCGACGGGAAGCCGGGCCAGCCCGGATCGTCCATCCACAATGGACACGGAGCGGGTTCGTCGCCACCGGAACGACGCCGACCTCCGAACCGATCACCCGAACGGCCGAAATGTCAAGTGGTCGCAGCGGGTTTCTATCATTTGACAAGAAGGCCGCAGGGCTTCCGGCTATCCGGAATTTCGGTAAATTGGGCGGAGCACGGCGTTTCAACGGAGTCGCGCCGTCCTCGACACCGCATCCGGCCTTCACGGCCTCACGACGGCTGTCGTAGGTGATCCGGGTCGTGACACCGAAACTTGGGGGGCAGCGATGAGTGGTGCGCAGATCGGCTGGGCCAGCGATGCGGCGAACATCCGCAGCGACGAGTTATGCCGACTCACGACCGGTCTCGACCGGCTGGCCGCCGGCGGCGGCGGGAGCATGATCCAGCTGACCGGCGAGCCGGGTATCGGCAAGAGCATGCTGCTGGCGGAGTTGGCCGCCGAGGCCCGGCGCCGTGAGCTGACCGTGCGCCATGGGCGCAGCAGCGAGTTCGAACGCGGCGACATGTTCCGGTCGCTGGCCAACGCGCTCGGCGAGGCCACGATCGCGAACGCCTGCGCCGAGCTGCCGGCGAGCCTGGCCAAGGTGATCGCCACGCACCTGCTGCGCGCGCCCTGGGACCGCTCCGGTGACGAATCCGATCGCGATGTGCTGCCCGCCGTCCGCGCGCTGCTCACGCACCTCGCCCAGGACGGGTTGGTCCTGCTGCTGGACGACTGCCACTGGGCCGACCGGCGAACGATGGAGTTCATCGGGTACCTGGCCAGGGACCCGATGCCGGCGCCGCTGCTGCTGGTCGTCGCCTACCGTCCCCGGCAGGCGTGTGCCCGGCTGGCCGGCGCGCTCGCGCACGGCATGGCGGCCGGCACGGTGGAGCGGATCGAGCTCGGCGCGCTGAGCATCGGCCAGTCCGCGAGCCTGCTCGCCGTCGACGGGCGGGAGGTGGACGAGGGCCGCCTGCGCGATCTGCACGAGATCAGCCGGGGCAACCCGCTGTATCTGCTGGCGCTGTCGGAGCGGGAAGGGCCGACCGAGCTGCGGCTGCCGTCGCCACGCGAGCCCGAGTGGCCGGGGCTGGCCGCCGCGGTGCTCGCGAGCGAACTCACCATGCTCTCCCCGGACGAGATGCTCGTCGCCGAGTCGGCGGCTGTGCTCGGTGTCGACTGCGACATCGACGCGTTGGTCACGGTCTCCGAGCTGGACCGGGACCGGGTGTGCGCCGCGACCGCGGCGCTGGAGTGCCGGGACCTGCTGCGGACGGCGGCGGACCTCGGCGTGCTGACGTTCCGGCATCCGCTGTTACGCCAGCTGGTGTACGCCGGCGCCGACCTCTGCTGGCGCAACGCCGCGCACCGCCGGGCCTTGGGGCTGCTCACCCAGCGCGGCGCGTCGGCCGGGGACCAGGCCTGGCACGTGACGAACTCGATCGCGCTGTTCGAACCGGACGACCTGTCCGTGCTTGCCGACGCGGCGGCGGCCGTGCTGGCCGACCGGCCTGAGGAGGCGATTCGGCTGCTGCGGCTGGCGTTGCGGCTGACCGCCGTGGACACCGAACGGGCGGAGCTGCGGCTGGTCCTCGCGGGCGCGCTCGTCGCCGCAGGTGAGCTGGCCGACGCCCGGGAGCTGCTTCAGATGCTGATCCGGCACTGTCCGGAGGTCACCGGCGCGCAGCGCGTCCGCGCGGTGGCCGAGTGCGCCCTGGTCGAGTGCCTGCTCGGCAACTACGCCGAGGCCGGCACTGTGCTCGCGGTCGAACTGGCAGGCTTGCGGGACCATCCGCAGGCCCGTCTCGGCGCGCTGGTCCGGCTGCTCTGCCGGCAGGCCATCACCGGCCTGTTCGACAGCGAGCTACCCGACGAGGAGCTGGTGGAATCGGCGCTGGAACTGGCCCGTCCGCACGGAGACCGGGTCGACACCGCCGCCATGCTCGCTTTGCGCGGCCTGCTGGCCAGCTACCGCGGCGAGGTCCAGCTGGCCACCGGCATGGCCGTCGAGTGCTCGGCGATCGTGGACACGCTCACGGACGCGGAGCTGGCCGACCACCCCGACTGCCTGACCCTGCTCGGCTGGGTGGAGCGCATCCTGGCCCGTTTGGGTGATGCCGGGCGGCACCTGTCGCGGCAGGTCTCGCAGACCCGCCAGCTGGGCCGGCCCGGCGAGCTGGTGATCGCCTTGCTCGGGCTGAGCCAGACCCACCAGGCCGTGGCCCGGCTCGCGGAGGCCCAGCGGGCCGCGGCCGAGGCCGCCGAAGTGGCCGGGCGGCTGGGCGCGCTTCACGTGCGGGACCTAGCGATCATGTTCGAGTCGGCGTACCTGGCGTGGATCGACCGCTCGAACGGAAGTCGGATCGCCGTGGCACACGCCGAGCAGGCGGTGGCCATGCGGTTGCCGCGGGGCTGGTGGTTCGGTGTGCAGGCGATCCTGTTGTTGGCGAGGGTGCTGGAGATCGAGGGCGACGACCGCCGGTGCGCGGCGCTGGTGCTGCACGCGGGCGGGGGCCCTGACCTGCCGGGCATCCCGCCGCTGATCCGACCGCGCTGCTACGAGATGTTGGCCAACGCCGCCGCCAACAGCGCCGACTCCCGCACCGCCGACTGGGTTCGCCGGTGCGACGCCGCCGCGGCGGCGGTGGGCCAGCCCAACAACTACGCGGCGGCCATGGTCGCGCGGGGGCACCTGGTGCGCGCCAGCCGGGACTACACCGCAGCGACCGCGCTGTACCGGCAGGCCGCCGATCTGTTCGGCTCGCTGGGCATGGCCGGCGCCCAGATCCGGTCACTCACCTTCGCGGCGCACAGCGCCGGTCTGGACCACCGGATCGCCGAGGCGGACGCGCATCTGGTGCTGGCCAAGGAACTCGCGCTCCAGTGCGGCGCCGTGGTGTTGTACGAGGACGCCGAGTCACTGCGTCGGCGGATCGCCCCCAAGGACGACGCCGTCCCGGTCGACCGGGACGACCCGGCCGCCCCGGAGGTGGATCTGTCGGTGCTGACCAAACGGGAGCGGGAGATCGCCCGGATCGCCGGCACCGGCATCCGCACCCGGGAGATCGCCGAACAGCTGTCACTGAGCCCGCGCACGGTGGACGTGCACCTCAGCCACGTCTATCGCAAGCTGAACGTGGTCTCCCGGGCCGCGCTGGCCAATCTGATGGCCAAAGTGGACTGACCGGCCGCGGCGACCGGCCGGCTCAGCCGGCCAGTCGTTCGCCGTCCCCGAGCAGGATCGCGTGGTGCAGGTCGCGCAGGGACCGACAGGGTTCGAGACCGAGCTCCGCGGTCAGGGTCTCGCGCGCGGACTTGTACACCCGCAGCGCGTCCGCCCGCCGCTCACACTGGTACAGCGCGAGCATCAACTGCCGGTAGAACGCCTCGTGCAGCGGGTGCTCGGAGACCAGGTCGTAGAGGAAGCCGACCAGCTCGCGGTGCCGGCCGAGCACGAAGTCGCACTCCACCAGCATCTCCACGCACTCCAGCCGCAGTTCCTCCAGCCAGCCGGCGAACCTGCCGATGATCTCGCCGTCGCGCAGGTCGTCGAGGGCCGCACCACGCCACAGGTCCAGCGCCGACGAGAACGCGGCCGACGCCTCCTCATGGTTGCCGGCCCGCATGCTGGCGCGTCCACGCTGCACCAGACGTCGGAACACCAACAGGTCCAGCTCATCCGAGCCGACCTGGAGCAGATACCCGGGCGCCCGGGTGACCAGCGAGTCCGGCCGCGCCACCATGTCCGCGAGGAACCGGCGCAGCTGCGAGATGTAGACGTGCAGGCCCGCCGTGGCCCGACGCGGCGGGTTCTTGCCCCACAGCTCGTTGATCAGCAGGTCGGCGGGCACCACCTGGTTGGCGCGGACCAGCAGCACACCGAGCAACGTCTTCACCTTGTGCGCGCTGATCGACGCCGACCCGCGCTCGCCGACCACCCGCAGTGCACCGAGAACCTGGTATGACACCGTGTGCCCCTCACCCCTGTGCTCGCACGCTCGACGGCACTGTCGAGACCCCGGACGGGGCCAGTTTGCCCAAGTCAGGGGCCTCTCCACATCGGAGAAAGTACTTATTAGCGTAGGTGGGGCCGAAGTCCGCGCTTAGGTCCGCTTCAGAGCCGGCGGCCACGATGGGCGCATGACCACCACGACCGCCGCGGAGCATCTGCTGCGGCTGCACCGGGCCGGCCGCCTGGCCGGGGACTACCCGCTGGTTCGGGATCTGCTCGCCGACCTGCCGCAAGAGGACCCCGACCTGCTGCGGCGGGCCGGCGCCTGGCTGTCCCGGCTCGACCCGGACGACGTGCTGCGCGCGCATCCGGACACGCCGGCATTGACCGTCGCCGTCACCGGCCACGGCACCTTGGCGGCGCTGGTCGCCCCGCTGACCGGTGAGTTCGCCCGGCACGGCCTCCTGTTACGGCCCGTCCTGTCGGACTTCGACAGTTATGTGTTCGATCTCTCCGATCCGGACAGTGACCTGTACGCGGCGCGGCCCGATCTCGTGCTGTGTCTGCTCGACCCGGAGCTGATCTTCGACGAGATCTCGACGCCGTGGCGTCCCGAGGACGTGCGGGAAGTCTTCGAAGCCAAGGTGGAACTGGTGGCCGGGCTGGCCGCACGGTTCGCCGAGCGAGGCGTGGGCACACTGGTGCTCAACACCATCCCGCTGCCCCGCACCCGCTCCGCCGCGCTGGTTGACCACCGGTCCCGGGCCGAGCTCGGCGCTGTGTGGCGTGAGGCCAACGCCCGTCTGCTGCGGCTGTCCGCGGCCCATCGTGGTGTGGTCGTGCTCGACAGCGATCCGCTGCTGGCGGCCGGAGTGCCCGCAGGCGACGCCCGGCTGAGCGTCTACGCGAAGGCATACCTGTCAACCGAGCTGCTGGCCAGCTACGCCCGCGAGATCGGACATCTGGCCCGAAACCTGACCGGACGGACGAAGAAGGTGCTGGCCCTCGATCTGGACGGCACCGTCTGGGGCGGGGTGCTTGGCGACGACGGGCCGGAGGGCATCGAGGTCGCAGGCGGCTACCGGGGCGAGGCGTTCCGCGCGTTCCAGCGCACCGCGCGCCAGCTCGCCGCGCAGGGAGTGCTGCTGACCGCCGTCAGCAAGAACGATGTCGAGCCGGTTCGGGCGGTGCTGCGCGAGCACCCGGAGATGACGTTGCGTGAAAAGGACTTCGTGCGCGTGGTGGCCAACTGGCGGCCCAAACACGACAACCTGGTCGAGCTGGCCTTGGACCTCAACGTCGGCGTGGACAGCGTGGTGTTCGTGGACGACAGCCCCTTCGAGCGCGGTCTGGTCCGCCGGGAGCTGCCCGAGGTCGCGGTGGTCGGCGTGGACGAGGAGCCTGCCTGGCACGTGGACCGGTTGCTGGCCGACGGCTGGTTCGACACGGTCGAGCTGACCGCGGACGATCACGACCGGCCGACCAAGTACCGGGACGAATTGGCCCGAAAGGACTTCCTGAACTCCTTCGACTCGATCCAGGACTACCTGTCCGAACTCGGCGTGGCCGTGCGGGTTTTCGCCGCTGGCGAGCAGGAGGTCAACCGGGTGGCGCAGCTGTCCTTGCGCACTAACCAGTTCAACCTCACCACGCGCCGCCTTCAGCCGGCCGACGTGCAGGCGCTCATCCGCGATCCGGACGCGCTGGTGCTCGCGCTGCGCACCGCCGACCGGTTCGGCGACAACGGACTGGTCGGCGCGGTCCTGGCCCACCGTGAGACCGACACCCTGCACATCGACAACTTCCTGCTCAGTTGCCGGGTGTTCGCCCGGGGCGTCGAGCAGAGCGCGCTGTCGGTGCTGCTGCGGCATGCCCGGGACACCGGCGCCGGCAGTGTCGTCGGCACCTACCGGTCGACCGCGAAGAACGGCAAGGTGCGCGAGTTCTATCCGCGCAACGGTTTCAGCACGGTGACCGACGACGGCGCGGAAGCGGTGTTCCGTCACGACCTGGTCGACATCGCCGCCCCGCCCGCGCACGTCACGTTGACCGAGGAGTTGGGATGACAGTCGATGAGTTCGCCGCCCTGATCCACGACGAGATCGGGTTGGCGGTGACCGCGGACGAACTGGACCGGAGCCTGGACCAGGTGGCCGGGTGGGACTCGGTCCACCTGCTCACCCTGCTGACCGCGCTGGAACGGGCCACCGGCCGGAGCATCTCGCTGCCGGACGTGCTGTCCGCACCGAGCCTGGGCACGATCTACACGGTCGTGGTGGGCGGTGTCTGACTGGCTGGACGTCCGGCCGGGCCCGGCCGACCGGCTCCGGCTGTTCTGCTTCCACCACGCCGGCGGCGGCGTGTCGGCGTTCCGCGGCTGGCGCGCCGCGCTGGCGCCGGACATCGCGGTGTATCCGGTGCAGCTGCCCGGTCGGGAGGCCCGCGTGCGCGAGCCGCGCATCACCGACCTGGCCACGGCGGTGGCCGCGATCGGCCGTGAGCTCGATCCGTGGCTGGACCGGCCGTACGCCTTCTACGGGCACAGCATGGGAGCGTTGATCGCGCACACGCTGACCGACCGGCTGCTCGCCGCCGACCGGCCGCTGCCGGCGCGATTGCTGGTCGGGGCATTTCCCGGCCCCCTGCTGCGCGCCCCGCTGGCCGAGGTGTCGGGCATGTCCGACGACCAGCTCGTCGAGCTGCTGCTGCGTATCGGCGGCATGTCCGAGACCGTGCGGCGCTACCCGGACTGGCGGGCGGCCGCGATCTCGTTGCTACGGGCCGATCTGAGCCTGTGCCACGGTCCGCGACCGCCGGCCGGCCCGGCGCTGCCGGTGCCGATCGACGTGGTCGCCGGCGCGGCCGATCCGCTGGTGTCTCCGGGGGACGTCGACGCGTGGGCGACACACAGCACGGTGGAGGTCCGCACGCACGTGGTGCCCGGCGGCCATTTCTTCCTGCACGACAAGGAGAACGGCTTGCTCGATCTGATCCGCTCCGCGCTCGGCCCCGTCGCCGTCCGGTCAACCGGGTCCACCATGTGACACGGCTTAGTCGCGGCTTTAGCGGATTGGGGCACGGTGGCCGCGGCCACGACCAGAAGGAGTGCCCAGTGAGCTTGGTTGACGTTGCGGGGCTGACCATCGCGTTCGGCCGCGGTGCGCCGCCCGTCGTGCGGGACGTGTCCTTCACCGTCGAGCCGGGCGAGTGCCTGGCGATCGTGGGTGAGTCGGGCTCCGGCAAGAGCGTGACCGCCCGCGCCCTGCTCGGCCTCGCCGGCCGGCGGGCGAGGGTCGGCGCGGACCGGCTGTGGGTGGGCGGCGTGGACACCGCGCCGTTCCGCGCCAGGGACTGGCAACGGCTTCGAGGCCGCACGGTCGGCATGGTGCTGCAGGACGCCTTGGTGTCGCTGGATCCGTTGCAGACGGTCGGCGCCGAGGTGGCCGAGCCGATCGGACTGCACGAGACCGAGACCCGGCGGGCACGGGCGGCTCGCGCCGTCGAACTGCTGCGCGAGGTGGGTGTGCCGGATCCCGAGGCCCGCGCCGCGCAGTACCCGCATCAGCTGTCCGGCGGGTTGCGTCAACGCGCGTTGATCGCCACCGCGCTGGCCGCGCGGCCGCGGCTGGTCATCGCCGACGAGCCGACGACCGCGTTGGACGTCGTCGTGCAGGAGCAGATTCTGGAGCTGCTCGGCCGGATCACCGGGGAGGACCGGGGGCTCCTGCTGATCAGCCACGATCTGGCCGTGGTGGCACGGCTGGCCGACCGCGTGGCGGTGCTGCGGGCCGGTCAGATCGTGGAATCCGGCCCCACGGCACGGATCCTGACCCGTCCGGCCCATCCCTACACGCGGCAGCTGATCGACGCGGTGCCCGCCCGGCGCCGCCGGGCGACGACGCCGTCGGGCCCGCCGGTGGTGGAGGTCGAGGCGGTCGGGAAGACCTACGCCCGCGCCGACCGTCCTGCGCTGGCCGATGTGTCGCTGACCCTGCGCGCGGGGGAAACCCTGGGTGTGGTTGGCGAATCGGGCTCGGGCAAGAGCACGCTGGCCCGGATCGTCGTCGGTCTGCTCGCCCCCGACAGCGGCACGGTGCGCCTGGCGGGCCAGCCCTGGTCGGCGGGGCCGGAGCGGACCCGACGCGCGCGCCGCGGCTTCGTCCAGCTCGTGCACCAGAACCCTTATGCCGCCTTCGATCCCCGGTTCACCGTGGCTGGCATCATCGGCGAGGCACTTCCCCGGCTCGGCCGGCGACAGCGGGCCGAGCGGGTGACCGAACTGCTGGCCAAGGTCAGGCTGGGCGCGGAGTTCGCCGGCCGGCGGCCCCATGAGCTCTCCGGCGGACAGCGCCAGCGGGTGGCCATCGCCCGGGCCCTCGGCCCTGGTCCGTCGGTCCTGATCTGCGATGAGCCGGTCTCCGCGCTGGACGTCTCGGTGCAGGCCCAGGTGCTCGACCTGTTGGCCGCGCTGCAACGGGAGACCGGGATCGCGCTGCTTTTCATCACCCACGACCTGGCCGTAGTCCAGCAGATCGGCGATCGGGTGCTGGTGCTGAAGGACGGCCGGGTGGTCGAGCAGGGCGCGGCCGGCGACGTGTTCGGCCGGCCCCGTCACCCTTACACCCGGGCGTTGCTGGCCGCGATCCCACGCCTGGAGCTCAGCCCGGTGGACTGAGCTCCAGGGGTCCCGACCGGCTCAGCTGGACCGGGCGACCGCGGTGGCCCGGCGCGGGGCGCGGAAGGCGTCCGCGAAGTCGTCCAGGATGTCGGCCAGCGTCCGCACGGCGTCGGGTTCGAGCCGGACCGCGTCCTCGGTCAGCGTGAGCTGGCTTTCCACCAGGAAAAAGCTCTGCACGACGTGTCGAGGCGCGAGCGACTGCAACACCGGCCGCAGGCCGTAGTCGAGGGCGAGCACGTGCGCGACGGTGCCGCCGGTGGCCAACGGCAGCACGGCTTTGCCGGACAGGGCGAACTGCGGCAGCAGATCGAGAAACGCCTTGAGCAGTCCGGAATACGCGGCCTTGTAGGTCGGCGTCGCCAGCACGACGCCGTCCGCCTTCTCAAGCGCGGCCAGGGCCGCGGCGATGGCCGGATGGCCGCTGTCGGCGCTCAGCAGCGCCTCGGCCGGCAGTTCGCGCAGCCGGATGTGGACCACCTCGGTGTCCTCGCCGGCCAACACGGCCAGCACGTGGTCGGCCACCCGGTTGGTCTTGGACCGGGCCGAAGGGCTGCCGGAGATCGCCACTACGGTGGGCACGGTTCCTCCTAGGAGAAGGCGGGAGTCGCGGCTCCGGTGGTGCCGGCGAACGCGGGCAACACACCCTCCGCGAACAGCTTCATCGAGCGGACGGACGCCTCGGTCGACATCGCCCCGTACTGGAAGCCGGCGCTGATGTAGGTCACACCCGAGTCGGCGATCTCCTCGATCTGGGCGACGATCTCCTCGGGCGTGCCGGCCAGCAGCCGCTCGTAGGCCAGTGCCTCGTCGGCCGGGTCGATCTCGGCCGGGGCCGGGGCGACGCCGTGCACCGGCGCCGCGCCCTTGGCCAGCGCCCGGGACATGGCCATTTGGCGGGCGGCCTCGCGGGCGGCCATCCGGCGGCCGTCCGGGTCGGTGGTGCAGTAGACGTACCGGTTGGCGGAGTACTGCCGGCCAGTCACGGACTGGCCGGTCTCCGCGGCGATGTCCTCGATGGTCCGCCACTGCTGGGCGAGTTCGGCCGGCGTGGCCAGGGCCAGTCCCATGAAGTTGAAGCCCCTGGTCACCGCGAACCGGGTCGACTCGGGGCTGACGCTGGCCAGCCAGATCGGCGGATGCGGGGTCTGGGTGGGCCTGGGCAGCACGGTGACCGGCGCGTCGACGTGGTAGTGGCGGCCGTCGAAGGTGGTGTCCTCGCTGGTGAGCAGCTGCGTGATCAGGTCGACCGACTCCTC
Organism: Kutzneria sp. NPDC052558; assembly: GCF_044547355.1. Taxonomy (NCBI): domain Bacteria; kingdom Bacillati; phylum Actinomycetota; class Actinomycetes; order Pseudonocardiales; family Pseudonocardiaceae; genus Kutzneria; species Kutzneria sp. NPDC052558. The sequence continues at coordinate 88,382 of NZ_JBIUAG010000036.1, forward strand.
GAACATCGACCGGCTATCGGCCAGATCCCGGCCGTAGCCGTGGAACTCGTGCGACTGGTAGCCGCGTCCGATGCCGAGGTCGACCCGGCCGCCGGAGATCGCGTCCAGCGTGCACACGTCGGCGACCAGCCGGACCGGGTCCCACAGCGGCAGCACCAGGATCCCGGTGCCGACCCGCAGGTCCGGGGCGACGGTCGCGGCCTTGGTCAGCAGCAGCAGGGGCGACGAGCTGAGGCTGTAGGTGGAGAAATGGTGCTCGGTTATCCAGACGCCGGCGAATCCCTTGTCGTTGGCCCACTCGACCTCGCGGAAGAAATCGCCGTACTTCTCGTCGGTCGTGGCCCGGTCAATGTCCCGCGACGCGCTCAAATAAGTGATTCCTATGCGCACTTCGGCAGCCTCCGTCACAGGTGGACACAGCGAGAGGTCATTGACTCCACCCAGTGTCGACGGTGTGACTAATGAGCACCTTGCCGAGCTCTAAAGCGCGGTTGCCGCCCGCGCGAGGACTCCCCTACGCTCGAAAAGCCAACCCAGGGAGCAGGTGCGACAATGCGGATCGAAACCGACCGGAGCCGGTGCATCGGCGCGGCGCAGTGCGTGCTGAGCGCGCCTGCCGTTTTCGACCACGACGACGAGGGCCTGGTGATCGTGCTCCAGGACGAGCCCGCCGCGGAGCTGCGCGAGGCCGTCCGGCTCGGCCAGCAGCTGTGCCCGTCGAGCGCGATCCGGCTCAGCGAGTCGACCTGAGCAACGGCAGCAGCACCTCGTCCACGATCGAGGTGACCAGGGACTCGGGTGGGATCTCGCCGTCGATCGCCCGGCTGCGCAGCAGCGCGGTGCCGATGTCGGCGACGAGGTCGGTGACGAGCTCCGGCCGGGCCTCGCCGCGCTCGACGGCGCGCCGCATCGTGGTCAGGATGGCGTCGTGCGCGGGCGCGAACACGCGCTCGTCGGCCAGGGCCCGGCAGTCCCCGCCGGCCTCGGCGGCCACCAGGTGGAACGCGGTGCCCTTGGTCATGGCGAACGCCGAGCGCACGACCTCCAGCACGGCCAGCAGGTCGTCACGCAGATTGCCCTGGTCCGGCACCTCCGGGATGGTCGGCAGACTCTCCCGCAGGGCGTCGAGGACCAGCGACTCCTTGTCGTCCCAGCGCCGGTAGAGCACGGCCTTGCTGGTGCCGGCGGCCACCGCGACCCGTTCCATGGTCACCCGGGCGTAGCCGATCTCGTTGATCAGGTCGAACACCGTGTCGAAGATGGCGTGCTGCAGCTCCACGCCGCGCCTGCGCTTCGCGCCCTCGGCGACGGGCAGTCTCCCCGAGTCGGTCACGGTCATGCGGACGCCTCCTCGCACCCTCACCCGAGGGTACCATTTCGTTTCTTAGACGGCTCCCGTCATGCTACCGTCGGCACAGCGAACTAATCCGTACCCTAAGTTCGCGGTCCCCCACCGACTCAGCACCGGAGTGCCGATGTCCACCTCACCTGCCAGCGCGGTCGCCGCCGAGCCGCCGCAACACCGGCGCCGACCTGGGCTGATCCTCACCGCGTTGTCCGCGTTCCAGCTCATGGTGGTGCTGGACGCCAGCGTGGTCAACGTCGCCCTGCCCAGCATCCGGACCGATCTGGCCTTCTCCGCGACCGGCCTGTCCTGGGTGCTCAACGCCTACACCCTGACCTTCGGCGGACTGCTGCTGCTCGGCGGCCGCTCCGGCGACATCCTCGGCCGCAAGAACGTCTTCCTCGCCGGCCTGACCATCTTCACCGTGGCCTCCCTGCTGGCCGGCCTCGCGCCGACCGCGGGCGTGCTGGTGGCCGCGCGGGCCCTGCAAGGCATCGGCGCGGCCATCGGCTCGCCGACCGCGCTGGCGCTGATCACCACCTCGTTCGAGGGGCCGGCCAAGGCCAAGGCCATCGGCGTGTACGGGGCGGTGTCCGGGGCCGGCGGCGTCCTCGGCATGATCCTCGGCGGAGTGCTCACCCAGTGGGCGAGCTGGCGCTGGACCATGTTCGTGAACGTGCCGATCGGCGTGCTGGTCGGCGTGCTCGCGGTGCTTTACATCGCCGGCAGCGCGCGTGCCAAGGGCCGCTTCGACATCGCCGGCGCATTGCTGTCGACCCTCGGCGTGTCAGCGCTGACCTACGGTCTGATCCGCTCCACCAGCGACGGCTGGACCGATCCGCAGACCGTGGCCTCGTTGGCCGCCGCCGTCGTCCTGCTCGCGGTGTTCGTCACCGTCGAGGCCCGGGTCGCCGCGCCGCTGATGCCGCTGCTGTTGTTCCGGCACCGCAACCGGGTCAGCGCCAACCTGATCCTGTTGTTCCTGGGCGGCACCATGTTCGGCGTCTTCTTCTTCGTCACCCAGTTCCTGCAGAGCATCCAGGGCCTCGACCCGCTGGCGGCCGGGTTCGCCTTCGTGCCGTGGGGCGTCATGATCTTCACCGCGGCCCAGCTGGTCTCGCCGCTGACGGCGCGGCTGGGCATCAAGCCGGTGCTGATCATCGGCAGCCTGTCGACGGTGGCCGCCACGTCCTGGCTGACCTTCGTCACCCCGGACAGCGACTACTTCGTCTCGCTGTTCGGCCCGATGATCCTGTTCGGCACTGGCGCCGGGCTGCTGTTCACCCTGGTCACCCGCGTCGGCCTGACCGATGTGGAGCCCCGCTTCGCCGGCGCGGCGTCCGGGCTGCTCAACGTCTCGCAGCGGCTGGGCGGCTCGCTCGGCCTGGCCGTGCTGGTCGCCATCTTCGGGGCGGTGATCGGCGGCGCGACCCACCCGAGCGCGTCGGCCGCCGTGCACGGCTACCACGTCGCGTTCCAGGTCGGCATCGTCTACACCCTGCTCGGCCTGGCGCTGGCGCTGTTCGGCATCAAGACCCCGCCCCGGCCGCAACCGGCCCGGTGAGTTCGCCGCAGTCGTGGGGGGGGGGGGGCCCCCGCGGCCCCCCCCCCCCCCCCCCCCCCCCCCCCCCCGGGGGGGGCGCGGGGGGGGGGGGGGGGGGGGGGCCCCCGGGCCCCCCCCAAGAAACCCCCCCCGGGGGGGGTGGTGGCGCGCCGGGGGGGGGGGGCCCCCCCCGGGCCCCCCCCCCCACGAACGCTCAGCGACCGGGAACCGGTGGCAGGCCGAGGTTCTCGCGGAAGGTCGCGCCGGTGTACTCGGTGCGGAACACCCCGCGGTCCTGCAACTCGGGCACCACCGACTTGACGAACTCGTCGAGGCCGGTGGGCTGGGTCAGGCCGGCCAGCACGTACCCGTCGGCGGCCTCGGTGGCGACCGCGTCGGCGATCTGGGCGGCGATCTGGCCGGGCGTGCCGAGAAACGTGTGCCGCAGGGTCACCGCGATGATCAGCTCCCGGATGGTCAGCCGCTCCGCCTCGGCCCGTTCGAACCACGCCCGCGCCTGTGCCGACGGCGGCTTGCCGCCGAGGGCGTAGCCGCCCGAGTGGGCCGCGCCCCGGTTGTCCAGCACCGGCGGGACCGGTCCGTCGGCGTCGTGGTCGGACAGGTCCCGGCCCCACACCTGCTCCAGCCGGGCGATCGCGTTCTGCGGCGTGATCTGCCGGTAGGCCAGCTCGCGGGAGCGTTCCTCGGCGTCGGCACGGGAGTCGCCGATGACGAACTGGGTGCCGGGCATGATCTTGATCGAATCCGGGTCCCGGCCCGCCGCCTTGGCCCTGGCCTTCACGTCCGCGTAGAACGCTCGGCCGGCGTGGGGTTCCGCGTGCATGCTGAAGACGATGTCCACGTTGTCCACGGCGAACTGCCGGCCGTCGGCCGAGTCGCCGGCCTGCACCAGCACCGGGCGCCGCTGCGGGCTGGCGGGCAGACAGAACCGGCCGGCGATGTCGAACTGCGAGCCGACCTGCCGGTAGCCGCCCACCTCGGGATCGTCGACGAACCGGCCGGTCTCGCCGTCGCCGACCACGCTGTCGATCGGCCAGCTGTCCCACAGCTGCCGCGCGGTGGCCAGGAACTCCCCGGCCCGGCGGTAGCGCTCGGCGTGCGGCAGGAAGCCGCCCCGGCGGAAGTTGGCCCCCGACGCCGGATCGGAAGTGGTGACGATGTTCCAGCCGGCCCGGCCGTCGGACAGATGGTCCAGTGTGGACAGTTGCTTGGCCAGTTCGTACGGCTCGTTGTAGGTCGAGCTGATGGTGGCCACCAGGCCGATGTGCTCGGTGACCGCGGCCAGCGCGTTGAGCAGGGTCAGCCCGTGGGTCCGGCCGGTGATGTCCAGGTCGAACAGCTTCCCCTTGTGCTCACGCTGGCGCAGCGCCTCGGCCAGCATGAAGAAGTCCAGCTTGCCGTCCTCCGCCGTCCGCACCGCGTGCTGGAACGACGCGAGGTCGACCTGCGGACCGGACTCCGGGTCGCTCCAGATGATCCACGGACTGCCGTGGGGAAACCCAGCGGCCAGGATCACCTGTTTGTCGCCCGACCTGCGCTCCACTGTGGACACCATGCTACTCCCCTGGCACTCGAACGAGGATCACACTGCCGCGTAACGGTTTTCCGGGCGGGACAGGCCGAACCGGCCGCGCAGGGTCGGCGACCCGTATTCGGCGCGCAACGCCCCACGCGCCCGGAGTTCGGGCACCAGGCCCCGGGTGATGGCGATCAGGTCGTCGGCGTGCGAACCCGGTCGCAGGTGGAAGCCGTCGATCCCGGCTGCCCGCCAACGCAGCACCGTCTCGGCCAGTTCGGCCGGCGACCCGACGAAGACGGCGGCGTCGCTGGTCAGCGCCGCACCGGCCAGCTCGTCCAAGCGCGCCCGGCGATCGGCCGCGTCGGGGCCCAGGATGACGACCAGATCCGCGAGAATCCTCAACGCGGGCCCGCGGCGGTCCACCTCGGCCTCGGCCGTCCGGACCGCGCCGACGATCCGGGCGGCATCGTGCTCGTCGGTGGGCGTCACGTAGACGATGTCGGCGCACCGGGCGGCCAGCGCGAAGGCGTTGGGCTCGTGCGCGAGCACCGCCACCGGGGGCTGCCCCTGGGGCGGCCTCGGCACCACCGACGGGCCCTTCACCGAGAACGCGAAACCGGTGAAGTCGATGTGGTGCAAGCGGTCCCGGTCGAGGTAGCGGCCGGTCGGCAGGTCCCGGATGACCGCGTCGTCCTCCCAGGAGTCCCAGAGCCGGCGCGCGACCTCGACGAAGTCCCCGGCTTCCCGGTACAACTCGGCGCGCAGCTTCGTCTTGGTCGGGCTGGTGACGCCGGGCAGCTCGATCTCGGGAATCGTGCGGCGGCCGACATTGCGGGCCTCACTGGGATTGCGCGACACCCGGGCCTGCCAGCCGGCCCGGCCGAGGCTCACGTGGTCGAGCGTGGCGATCGCGGTGGACACGTGGAACGGCTCGGTGTGGGTGGTCGTCGCGACCGGCACGAAGCCCAGGTTCCGGGTGCGCGCGGCCAGACTGGCCGACAGCTGCACCGCGTCGAACCGGCCCCGGAACAGATCCACGCGGTCGTCCCGACCGGCGGGCAGGGGGGACTGCACGGTCAACTCGTCCTCGAAGCTCACGTAGTCGACGCACGCCGCTTCCGCTTCCGCCACCAGGTCGGCCCAGTAGCGCAGGCCGAAGTACGCGTGCGCCGGCACGTCCGCGGTTCGCCACGCGGCCGGATGCCAGCCGGCGCCGTCGAGCGCGATCGCCAGATGCACCTGAACCGGATTAGCCACGGGTCACCACACATCCTTGTGTTGTCGCTGAGGGGATTCCGGCGTCCGCCGTCACCAGGTGACGGGCAGCTCGCGCACGCCCTGCATGGTGCCCACCGGCCGGACCGTGACCTGCTCGGCCGGCACGGCCAGGCGCAGCCCGGGGATGCGGCGGAACAGCGTCTCGTAGGCCACTTCCAGCTGCAGCCGGGCGAGGTTCTGGCCGAGGCACTGGTGAATGCCGTATCCGAACGTCATGTGCTTGCGGCTGCCGCGATCGATCCGGAAGGCGTACGGATCCTCGTGCACGGCCGGATCCCGGTTTACCATCGGCGAGGACACCACCACGCCCTCACCAGCGGCGATGCGGTGCCCGTCGGCCTCGATGTCCTCCTTGGCCCACCGGATCGCGGCGAAATCGGTCACGGCCGCCAGCCGCAGCAGCTCCTCGACCGCCGCCGGCAGCGGCACCGTGCCGGCCTGCAGTTCCCGCAGTTGCTCGGGATGCCGCAGCAACACCAGGGCGCCCACCGGAATCATCGACGCCGTCGTCTCCAGCCCGGCGATCAGCAGCACCATCGTGATCTGCACCAGCTCGGCGTGGTCGAGTTCGCCGGCGCCCACCAGCCGGGCGAGCTCGCCGATCAGACCGCGGCCGGGCTCGCGTTCCTGGGCCGCGACCAGCTGGTCCAGGTAGGCGACGAACCGGGCGCCGGCCTCCTGCGCGCCCGCGGCGTCGACGCCCTGCATGATGCCCGAGGTCACCGACTCGAAGAACTCGGCCTCGTCGTCGGGAATGCCCATCAGCGCGAACATGGTGCGGCTGGGAATGGCCAGCGCGAAATCGGCGACCAGGTCGGCGACCGGGCCCTTGGCCAGCATGCCGTCGACGAGCTCGTCGACGATCGCCTGCACGGCCGGTCGCATGGCTCGGGCCTGCTTCAGGCCGAAGTAGGGCGAGAGCAGCCGGCGGTGCACGTCGTGCTCGGGCGGATCCATGCCGACCAGGACCAGTTTGCGCGCCGCCTCGGCCGACAGGTTGGGGGCCATCGACGGGTACTCGTCACGGCTGCGATCCGAGGACATCCTCGGATCGGACAGCAGGGTGCGGCCGAGCGCGTAGCTGGTCACCACCCAGACCCGCCGGCCGTTCCACAGCGTGACCGGGTTGATGGGACCCCGTTCGCTGAGCTCGGTGTAGCTGACCGGCGGCTCGTACGGGCACACGCGCCGCTGCGGAAACGCCGGCGCGTCCACGAACTCGGCCGACAACGCCGCTGATGGGAGTGACAAAACGGCCTCCGCGCGCCTTGGAATGGATGTGACGACCAGTCGCCATGACCTGCGCCGATTCGACGCTAGCCAGCGGATCGCCGACCGGGCAAGCGCGGTCGAGCCGGAGCCAATCCTTTCCTTGTCCCAGCTTTAGCTCGACTTCAGAAGCAATGAGAGCGCCGACGCTAATCTGCGGTCGGTCCGCGAAGAGAAACCATTGAGGAGTTCCGTTGACGATCTTCTCCGTTCTTGACCAGGGGCCGGTCCGCCACGATGTCGGCCCCCGGCAGGCGCTGTGTGATTCCCTCACGTTGGCCAAGGCGCTGGACCGGCTCGGGTACGCCCGGATGTGGGTCGCCGAGCACCACGGCACGGCGAGCCGGGCGATCGCCGCACCGGAGATCCTGATCGGCCGGCTGGCATCGGTCACCGAACGGCTGCGGGTCGGGGCCGGCGGCATCATGCTGCCCAATCACGCACCGCTGCACGTGGTCGAGCAGTTCCGCACGCTGGAGGCGCTGTTCCCGGGCCGGATCGATCTGGGCATCGGTCGGTCGACCGGCGCCAACAACGACCTCACCGCGTCCGCGCTGCTGCGGGAGCCGGGCGGCCAGTCGTCGTTCGACCGGCAACTCGCCCTGGTGCTGGCATTCGCCGGCCTCGGCCCATTCCCGGCCGGCGCACCCGCGGGGATCCAGGTCATGCCCGACGATGTGCCGTCGCCGCCGGTGGTGTTGCTGGGCGCGAGCACGTCCTCGGCCGAGTCCGCCGCCCGATTCGGCCTGCCGTACGCGCTGTCGGCCGGCTTCCGCGACCCCGCGCTGGCCGTGGCCGCGTTGCGCCGCTACCGCGAAGCGTTCGAGGGGGAACGGGCGCACGCGATCCTGGTGCTACGGGCCTGGGTCGGCGAGGACGACGAGCACGGCGCGGCGATCGCCGCCTCGGAGCGGCTGGCCAACGTGCAGCAGCTGGCCGGCGACCCGCAGGCGTTGCGGCCGGCCGATCAGGCGCTGGCGCACCGGTACACCGCGGCGGAGCGGCGGGTCGCCGAGCCGCTGGACCTGCGTTCCGACCTGGCCGGCGGGCCCGATCTGGTGCGCGCCCAGCTCACCGAGCTCGCCGACGCGGCCGGCGCGGACGAGGTCATGGTGGTGAGCAACACCTACGACCCGAACGACCGCATCGCCTCCTGCCACCGCCTGGCGGTCGCCGTCGGGCTGGCCGCGCCGGTCGCCGCGTAGCCGGGCGCACGCGGCGGCGGGCGCTCAGCGCAGCCGCCGCGCCTGCGCGCTGCGGCCGAGCAGCGTCAGCGACAGCACGACGACGACCACCGCGAGGCCGGGAAACACCGCGATCCACCATGCCGTGCCCAGGTAGGCCTGCCCCTCCGATAGCATCGCGCCCCATTCCGGCGACGGCGCGGAAGGTCCCAGTCCGAGCACGCTCAGCCCGGCCGCGGCGGTGATCGCCGAGCCGGTTCCGATGGACGCCATCACCACGAGCGGGCCGCCGACGTTCGGCAGCACGTGCCGGACCAGGTACCGCGCCGGCGGCACGCCGAGAATCTTGGCCGCCTCCACATATTCCGACCGCAGCACCGACAGCGCCTGGCCCCGCACAAGGCGCGCGAAATGCGGCACGGCCGCCACGCCGATGGCCACCGCGACGTTCAGCGAGCCGCGTCCGATGATCGCCACCACCAGCAGTGCGAGCAGCAGTTCGGGCACGGCCAGCAGGACGTCGAGCACCCGCATGACCACGGTGTCGACCCAGCCGCGCCCCAGCCCGGACAGCAGGCCGAGCAGGACACCGCCGACCATCCCGATGCCCACCGCGAGAACCCCGACGGACAGGGAGATCCGCGCGCCGTAGACCACGCGGGCGCCCACGTCGCGGCCGAGCTCGTCGGTGCCGAGCAGATGTCCCGGCGATGGCGGTTCGAAGGCGTGCGACACGTCGGTGGCGTTGGGCTGGCCGCCGGCGAACCAGCCGGGGAACGCCAGCACGGCCAATGCCAAGAGCACCAGCGCGACGCCCAGCCACGTCCCGATCCGCCCGGCGGCCCGGGCCGACACCGCGTTCGCCGGCGGCTCCGGCAGGGCCAGTTCGACGCTCATGCTCGGCTCTCCGCGCGCAGTCGGGGATCGATGATCGGGTAGAGCAGGTCGGCGGCCGTGTTGACGACCACGAAGGCGACCGCGGACAGCAGCACCACCGCCGTCACCACCGGGATGTCCCGGGAGACGACCGCGCCGACCAGTATCCGGCCGATGCCCGGCCGCACGAAGATGTTCTCCACCAATACGGTGCCGCCGATCAGGGATCCGACCACCCACGCGGACAGGGTGACCACCGGCGTGACGGCGTGCCGGAGGGTGTGCCGCAGCGTGAGATGGAACTCGCTCGCGCCCCGGGCCCGCACGCTCACCGCGAACGGCCGGCCGTTGGCCAGCTCAAGCTCCTGCCGGATCACCTGGGCCAGCACGCCACCCAACGGCAGGGCCAGCGTCGCGGTCGGCAGGACGAGGCCGAGCGGTCCGCCCGCGCCGACCGACGGGAAGATCGGGAAGGTGAAGGAGAAGACGGTGAGCAGGATCAGGCCGAGCCAGAAATTCGGCACCGACACGGCGAGCAGCTCGATCGCCGTGGCCGTCCACCGGCCGAACCGGCCACTGCCCGCCGTGACCAGCACGGCGAGCACCGCCACCACGAACGCGGCGAGCGCGGCGGACAGGGCCAGTTGCACGGTCGGCCCGACTTGCTCGGCCAGCAGCGCGCTCACCGGCATATCGCGTTGGTAGGACCGGCCGAGGTCGCCGCGCAGCAGCTGGCCGAGGTAGTCGAGGTACTGGACGACCAGCGGATGGTCGAGGCCGTACTGGGCGGTGATCTGCGCGCGCAACTCCGGCGTCACGCTGAGGCTGGGGCCGAGGATCGCATCGACCTGGTCGCCCGGAATCAGGTGCAGGGCCAGGAAAGTGAGCGTGGCCGCGCCCCACAGCACCAGAAGCCCGGCCAGAATCCGTCGCATTACTCGCATCAACCGCGCCAGATGTCGTAGATGAACGGCCAGCCGGCCGCGTCGAAACCGAAGTCGTGGACCACGGGCCGGACGGCGAGACTGCGTTTGGCCACATAGGTCGGCAGCGAATACGCCTGGGCGATCACCCGCGCCTGCGCCTGTTGGTAGAACCGGCGCTGCTCGGCCGGTTCGACGGTGTTCTCCGCTCCGGTCAACAATGAGTCCAGTGTGGCGTCGTCCACCCAGGACACGTTGGCTCCGCCGGCGGGCACCAGGTTCTTGGAATAGAACAGGTTCCACAGCACCGCGCCGTCCGAGCCGCCCCAGGCGATCGCCGAGAGGTCGTAGTCGCCGGCCCTGGCCCGGTTGATGTAGGTCGGCGCGTCGAGCTCGGTGAGCACCAGGTCCACGCCGATCTTCTTGAGCCCGTCCTGGACGGCCGTGTTGAACGCGCGCCGCTCATCGGTGGTGTTCGCCGTGGCGAACGGCAGCTGCACGGTGAAGCGCTGGCCGTTCTTCGTGCGGTAGCCGGCGCCGTCGCGGCCGGTGTAGCCGAGCGTGGCCAGCAACGACTCGGCCTGGTCGGGGTGGTAGCCGAGTTGGCCGCTCTGGTCGGCGAAATCGCGGGTGGAGGAGCTGAGCACCGAGGTCGCCGGCGCGTACTGGCTCTGAAACAGGCCCCTGGTGATGCCCGCGACGTCCACGCCGTGCAGCAACACCTTGCGCGCATTGACATCCGAGAACAGCGGCCGGCGGGTGTTCATGTAGTACGAGAAGGGCGCGCCGGGGCTGTCCCGGCTGACCAGGTTCACGCTGCCCGCGTCACGCACCACAACCAGCTGGCTGGCCGGCACCTGGTCGGCGATGTCGACCTGGCCCGAGGTGGCCGCGCCGACCCGGGTCTGGTCGTCCAGCACGAACATCACGGTGAAACCGTCCAGATAGGCCGGTCCGGTGTGGTTGGCCGAGCCCGGCCCCCACTTGTAGTCGGGGCGGCGCTTGAACACGGCCTGCTGCCCCTGGGTGACCGAATCGAAGGTGAACGCGCCGGTGGTGACCGTGTGCCGGCCGCCGGCGCCGAGGTCGTTCGGGTGCTCCCGCAACGCCTTCGGCGAGTGGAAGCCGAGATAGGTGGAGCTGACGGCCTGGAGGAACTGGGAATAGGGCCGGCTCAGCGTGATCCGCACCGTGTGCGCGTCCAGCACGGTGGTCGCGCTGTAGGGACCGAGCAGCGATTTCGCGTACCGGGAGGCCGTGCTCGGCGCGACCACGTGCTCCAGATTGGCCTGCACGGCCGCGGCGTCGAACGGGGTCCCGTCGGTGAAGGTGACGTCCTCGCGCAGGACGAAGGTGTAGTTCAGTCCGTCCGGCGAAATCGTCCACGACGTGGCCAGCCAGGGCGCGAACGTGCCGTCGGCCTTCTGCGCCACCAGCGAGTCGAACACCGGGCGCAGGATCAGGCCGAGCAGGTCCTCCGTGCCGACGTGCGGATCCCAGCCGATCGGCGAGGTCGGCTCGGCCACGGTGAGCGTGCCGCCGGCCCGGGGTGGCCCGGCGTCGCCGCTGTCCGAGCGGCCCTGGGCCGCGCTGCACGCGGCCAGTCCGGCGCCGCTCGCGACGACCGCGATCGTCCCGGCCGACAGCGACAGAAATCGCCTCCGCGTGTGCATATCCGCACTCCATTCCGCGCCCGGTCGAATTGATCGGCACCGTACCGACGGCGCGGCGTGACCACATCAGCGAAAACGCTTAGTGCGCACGGAGTGGGACGCCAAGTCGGGCGCAAGCGCCGCTTTAGCGCCCGTGCCGATGCTGGACGACATGGATTCGTCGTCAATCCGCCTTCTCTCGGTCGGCACCGCCCTGCCCGGGCCACCCGTGGGCAATGCCGAACTGGCCCGCCGGTTCGGTATGGATCAGCTGTGGGTGCAGTGGGTGGACGCGTTCGTGGGCACCCGAACCCGGCATCTCGCGGTCGACCTGGACAGCGGCGAGGTGCGCTACTCCCTCGCCGACCTCGGCACGGCCGCCGGGGGCAGCGCTCTGGCCGACGCCGGGCTGACCGGCGCGGACGTCGACCTGGTGGTGCTGGGCACGGCCACCCCCGACAACCTGATGCCGGCCACCGTGAACGTGATCGCCGACCGCCTCGGCATCGACGGCGTGCCCACCTTCCAGCTGCAGTCCGGTTGCGCCGGCGCGTTCCAGGCGCTGGACGTCGCCCGGCGGCTGATGGCCGCGGGTGGGTACCGCACCGCGCTCGTGCTGGGCGGCGACGTGATCGCCAAGCACTACGACCTCGATCTGGACCTGCGTTCGCTGCCCCCGGCGGAACTGGTGAACATCGCGCTGTTCGGCGACGGGGCCGGCGCGGCCGTGCTGTCCGGCGCGCCGGCCGAGCCGGGCGTGGAGACCACCGTGCTGCGCACCGTGCTGACCCGGTTGACCGGCAAGGACCGCGCGCCGGGCCAGATCCTGGAATGGTTCGGGCCGGCCGACCACGCGCCCGGCCGCACCGGGTCGCGCGAGGACTACAAGGCGATAGAGGAGTCCGTGCCGGCGATGGCCGAGGAGATCCTCAAGGAGCTGCTGGACGAGCTGGGCTGGACCGCGACCGACGTGGACTACCTGTTGCCGCCGCAGCTGTCCGGCCGGATGACCAGCCAGATCACGGCCCGGCTCGACGTGCCCGGCGCGGAGGAGATCAGCGTGGTGGCCGATACCGGCAACAACGCCAACGCGCTGCCCTTCCAGCAGCTGGCCCGGGTGCTGCCGCGACTGGTCGACGGCGACCGGGTGCTGGGCATCGCGGTGGAGTCCAGCAAGTGGATCAAGGCGGGCTTCGCCTTGGAAAGGGTGTGAGACGCTGGTGAGCGAGCCGATCATCAGCACCATCGCGCGGCAGCGCCGGCACACCCTCTACTTCCTGCGGCAGACCCGTGAGTTCGCGCCGGTGTTCCTGGACACCGAGGTGGATTTCAGTCGGATCGGCGAGATCCGCGCCACGCGCCGGATCTCGCCGGTCACCTTCGTGCTGCACACGGCGGCTCGGGTGCTCGTCCGGCATCCCGAGGCCAACGCCGCCATCCTCGACGGCGTCCGGCCCAGGATCGCCCGGTATCCCGGCGCGCACGGCAAGCTCACCCTGGACAAGACCATGGCCGGAGAGCGGGTCGTGCTCTCCGTGGTGCTGCGCGACCTGCACACCGCCGGCCTGGACGAGATCCAGGCCCAGGTGACGCGCCTGCGCGATCTCGACCCCGACACCGCGCCCGAGTTCAGCGGTGTGCGCACACTGCACGGGCTGCGCTGGCGCGGCGCCTTCCGCGCGTTCCGCAAGGTGGTGCGCCCGCTGGAGCGCCGCGCGGCGATCTGGGGCACGTTCTCGGTGACCTCGCTCGGCCACCGGCCAGTCGACTCGTTCCACTCCGTCGGGGGCACCACGATCACGCTGGGGCTGGGCCAGGTGGTCGACCGGCCGGTGGTGCGGGACGGCGTGATCGTGATCGCGCCGGTCATGCGGCTCAGCCTGGCCTTCGACCATCGGGTGATCGACGGCGCGGCGGCCGCGGACGTGCTGGCCGAGATCAAGCAGGGACTCGAGGAGTTCGCGGTGACCGGGGTCTCCGCGACGGCGAACGGGGCGCGGCGGTGAACGACGTCGAGGAGCTGAAACGCTACGTGGCCACCCACGCCGAATCCCTGGGCATCCCGGCCGAGCGGTACCGCGCGCTGTTCGCCGCGATCCGCCACGACGGCGTCGGCCCCGGCTCGTGGACGCTCGAGTGGAGCCGCGCGGCCGACACGCTGCTCGACGCCGGTGAGCCGCTGGCCGCCAGCCAGTACTACGGCTTCGCCCGCTTTCCGTTCGTGGACGGCCAGGATCGGGCCGCGGCGCTCACCGACTGCGTCGACGCGCTGGACGAGTGGCGACGGGCGGTCCCCGGCATCGAGCGCGCCGACTGGAAGATCCTCGGCGGGCGGGTCGGCGCCTGGACCACCGGACTGTCCACAACGGACCCGAGGCCGCTGCTGCTGATCCTGGGCGGGATCGTCAGCCTCAAGGAGCAATGGGCGCCAGTGCTGCTGGCCGCCCGCGATCTCGGCCTGGCCGGCGTCGTGACCGAGATGCCCGGTGTCGGTGAGAACACCGTGCGCTACGACGAGCACAGCTGGCGCATGCTGCCGGCCGTCCTGGACGCGCTGGCCGACCGGGCCGAAGTCGCGCGAACGTACGTGATGGCGATCAGTTTCAGCGGCCATCTGGCGCTGCGCGCCGCCGCCGACGACCACCGGGTGCGCGCGATCATCACGGCCGGCGCGCCGGTCCGCGACCTGTTCACCGACCGCTCGTGGCAGGCGGGCCTGCCCGCGGTCACCGTGGACACGCTGGCTCATCTGGTCGGCGTGCCCCGCGCACGCCTCGACACCGCCCTGCCGCCCTTCGCCCTGTCCGACGCCCATCTGTCCCGAGTGGACGTTCCGGTGCGCTACGTGGCCTCCAGCCGCGACGAGATCGTCCCGGCCACCGATCTTTCCCTGCTGCGCGAACACATCCGCGATCTGCGGGTGCTGGAGCACGACGACGTGCATGGCGCGCCGGCCCATGCCGCGCAGACCAGGGACTGGATGGTCCGGTCCCTGGTCGAGCTGCGTTCCGCCGCAAGTTCCTGAGTCGTCCGCTTCGCACGAGGAGGCACAAGCCCGCGATGACGATCGAGCCCGGCACCGCGTCCGACGCGGTAGCGATCATCGGTCTTTCCTGTCGACTGCCGCGGGCCGGAGGTCCCGCCGAGTTCTGGCGGCTGCTGCGCGAGGGCACGGACGCCGTGACCGACGTCCCGGCGAACCGCTGGAACGGCGCGTCGTTGGCCGGCGTCGGCATATCCCGGGGAGGTTTCCTCGACCAGGTCGACGAATTCGATCCCGGCTTCTTCGGCATCTCGCCGCGGGAGGCCGCGACCATGGACCCGCAGCAGCGGCTCGTGCTGGAGCTGGCCTGGGAGGCGGTCGAGGATGCGCGGATCGTGCCGGACCGGTTGCGCGGCAGCCGAACCGGGGTGTTCGTCGGCGCGATCTGGGACGACTACGCGGCACTCCTGCACTCCCACGGCCCCGACGCGATCACCTCGCACTCCGTCACCGGGCTCAATCGCGGCGTCATCGCCAACCGCGTCTCCTACACCCTCGACCTGCACGGCCCCAGCGTCACCGTGGACTCGGCGCAGTCCTCGGCGCTGGTCGCCGTGCACGCCGCGGTGGAGAGCCTGCGCACCGGCGAGTCGGAGCTGGCGATCGCCGGCGGCGTCAACCTGAACATCCTGGCCGAGGGGACGATCGGGGCCGCGCGGTTCGGGGCGCTGTCCCCGGACGGCCGCTGCTACACCTTCGACGCCCGGGCCAACGGCTACGTGCGGGGCGAGGGCGGCGGCCTGGTCGTGCTCAAGCCGCTGGCCGCCGCCGTCGCCGACAACGATCCGGTCTACGCCGTGATCCGCGGCAACGCGGTCAACAGCGACGGCGCCACCGACGGCCTCACCGTGCCGAGCGCGCGGGCGCAGGCCGCGCTGATCACCGCGGCCCACCGGCGGGCCGGCATCGACCCAGCCGAGATCGGCTACGTCGAGTTGCATGGCACCGGCACCCGGGTCGGCGACCCGATCGAGGCGGCCGCGCTCGGCGCGGCCATCGGCCGGCACCGCGAGACCCCCCTGCCGGTCGGGTCGGCCAAGACCAACGTCGGCCATCTGGAGGGCGCGGCCGGCATCGTCGGCCTGATCAAGGTCGCGCTGAGCATCGCCCACCGCGAGCTGCCGCCGAGCCTGAACTACGAGACCCCCAACCCGGACATCCCGCTCACGGAACTGAACCTGCGCGTGCAGACCGAGCACGCGCCGTGGGCGGACGACCGGCTGGTCGCCGGCGTCAGCTCGTTCGGCATGGGCGGCACCAACTGCCACCTGGTGCTGACCGAGGGCCCGGCCCGTCCACCCGCACCACCACGTACGACCGCCGGACCACTGCCGTGGGTCCTGTCCGGCCGGGGAACGGCGGCCGTGCGGGCCGCTGCGGCCCGGCTCCTGCCGCTGGTCGGCGACGAGGCGTCGCCTGCCGACATCGGCCTTGCGCTGGCCAGCACCCGTAGCGCGTTCGAGGACCGGGCCGTGGTGTTCGGCACCGACCCGGCCGAGTTCCGCGCCGGGCTGTCGGCACTGGCCGCCGGCCTGCCCGCGGCGAACCTGGTGACCGGCAGCGTGTCGGACGCCGTGCCGCTCGCCATGTTGTTCGCCGGCCAGGGTAGTCAGCGGGCCGGCATGGGCTCCGGGCTGTACCGCGACTTCCCGGCGTTCGCCGAGGCACTGGACGAGATCTGCGCGGCCATCGATCCGCACCTGGACCGGTCGCTGCGCGAGGTGATGTTCGCCGATGCGACCGCCGTCGACCAGACCGCCTACACCCAGCCGGCGCTGTTCGCCTTCGAGGTGGCGCTGTACCGGTTGGTCACCGCGTTCGGCGTTCGACCGGACCACCTCATCGGCCACTCCATCGGCGAACTCGCCGCGGCGCACGTGGCCGGCGTGCTCGACCTCACCGACGCAGCGAGGCTGGTCACCGCGCGCGGACGGCTGATGCAGGCGCTGCCGGCCGGCGGGGCGATGGTCGCGCTGGAGGCCACCGAGGACGAGGTGCGCGACGCGCTCACCCCACTGGTCGACATCGCCGCGGTCAACGGCCCGACGGCCACGGTGATCTCAGGCGCCGAGGACGCGGTGCTGGCCCTGGCCGGGGTGTTCTCCGCGCACGGCCGACGCACCCGGCGACTGACCGTCAGCCACGCGTTCCACTCGGCGTTGATGGGGCCGATGCTGGCCGAGTTCGGCGCGATCGCCGCTGGTCTTTCCTATGCGCCGCCCCGCATTCCCGTCGTCTCCAATGTGACCGGCGCACTGGTGGCCGCCGACCGCATCGCGTCCCCCGAGTACTGGGTGGACCACGTCCGGTCGGCCGTGCGGTTCGGCGACGGTCTCGCCTCGCTGGGTGCGGTCCGCGGCCTGGAACTCGGCCCGGACGCCGTGCTCACCGGCCTGGCCCGAGCGGTGGCTCCCGACGCGTTGCTCGTGCCGGCGCAGCGCCACAACCATCCCGAATCGACTGCGCTGCTCGCGGCGCTAGCCACGCTGTTCGCCAACGGCGTCCCGGTGCGCTGGGACCCGCTGTTCGGCCCGGCCCAGGTCGTTTCGCTGCCGACATATCCCTTCCAACGCGAGCGCCATTGGGTCGGCAACGTGGCCGCACCCGGGAAACGCGCGCCCGCCCCGTCGCCAGTTGCCCCGACCAACTCCGGCGGCGGCGCGACCGACCTGCTCGAACTGGTCCGCACCACAGTCGCGATCGTGCAGGGGCACGTCACGGCGGACGTGGTGGATCCGCGGCGCACCTTCAAGGATCTAGGGTTCGACTCGCGCACGGCGGTCGAGTTCCGGGACCGGCTCGCCGGGGTCACCGGCCTGGCGCTGCCCGCGACCGTGGCCTACAACCACCCCACCCCCGCCGCGCTCGCGGAGCATCTGGCGCGCGAACTGTCCGGCACGGCAACAGAAGTCGTCACGCGGGCGAGCGCGGCCGACGACGACCCGATCGTGATCGTCGGCATGGCCTGCCGCTACCCCGGCGGCGTGCGATCGCCGGCCGACCTGTGGCGCCAGGTCGCCGAGGGCGTGGACGCGATCGGCGAGTTCCCGGCCGGGCGCGGCTGGGACCTGGCCGCCCTGTACGACCCGCAACCGGGCCGGCCCGGCAAGTCCTACACCCGCCACGGCGGTTTTCTGCACGACGCCGACCAGTTCGACGCCGCGTTCTTCGGTGTCGGCCCGCGCGAGGCCGCGGCCATGGACCCGCAGCAACGGATGCTGCTGGAAACCTCATGGGAGGCACTGGAGCGGGCCGGCATCGACCCCACCGGGCTGCGGGAGAGCTCGACCGGGGTGTTCGCCGGCGTGATGGCGCAGGACTACGGCCCTCGGCTGCACCAGCGCGCCGACGGGGCCGAGGGGTACCTCTTGACCGGTGGCTCGGCCAGCGTCGCGTCTGGTCGGGTGGCCTACACGCTCGGCCTGTCGGGTCCGGCGGTGACGGTCGACACCGCGTGTTCGTCCTCGCTGGTCGCCCTGCACCTGGCCGCGCAGGCGCTGCGCACCGGCGAATGCGACCTGGCCCTGGCCGGCGGAGCGACCGTGATGGCGACCCCGGGCATGTTCCTCGAGTTCAGCCGGCAGCGCGGCCTGTCCCCCGACGGCCGCTGCAAGGCGTTCGGCGCGGCCGCCGACGGCACCGGCTGGGCCGAGGGCGTCGGCATGCTCGTGGTGGAGCGCAGGTCCGACGCGCTCCGCCACAACCATCCGATCCTGGCGGTGCTGAGCGGTTCGGCGATCAACTCCGACGGGGCCAGCAACGGCCTGACCGCCCCGAGCGGCCCGGCCCAGCAACGGGTCATCCGGCAGGCGCTGGCCAACGCCGGGCTCGGGCCGTCCGATGTGGACGTCGTCGAGGCGCACGGCACCGGCACCACGCTGGGCGATCCGATCGAGGCCGAGGCCCTGCTGGCCACCTACGGCCAGGACCGCGACCACCCGCTGTGGCTGGGCTCGCTCAAGTCGAACATCGGCCACACCCAGGCCGCCGCCGGGGTCGGCGGCGTGATCAAGATGATCGAGGCGATGCGGCACGCCGTCCTGCCGCGCACCCTGCACGCGGACGAGCCGTCCCCGCACATCGACTGGTCGGCGGGTGCGGTCGCACTGCTCACCGAACCGGTGCCGTGGCCGGCGGGCGACCGCGTGCGCCGGGCCGCCGTCTCGTCCTTCGGCATCAGCGGCACCAACGCGCACGTCATCATCGAGGAAGCGCCGGAGTTGAGCACGCGGCCGGCCGCGGTGACCCGACCGGTTCTGCTGGTTGTCTCCGCCCAGGACGAGTCCGGTGTGCGCGAGCAACTGGCTCGGGTGCGTTCCCACCTGGTCGCGCACCCGGATCTCGATCTCCGCGATGTCAGCCACACCCTGGCTCGCCGCCCCGCTTTCGACCATCGCGCGATCGCCCTCGGCGGCGATCGGGAGGAGTTGCTGGCGGCGCTGGGCCAGCCGGACTTCAGCCCCGCCGCCGGGAAGACCGCGTTCCTGTTCACCGGCCAGGGCAGCCAACGAGCCGGCATGGGCCACGACCTCTACGTCACCGAACCGGTGTTCGCCGCGGCCTTCGACGAGATCTGCGCCGCCTTCACCCCTTATCTCGGCCAACCGCTGCGCGACGTCATCTTCACCAACCCCGACGACCTGCTGCACCGCACCGAGTACACCCAGCCGGCCCTGTTCGCCCTCGAAGTCGCCCTGTACCACCTCGTTCGCTCATTCGGCGCCACGCCGCACCACCTGGCCGGCCACTCGATCGGCGAGATCGCCGCCGCCCACGTCGCCGGCGTGTTCGACCTCGCCGACGCGGCGAAGCTGGTCGCCGCCCGCGGACGGCTCATGCAAGCCGCCCGCGACGACGGCGCGATGATCGCCATCCAGGCAACAGAAGCAGAGATCACGCCCACCCTCACCGACACCGTCACCCTCGCCGCCGTCAACAGTCCCCACTCCGTGGTCATCGCCGGCGACGCCGACGAGGCCGAGGAGATCGCGACGGCGTGGCGGGCGCGTGGGCGAGACACGAAGCGCCTGCGGGTCAGCCACGCCTTCCACTCCCCGCACATGGCCAGTGCCCTGCCCGAATTCCGCGCCATCGCCGCCGAAATCACCTACCACCACCCGACCATCCCGCTCACGACCTCGGCGGCGGACCTGGTCGATCCCGAGTACTGGACCACGCACATCACCGCGCCGGTGCGGTTCAGCGACTCGGCGCGGGCCCTGCGCGCCGCCGGCACGACCCACTTCCTCGAACTGGGCCCGGACGCCACCCTCTCCTCGCTCACCCGGGAGACCCTGGCCGACGAGCCGATCGTCGCGGCCTCGGTGCTGCGCCGGGGAAAGCCGGAGCAGGCGACCCTGCTGGCAGCGGTCGCCCGAGCCACCGATCCGGACCTGCTCGCGTTGTGCCCGGCCGGCCGGCCGGTGGACCTGCCGACCTATCCGTTCCGGCGCACCCGGTTCTGGCTCACCGCGCCCACCACCGAGACCACCCTCGACCACCCGTTCCTGGACACCGCGATCAGCGTGGCCGATCGCGACGAATTCCTGTTCACCGGCCGGATCTCCGCCGACGAGCACCCGTGGCTACTCGATCACGTCATCGACGACCGGGCGCTGGCCCCGGCCACTGCCCTGCTCGATCTCGCCGTCGCGGCCGGCCGGTGGATCGGGCTGCCGGGCGTCGAGGAGCTGACGCTGGCCGCCCCGCTGGCCGTGCCGGACCGGGGCGGGCTGCACCTCCAGATCACCGTTGGACCGCCCGACCCGCACGGCCGCCGCCCGGTGGGCATTCACTCGGCCGCCGACATCGAAGATCCACAATGGACACACAACGCCGCCGGCGTGCTCGGCGAGGCGTCGAGCGCGCCGGAACCGCTGTTCGCGTGGCCGCCGGCCGACGTCGAATCCGTTGGCCTGGATGGGTTCTACGACCGGTTGGCCGATCTCGGCTACGTCTACGGCCCGGCCTTCCGGGGCGTGCGGGCCTGCTGGCGAGCCGGCGACGACCTGTACGCCGAGATCGCGTTGCCGCACGAGCCGCGCGGTTTCGGCGTGCACCCCGCTCTGCTGGACGCCGCCCTGCACCCGCTCGTCCACGCCGCGGCCGACCGGCTGCTGCTGCCGTTCGCGCTGACCGGGGCCACCGTCCACACCGCGGGCGCGACCGCGCTGCGCGTCCGAATCACCCGAACCGGCCCGGACTCCGCCGCCCTGGCTATCGCCGACCAGAGCGGCGCACCGGTCGCCGCCATCGGTTCGCTCACGCTTCGACCGGCCCGCACCACCGGCGTCGAAGGACTGCGCCACCTGTCCTGGCCCACCGTCCCGGTGCCGGACTCCCCGTCATCAGAGGGCTTCCGCGTGGAGCACGTGCCGTCGGACCTGTCGCCACGCGCGGTCGCGGCCTGGGCCCTGGATCTCGTGCGGACCTGGCTGGCCGACGACCGGGCGACCGGTGCCCGCCTGGTTGTGGTGAGCACGAACGCCGTGGGCGTACTGCCGGACGACCAGGTGACCGGGCTGGCGGCAGCGTCGGTCTGGGGCCTGCTGCGCACGGCGCAGACCGAACACCCCGACCAGTTCGTCCTGGTCGACGTCGACCAGCCGGACTCACCTCTGCTGACGGCCGCGCTGGCCAGCGGGGAGCCTCAGGTGGCGGTGCGCGGCAGGAGTCTGCATGTGCCCAGGCTCGCCACGGCCGAGCCGGACGAGGCCGCCGCCGCTCCCCGGATCGACCCGAACGGCACAGTGCTGATCACCGGTGGCACCGGCGCGCTCGGCCGGCTGTTCGCTCAGCACCTGGCAGCCCGACACGGCGCGCGGCATCTGCTCCTGCTCAGCCGGAGTGGCGGGCCCGTCCCCGACATCGATGCCGACGTCACCGTCGTCGCGTGCGACGCGGCCGACCGCGCCGCCCTGGCCGAGGTCCTGGCTGGTATTCCCGCCGAACACCCGTTGACCGCGGTGTTCCACCTCGCCGGCGTGCTGGCCGACGCGACCGTCACGGCCCTCACGCACGAGGGGCTCGACGACGTGCTGCGGTCGAAGATCGAACCGGCCCGACACCTGCACGACCTCACCCGGGACCTCGACCTTTCGGCATTCGTCCTGTTCTCCTCGATGTCCGGCGTCATCGGCAACGCCGGCCAAGCCAACTACGCGGCCGGCAACACCTATCTGGACGCGTTGGCCCACCACCGGCGCGCCCTCGGACTCCCGGCGGTGTCCCTGGCCTGGGGCCTGTGGGAACACGGCATGGGCGACTCGCTCGCCGACGCGGACGTGGCCCGATGGGCCCGCAACGGCGTGGCCCCACTGTCCACTCAGGATGGACTGGCGCTGTTCGACGCGGCGTTGCGCGCCGACCGGCCGTTGCTGGTGCCGGCCAAGATCACCAAGGCCGCCGTGGGGCGGCGGCGGGCAGCACCTCGGCCCACCGGCGACTCATGGGGGGCGGCGCTGGCCGAACGTCCGGCCGAGGAGCAGCGGGTCGCGTTGCTGGACGCGGTGCGCGGCGCGGCCACGACCGTGCTGGGGCACGCCGATCCGGCCACGTTCGATCCGACCCGCGCGTTCAAGGAACAGGGTTTCGACTCGCTCGCCGGGATCGAGCTGCGCAACCGCCTCGTCGCGGTGACCGGTCTCCCGATCCCCGCGACCGCGGTCTTCGACCACCCCTCCCCCAGCGCCCTGGCCGAGTTCCTGCTCGGCCGGCTCGCCGAACCCGCCCTCCCCGAACCCGCGCGTCCGGCCGTCCGACAGTCCGACGACGATCCCATCGTGATCGTCGGCATGGCCTGCCGCTACCCCGGCGGTGTGCGATCGCCGGAGGACCTGTGGCGGTTGGTCGTCGACGGAGTCGACGCGATCAGCGAGTTCCCGGTCAACCGGGGTTGGCCGCTGACCACGCTGTACGACCCGGACCCCGACCACATCGGCACCACGTACAGCCGCCATGGCGGCTTCCTTCACGACGCCGACCAGTTCGACCGCGAGTTCTTCGGCATCTCCCCGCGCGAGGCGACCGCGACCGACCCGCAACAGCGGCTGCTGCTGGAAACCGCGTGGGAGCTGTTCGAGAACGCGGGTATCGACCCGGCGACCGTGCGGGGCAGCAACACCGGTGTGTTCAGCGGCGTGATGTACGACGACTACGCCGCGCGGCTCGGCCGGACCCCCGAGGAGGTGGAGGGTTATCTGTTGACCGGCAACACCTCCAGCGTGGTCTCCGGTCGTATCGCCTACACCTACGGCCTCACCGGCCCCGCCTTGACCGTGGACACCGCGTGTTCCTCCTCGCTGGTCGCCCTGCACCTGGCCGCGCAGGCGCTGCGCACCGGCGAATGCGACCTGGCCCTGGCCGGCGGCGTCACCGTGATGTCCAGCCCGAGTACGTTCATCGAGTTCAGCCGGCAGCGCGGCCTG
Organism: Kutzneria sp. NPDC052558; assembly: GCF_044547355.1. NCBI lineage: Bacteria > Bacillati > Actinomycetota > Actinomycetes > Pseudonocardiales > Pseudonocardiaceae > Kutzneria > Kutzneria sp. NPDC052558. The sequence goes on from NZ_JBIUAG010000036.1 coordinate 111,461, forward strand.
TCCCCCGACGGCCGCTGCCGCTCCTTCGCGGCCAGCGCCAACGGCACGGGGTGGAGCGAGGGAGTCGGCCTGCTGCTGGTCGAGCGCCTCAGCGACGCCCGGCGCAACGGTCATCAGGTGCTGGCGGTCCTGCGCGGGTCGGCGGTCAACTCCGACGGGGCCAGCAACGGTCTGACGGCGCCGAACGGCCCGTCCCAGGAGCGGGTCATCCGGGCCGCACTCGCGGCGGCGGGACTTCGTCCGTCCGATGTGGACGCTGTGGAGGCCCACGGCACCGGCACCACGCTGGGTGACCCGATCGAGGCCCAGGCCCTGCTGGCCACCTACGGCCAGGACCGGGACCAGCCGCTGTGGCTGGGCTCGCTCAAGTCGAACATCGGCCACTCCCAGGCGGCGGCCGGGGTCGGCGGCGTGATCAAGATGATCGAGGCGATGCGGCACGGCGCACTGCCACGCACCCTGCACGTGGACGAGCCGTCCCCGCACGTCGACTGGTCGGCGGGTGCCGTCGCACTGCTCACCGAACCGGTGGAGTGGCCAGCCGGCGACCGGCCACGCCGGGCCGGCATCTCCTCGTTCGGCATCAGCGGCACCAACGCCCACGTCATCATCGAGGAACCAGCCGGGCAGCCCCGGATCGAACGGCCGCGTGACGGTCGAACGGCACTGCCGCTGGTGGTGTCGGCCCGGGGCACGGCGGCGTTGGACGCCCAGGTCGACCAGTTGCGCGGTTTTCTCGCGGCTCATCCCGATTCCGATCGAACTGACATCGGCTACACGCTCGCCACACGACCCGCGTTGCCCGACCGGGCGGTGCTCGTCGGCGACCAGCTGATCCGCGGCGACCTGGCCGGGAAGGCCGCGTTCCTTTTCACCGGCCAAGGCAGCCAACGAACCGGCATGGGCCACGACCTCTACACCACCGAACCTGTATTCGCCGCCGCCCTCGACCAGATCTTCGCCGCCTTCGAACCTCACCTCGACCAACCGCTCCGCGACATCATGTTCACCAACCCCGACGACCTCCTGCACCGCACCGAATACGCCCAACCAGCCCTGTTCGCCCTCGAAGTCGCCCTGTACCACCTTGTCCGCTCCTACGGGCTGGCTCCCGACTACCTGGCCGGCCACTCGATCGGCGAACTCGCCGCCGCCCACGTCGCCGACGTGTTCGATCTACCAGACGCCGCGAAACTCGTCGCCGCCCGCGGCCGACTCATGCAAGCCGCCCGCGACGACGGCGCCATGATCGCAATCCAGGCAACCGAAACCGAGATCGCCCCCACCCTCACCGACACCGTCACCCTCGCCGCCGTCAACGGCTCGGAGGCGGTCGTCATCTCGGGTGACGCGGACGAAGCCGAGCGGATGGCCAGCAGCTGGCGGGCCAGCGGGCGACGCACCAAGCGCCTGCGGGTCAGCCACGCCTTCCACTCCCCGCACATGGCCAGTGCCCTGCCCGAATTCCGCGCCATCGCCGCCGAAATCACCTACCACCACCCGACCATCCCGGTGGTCTCGAACCTGACCGGCACGCCCGCCACCGACGAGCAACTCACCAGCCCCGACTACTGGGCCGAGCACATCGCCGCACCGGTGCGCTTTCACACCGGCCTGCGCACACTGGCCGACCTCGGGGTCGCCAGCTACCTGGAACTCGGCCCCGACGCCACCCTCACGGCCCTCACCGAGGCATCGGACGCGGCCACTGCCGTCCTCCGACCGGGAAAGCCCACGGCCGAGACCCTGGCCGTCGCCATCGCGCACGGGCACCTGCGCCGGGCGGCCGTCGACTGGTCACGAGTCTTTCCCGGCGCGCAAAGGATTCCCCTGCCCAACTACGCGTTCCAGCGTCGCCGTTACTGGCTGGACGCCCCGGCCGGGGTGGCGAGCGGACTCGGCGTCTCGGCCGTGCGGCATCCGTTGCTGGGCGCCGAGGTCGAGCTGGCCGAGAGCAACAGCCTGGTGCTCACCGCCGAACTGTCGCGGTCCGAGCATCCCTGGCTGGCCGACCACGTCGTCGCCGACACCGTGCTGTTGCCGGCGGCAGCGCTGGTGGAAATGGCCGTGCAGGCCGGCGAACGCACCGAGACCCCGACCGTCGACGAGCTGACCGTGCTCGCTCCGGTCGTTCTCCCGGAGCAGGGGGCGATCCGGCTCCAGGTGACCGTCGGCGAAGCGGACGACGTCGGCCGCCGGTCGATCGCCATCCACTCCGCGCCCACGGACGGCGACCCGGCGGACTGGACCAAGCACGCCACCGGAACGCTGAGCGCCACGGCCGGCGAGGGCGTCGAACTGGCGGAGTGGCCGCCCAACGACGCGGCCGAACTCCCAGTGGACTACACCGCGCTGGCCGACCAGGGTTATGCCTACGGACCGTCGTTCCAGGGCCTGCGCCGCCTGTGGCAACGGGGCACGGATCTGTTCGCCGAAGTCGAGCTGCCGACGGAACTACAGGCCTCGGCCGACCGATTCGCGCTCCACCCCGCGTTGTTGGACGCGGCCCTGCATCCGCTGGCTGGTGACCGTCTCCTGCTGCCGTTCTCGTGGTCCGGTGTGCGCAATCACAGGACCGGCGCCACCGCGCTGCGCGTCCGCTTGGTCTCCACCGGCTCGGACACGGTCGCGCTGACCATCGCCGACCAGTCCGGTCAGCCGGTCGCGGCGGTCGATTCCCTTGCGCTACGTCCGATGTCGAACCGGCCGGCGCTGCCGCTGTACGGCGTCGACTGGGTGCCGGTCACTCCCGACTCTGGGTTGCACCTCGTCCGCCATCACGCGATCGACGTGCACGAGACCCTCGACGTCATCCAGGACTGGCTCAAGCACGACCACCCCGCCGACCACCGACTCGCCATCGTCACCGACGACACCCTCGACCACGCCCCCATCCACGGACTCGTCCGCACCGCACAATCCGAACACCCCAACCAGTTCCTGCTCATGACCGAACCCGACACCATCACCGAACCTCGCCTGGTTCGGCTGCCGGCGACCGACCGGCCCTCACCGCTCGACCCCACCAAAACCGTCCTCATCACCGGCGGCACCGGCCAACTCGGCCAACTCATCGCCCACCACCTCGCCAC